>JAFUEI010000071.1 GCA_017464025.1 Paludibacteraceae bacterium | reverse complement strand
GACACGATTGATGACGTTATTATCGCACAAATACAATATAAAATCAACAGAAGACCAAGAGAAAAACTCAACTTTATGACACCACAGGATTGCTTCTTCAAACATTTTTACTAATTTTGCACTTTGATGTTGAACCTGCCTTCATGACGGAACTCGTCCCCTCCTTGCACCGGTGCCGTATTTTTCGTACCTTTGCAGGCCGAATGAAACAACGCACATTTATATTGCTCTTCTGTCTGCTGTCCTTGCCCGGGCTTCAGGCCCAGTCGGCCGCTGATGCAGACAGGCTCTTCCGGCAGGCCGACTATCCCGCTGCAGGGGCGCTGTATGCCCGTTTGGCGGCACGGCAACCCTCCAATGCCCTTTATCAGTACCGCTATGCCCGTTGCTTGCAGGAGCAGGGCGACCATGCAGAGGCTATCCGTCATTTCGAGTTGGCGGGCAGCCGCTATGCGTTGCGCGATTTCTTCCTTGGCCGGCTCTATGCCGAGGCCTATCGTTTCACTGAGGCCGCAGCGGCATGGGAGCGTTATATCGAGGCCGCGGGCGAGGAAGGCGACCGCTATGAGGATGCGCTGGCAGGGTTGCAGTATGCCCGCAAGGGCGAACGATTCATCCGCAGAGTGGCTGACCTGGAAATCACCGACAGTGTGCTGCTTCCTAAGACGGATTTCCTCAAGGCCTACACCCTCTCTTCGGATGCAGGCTCTCTCAGGCAGGAGCGGGAAGGCGTTGTCTATACCAACCAGCTCGGGCGGCGGCGGATCTATTCCATCGGACCCGACACCCTCAGGATGCTTGTTCAGACCTATGGCACGGCCGAGGGAGGTGAGACCGACACCTTGCCCCTGCCTGTCAACACCTCCGCAGCGGAAGACTATCCCTTCCAGCTTTCCGACGGCCTGACGCTCTTTTTTGCCTCTACACGCTCCGACGGCCTCGGAGGCTACGACCTCTATCAGACACGCTACAATGCGGAGACCGACACGTGGTTGGCACCCGAAAACCTTGGCTTCCCCTTCAACTCTCCGGCCGACGACTATATGCTGGCTATCGACGAAAGCCGCTCTCTGGCCTGGTTCGCCACCGACCGCCGCACGGCACCCGACAGCGTCTGCATCTACTCGTTCCGTTATACGGCTGAGCCTCGGCTGCTGCGCGATGTTGATGAAGAATATATCCGTCGGGCTGCACAGTTGACGGCTTTCCGTACACCGGACGTCGGGTCCGATTCTGCTGTCGTGCCCGTCTCCGCCAACGAACCCGTTCTTTCCTCGGGGGAAGAATCTCCCAGTTCTCCCGCCGAACAGCAGGAGGCGCCCGCTTTCCGTTTCGTTGTCTGCGATACGCTGGTCTATACCGCCTTGTCCGATTTCCGTTCGCCTGATGCGCGGCAGTCGTTTGCCCATTGGCAGCAACTGACGGCTGAAGTGGCCGAAGAGCAGGCATCGCTTGATGCCTATCGCTTGCGCTATGCCGGTGCTGATGCCGAACAGCGCAGGCAACTGGCACCTGTCATCCTCACGGCCGAGACCACGCTGCGCACCCTCCGTTCCGATGCCGCCCTTATGCTTGCCGCCATCCGCCGCCAGGAACTCTCCGCCCTCTCCCGCCGCTGATAGTTCTATCCGCTCTCCCGCTGCTGATAGCGCCATCCTTTCCCCCTTCGTCTCTCTCCTCTCTGTAGGGACCTGTCATTGGCGCCTCTTCCCGACAGCCTTGTAGAGACATGCCATTGACACGCTTTCCCCCGGATGATTAAGGGATTTCAAGCAAATACTTGCGGAAACGAAATGGTTTTACTAATTTTGTGCGCTGAATAAGAAATCCGGCTAAACACTAAAAACAATACTATTATGGCACATGGAGATAAAGTTTTTATTTCGCCTGATGTAACCCACTAAAACGATTGGATAGAGGGCAAGGTAATTGATGTTGAAAACAACTCTTTCGTGGGTACGGTTATTTCTGCACAGACTGCAGATGGCAATATCTATTTTGACAAAGAGTATAAATTCCGTCCTGCGCTCTGATTATGTTCGCATTAAGCTTTGATATGGAGATTTCGCTTCTCAAAGAAAACTATGAGGAGCAATACAATAATGCCTACTAAATAAAGAAGGTATTGATTAAAGATGGCTTTGAATGGATTCAAGGCAGCACATATCTCACTCATAGTCAAAATATGACGAATCTCATGCAAGCGATAATTGATTTGGCACGTATTGACTGGTTTCGCAATTCTGTCCGTGATATTCGTGGCTACCGTGTAGAGGACTGGTCAGATTTCACGGATTTAGTCAAGAACTATTAAGGATCAATATAAATCATGCACAAAACATGTAGCCGATGAATTAGACCGTGCACGGACAGGCCGTGCAAGACATAATATATATAATTAAGCATTTGCTTTATTAAGGATTCAATTCAAACTTGGACACTTTGAACTAATCTACATCCTCAATACAGCGAATGTTCACATCGTTAGGTGTGAACTTTCTGCATATATTGGAGTAGATGGGAGTCCAAGCCCGAATTGACCAATATAGAAATTAGACAATACGGCAGATTGTTCACATCTTTTTGTGTAGGTATATCCGTAATAGAACGACACTATTCAAACGGGCGAAACGACTTCCCACGAAAGCCTTATGTAGAGGGAATAATGTGTTAATCGCGTGCCAGATGCAAAAATAAGCCCCAAGGGCATGGGCAGAGTAAAATGAAAAAAATAATAGTAATGTTATTGGCCTTTTTAGGCTTGTCACTCAACATGATGGCAGACACTACAGCGACCTGTAAAATTCAAGGCAGCCAAGACGGAGCAACTGTAATTGCCTCTATTATTGAAGTAGGTGATGGATATGTAATGGTAGAACTGGATAATGATGGTAGTTTTGCTGTTAATGTGACGGTGAGAATCTCAGGTGTTGCCAGCGGACAAAGAGGTTGCAAAGTTTCACCGCATGCTTCCAACACAGTCAAAGTTCCCGTTCCAAATGCAAAATCCTCGCAAAAGGTAAGTGACTATCGTGTTCAAGTCACGGGAACGCGCTGCAACTAATAATCATTCAGGGCATTCTTAATGGACAAGATTAGGAGTGCCCTGCTAAATTTGCACAGCAATGAATAAATATTACCTGTTGTTTGTGGTCGCTTTGTTTTGCAGTTGCGCCACAACGCTCAAACTCGAAAACACCGTTTGGTACAATGTTACACCGGCGGAAAAAGACGGAGTTAAAGCCGATGTCTATACTACTCTTTATTTCGGAGAGGATGATGTCGTCAATATCAATACCAGTGTGCGTCAAGGGGCTACCATGATTGTCGCTCCTTGTTTCACTGCATACGGGACATATAGTTATTCAGGGAAAATACGGAAGGGCATTGAAGTGCATATCAAAGGTATTGATGCTGACAACATGCCTGTGAGTTACGATGGTATCATCTATAAAAAAGGAATGGTACTTGTTTCTCAAGACTCTATTGCACAGGGGTATAAGATGGCAGAAAATTTACGCTTAAAGTAAGGAGGACGCAATATGAAAAGGATAAAAGTAATGATAGTCACATCGTGTCTGATGGCATTGTCTTCATGCGGTGTAGTCGCAGATTTCTGCAGGAATGTCTATGACAACATTCCGTTGGATAACAATGGTGCCACCTATCACACCTATTCGCAGCAAGAGACAATGGATATGATTCTTAATACACGTGAGGCACAAGCGTGGAATAGTAGTGCAGCAAGTAAGGGCATATATGTTGCTTCTTCTGGTCTGAAAGCAATAGGAGAACTTGCAGGGAAAGATTTCTCTGTCGCAACCAACATTATGGATGCCACTGTAGATGACCTGATATCTGACGATAACACGAAGAAAAGTGATAAACATAGTATCGTAGGGGCTGCTTTCTATGGGGCTTCTCATATAGCAGGCTATTTCGAAGATAAACAGCATGCCGCTAATAATGATGACTTTCTTGAAATGCATCAGGATGAGTTGGATGAAACATCCTCCAAATATGACAAGTATTTCTTCTGCCGCTGGCAGATAAGCGATGTAACCGGTGAATATGTCAATATTCAGAAACTATACGGGATGGATAGTGTAATGAGCTGCATTCGTGAAACACAACAGAATGAGTACAATCAGACACTGAAAGAAGCATTAGCTGAATGTAATCCGTATGTCTCCTTGAAGGAATTAGATGCTATGTTAATCAAAGCAGAGAATCAAACCATAGAAGAGTATATAGATCAAAAAAATAAGCGAAGTATGATTATTCGTGATGCTCTAAAGTGCTATGAACCGATAATGCAAAATAGAGAGAAAGGGACGGTAGAAAGCAATGAGTCAGATATTGATGATATTCTTAATGAAGAAGAACAAATAGCAGAATCGCTTCAAGAAGATATGGAAGGCATAGACCCACAGCAGGAAGAAAGTAATATTGTCTCCCATTCCATGAATGAGTTGGAGCAATTGGAGCAAACGAAGTTGGACTTCTATACATTCAATTCCTACCAATTGTCCGCGGAGAACAAGCGCCGATTAGACGATGTAGCTGCTATCCTGCTTAATAATAGGGACGTGGAGATTCAACTGCTCGGGCATAGCTGTAATATCGGAAATAAAAAATCCAACTATACGATGGGCATTCAACGGGCAAAGGTTGCGAAACGCTATCTCGTTTCCAAAGGAGTAAATGCGAAACGTATCTATGTGCATAGTTATGGTAGTCGCAAACCGCTTGTGCCAAATACCACTCCTGCCAACCGCGCCAAGAATCGGCGTGTCGAAATGGCAATTATAAAATAGCATTTTAGAATCGCTCCCAAGTAGCAAGTGCAACGAAAGGCATTCCGAGAAGGATGCCTTTCGTTTGTTTGGCAGACTATAGCAACTAATATATCGTGCCGGACAGCCAAACTGAAATTTGTTTGGCAAAGCCCATATCTATGTCATTTGTGAATACATAACTATTCTTCACTTTCCATATGCTCTACTATGGTGCCGTTACGTAGAGACCTGTCATTGGCGCCTCTTCCCGACAGCATTGTAAAGACGATTTCTACGTGCGGTACGATTGCTTGTCAATGGGTTGGAGTCAATACTTGTTTGCTTATGGCATAGTATTTGTAACCGATTTGTCATGCAACTATGCCGAAAATATGCATCCGTGGCAGTGCTCGTTTTGATGAGCATGTTTGCTGTGGCTGTTGCTGTGGACGAATGGGGGGACCATTGCCGGCTTCAGCAGGACTTGCTTGTTGAGACTTGCACAGAACTGGAAATGGAAGATGTTGAATGGGATGATGCTGATGAGTTCGGCGGCGTTGGTTGTATGATTACAGGGATAGTAAGTATCGGGCATATATATGCGGCAATGCAGGGTAATGATAACCAGATCAGTAGCGTTGCTTTACAATCCGACGAACTTAAACTCGGTCTTGTGCGCCGTTATGTTCCCGGAATAGGGGAGCAGAACTATAATTACATATAAGCATAAACGAAGTGGTATATTCCAGCTATGGTTTGTACCACTTCGTTTTATATTGTTTAACTAAATAAAAACAAAAAAAGATGAAAACGTTATTTTCATTTGCATTGCTTTCGCTGATGATGCTTAGTAGTGCGTGTGCCAGGAATGAGCAAGTCATTTCGTTTGAACAGTTACCCCCAAAGGCGCAGACTTTCCTGAAAAACAGTTTCGCCGTAGAGGAGATTTCTTATGTTATGCATGAGAAGGAAGGGTTAGACGAGGAGTATGAAGTTAAGTTCGCAAGCGGAGCCAAATTGGAGTTTGACAAAACCGGAGGGTTCAAGAAGGTGGACTGCGGTTTGCTTGCAGTGCCGGATGGCATAGTCCCGGAAGCTGTCGTTAATTATGTGAAAACAAAATTTCCGAAAGAGTACATTACCGAGTGGGGCAAAGACGACCGCCGTTGGAAAGCCGAACTGAGCAACGGACTCGACCTCTTGTTCGATAAGGACTATAAATATGTCGGCATGGATGACTGACAAGCGGCTTTATTATGTTTGAAAGTAGGGAAACTGTTGAATTGTGCATAGTGGCATTTGCGGCGACATTGCTGTTTCTTGTGCTGTTCAATCACAAGAAAAAAAACATAAGCCGTTGGGGCTGCGCTCTTGTTCTGCTGCTATATGTCTTATATCTTTCATTCCGCCTGACCGCATAGCTTCAGCCGCAGCAGCAGGTGCACATCGGTGCGGGTGGGGCCCGGCAGCAGTTGCTGCTTGCGCCATTTCTCCGTCCACACCGTCTGGCCGGCTTTCACGTACAGACTTACGGCCGGACTGATATGCCAGCGCAGGTTCACCATCCAGCGGCCGCCGCTGCCGTACAGCATGGGAATGCTAAAAGCGTGTAGCACATCGTTCTCATACAGGTAGATGCGGTTCTCGTAGGCGGTGGCATAGAAGACCTCTGCACGGGCTTGCAGCGTCAGCGGCATCCGCCGGAAGCTGTATTCCGCCTGCTGAGCCGCCACCCCGCCCGGACTGGGGACCTTTGTCTCCGCTGCAAGATGGTTGGCCATGTTCCCTTCTATCAGGGTGCGCAGGGTCCAACTTCCCGTTTTGACCGTCAGCGCATAGCGTAGCTGAAGCCGCGCAGTCCCCCTCTTGGCGGTCTGCCGCAGTTTCCACTCCATGTGCAGTGCCTCTCGGGGAGTATATCTCGCCTGAAGCAGACCGTCGAAGGCCCACGACGGCGTTCGGCTTCCTTGTTTGGGCTGCGAGAAATGGCAGAGGTCGGTATAGAAAAGAAAATGCCAGTGGCGCACGCCGCCTATGTCGGCCCCTACCATCATTCCGTGCTCGTCGTTCTGGCGGCTCCAGGCTCCGAAGCTGCTTGCTGACAGGTTGTCGAAGTGGGGGGAATAATAGCGGTACACGGCTGTGAGGCTGATATCACCCGTCAGCGCATAGCGCAGTTGGGTCAGGTTGGCCCATCCCCACCGCGTGTTCTGTGCTGTGGACACTTCCCCTGCGAGGGTCAGCCGCCGCCATTGCCAGCGGTAGTTCAGTCCCGCCGACAGTTGCCGCTTCCCCCGGAAATACGTGTCGTTGTAGTAGGTCTTGTGCGGTATCAGCGTATCGCCAAACAGATGTTCCGTTACGGTCAGACCGAGACGCAGCGTCTTCAGCCGAAGTGTCAGGTTGGCACCGGCCGTCTGTTCCCATACACCCCGCTTGCCGGCCAGTTCGTTCTCCGTGCGGTGCAGGCCGGTCTTTCCTATGGCGCTGAATACGCCTCCCTCCGGCTTGCCGTCCGCTTTGCGGGCCGAATAAAAGACGGTCAGGTCGGTTATCCCCATCCGCAGGGTGGCACCGGCTCCGCGCAGGAACCCGTACTCGGCGGTAGAACGTTTCGGTCGTAAGCCTTCCCGCATGCCCGCTCCCGTTATCCAGACCGTCTTGCCTCCGTACAGACGGCTGCTGTTCAGTGCCAGTCCCTGACCGAAGGTGGCATGGAAATCGCCTGCCACGATGCGTTTGAACTTCCACACATCCTGCACCTGCAGCCACCCGCCGTAGAAGTCGGCCCCGTAGGTCTTGCCCGGGCTGTACAGCGGCTCCTGCGGGTCGCGCTCCATCACGATGCCGGCCTCTATGCGTTCGCCGCTGCTGATGCGGTAGCGCAGACTGCCGTAGCAGGGGTCCTGCCTGTTCTGCTCTATACTGCGGGCGTCAAAGCGGATGCTTGCTTCGTGGCGGGCCGTATGCAGCATCTCTTTCAGGTAGAAAGGCTGACGGGGTGCAACGGGCTCCACGCATACGAAGGGAAGCATGTTGCGTATCTCGTAGTCTTCTATTCCATCCACTAATTGCAACTCGTAGAGGCTCTGGAAGGGCTGCTTATATACGGCTAACAGGATGGCGTCAATCTGCTTGTCGCTCAAGAAGTACAGCCGCCTCAGGTCGTTCTCGTCGGCCGTGTTCAGGTTGATGGGTTGGGCGGCCAGTGCAGTCAGTTCTATGGATAATTCCTCCAAGTCGGGCTCCAGCCCTTCCTCCACTAACTCTTCGTAGATATCCTGTACAATGAGGGGAAACAAGTCTTCCTTGTAGCGCACTTCTGCTGCCGCTGTCAGGCTTAGGCAGCCGATTGAGACTATCAGCAAGCAGAAACGCTTCATACAGGCTCAGATATTCAGGCTTTGCACGAAGCGTGCGAGGCGGGTCAGTGCTTCGGTCAATATCTCGGCGGAGGTGGCCAGATTGATGCGCACAAAGCCTTCGCAACTGTACATTCCGGAGGCATTGAGCAGTACCTTCTCTTCGGCAGCCAGCCGGCGGCAGAAGGTGTCCGCGTCTATTCCGGTGCGCCGTATGTCAGTCCAGGCTAAATAGGTGCCCTCCTGGTCGGTCAGTCTTAGCTGCGGCATCTGTTCCGCCGTCATGCGCTCAAGCAACCGGCGGTTTTGCGCAATCACCCCGTTTAGCTCGTCTATCCATTCGCCGCACTCGTTGTAGGCGGCTATGGTGGCTTCCACGTCGAAGGGGTTGAGGTCGCACACCTCATGGATGTTGATGGCGCGGTCGATGCGCTCATATTCCCTCCTGTCAGCTGTGAAGATGTTGGCACACTGCAGACCGGCGATGTTGAAGGCCTTCGAAGCGGAGGTGAGCACGCAGTACCAGTCGCTGTCATCCGCTACGGTGGCGTAAGGCGTATAAGGATGCCCCGGAAGGGTGAGTTCACAGTGTATCTCGTCGGAGATGACGTAGGTGCCGTAGGAGTCGCACATGCCGGCTAACAGCAGCAGTTCGTCGCGGGTCCACACGCGCCCTGTCGGGTTGTGCGGATTGCATAGCAGCAGTACGTCCACGCCTTCTATCTGCCGCTCGCATGCCTCGAAGTCAATCTCATAGTGCCTGTCCTTCTCTGTTAGCGGGCAGGCGGTCAGCTCGGCCTCCATGTTGCGGATGCTGCTGAAGAAGCAGTTGTAGGCGGGGGTGAAGGTCATCACTTTCAGCGGCCGCCCGTCTCCTTTCTCGCGTAGCGCCATGGTGCGTGCTTTCAGCACGGCCGAGAGGGCCGGTACAACGCCGATGGTGGGGATGCTGTTCCTGCGGCCTATCCCCTGCCAGCCGTGGCGGCGGCTGAACCAGTTCGACACGGCTTCGTAGTAGCGGTCGGGCACGATGTTGTAGCCGAATACGCCGTGATCAAGCCTTTTCTGCAAGGCGCGGAGGATGGGGGGGGCCGCCTTGAAATCCATGTCGGCCACCCACAGCGGCAGCGTGCCCTGTGCCTCTGCCGAGTCCCATTTGTAGCAGTCAGACCCCTGCCGGTTTGCAAATTCTATCATAGTTTATCTTGCAGTCTGCCGGCTGCTTTTGGTTCTGGTCCATAATGAGCTCCCCTATCTCTTCGGCGTAGATGTTCCCGCTCGTGGGGTTCTTGATGCTGTGTATGCGGCCGCGGATGACGGCCTGCACGGTGGAGTACTCCATGGCTAAGTCCGCATCATCGCCGAAGGTGCAGTCCTCCAGCACGAGGTCCTCGCAGTAGCATAGCGGCTGTGTACCCGTGATGTGGCAGCGCACCAACCGCAGCCTCTTTGCGTACCAGCCTAAATATTCGCCGTTTATCTCGCAGTCCGTCAGGGTGCAGTCCTCCGACTCCCAGAACGAGTCTTTCGAGTTGATGACCGTATTCCGTATCTCCACCCGCTTGGCGTACTGGAAGCTGTAGTTGCCGTCTTGCCGGTAGTCCTCGATGCGGATGTCCGTAGTGTGCATGAACAGGTAGTCGGCCTCTGCGGTCTTTACGTTTTTCAACTGCACGTCCGAGCAGTCCCAAAAGGTCTCTTCGCCATGCGCTATCTCTACGTTCTCAAGGGCGATATGGTGTGCCCGGCGGAACATCTTCGGAGCGTCAATTCGGCAGTCTTGGTAGCGGATGTTACGGCTGTACCATACCGACGACCGTGCCGAAGGTGCGAAGTAGCAGTTCCGGCATACTACACCCTCGTTTTCCCAAAACACGTATTTGCCTTCAAAGCGGCAGTCCTCCGCCTCAATGCGTCGGCATTCTTTCAGTGACGACTCGCCTGCATGGATGGTCACTTGCCGGAGCTGCATGTCCTCCGATTTGTACAGCGGCCGCTCGCCGCCGAATTCCTGATGTGTGATTGTTTTCATATGGCTTTCTTTTTATATAGTCTGATTACGAATATGATACCGCGGAAGCACAGCTCGGCGCACATGGCCGCCCATACGCCGCGCAGGCCGATGCTTTGGGCCAGCAGCCATGCCAAGGGCAGGCGCACCACCCACATCGAGCCTAAGTTCAGTGCCGCCGGTACACGCGTGTCGCCTGCTCCCACGAAGAGGCTGTAGGCTACTATCGAGGCCGCATACAGCGGCTCGGCAAATGCCTCAATGCGCAGACACTCCACTGTCAGGGCCTGAACGGCCGCATCTGGAGTCATCAGCGGCATCAGCCACGGTATGCCTGCATACATTAGCATTCCCATGAACGTCATGAAGCCTACGCCCAACCCTAATGTGATACGGGCGAACGACCGCTGAAGGTCCGCTCGTCGGGCACCTATCGTCTGCCCTGCCAATGTGGTCGCTGCATCGCCTATGCCGTATCCCGGCATATAGCACAAGCCCTCTATCGTGATGCCGAAAGCATGGGCCGCTATGGCTGTTGTGCCCAACGGAGCCACTATCAGTGTCGATACGATATGCGCCGAGCACATCGCCACATGCTGCACCGCCATCGGTACGCCTATCTGAAGAGCCTCCCGCACGATAGTTCCGTCAGCCTCCGTCGTTTCCTTTCCGGTACCTGTGAGGTGCAGCTCCGGTGAGAAGCACAGGGTATAAACGGTCAGCGCTGTAGCCGAAATCCCCATGGCGCACAATGTACCCAATGCCGCTCCGGCAACACCCATCCGCAGCACGAAGATGAACACGTAGTTGAACGCCACATCCAGCAGGCAGGCCGCCACGTTCACCACACTCGGCATCAGCATGTTGCCCGCGCTGCGCAGCATACCCGCCATCAGGAAGTTCAGTTCCCATACGGGTATGGAAACGGCGAACACGAAGAAATATACCGTTGCATCATGCTGTATCTCCGGCCCCCCGCCCAGCCATTGGGGAAGCCACGGCGATATTGCCGCCCCAGCCGCGCCGATGGCTGTACTCGTCAGCAGCGTGAAGCGCACCGCTTTGCGCAGCACTATCCGTGCCCGCCGCATGTCCTGCGCTCCGATGCTCTGCGCCACCAATACGGCAAAGCCGCCTGCCAACGATGAGCACAGGCCCCCCATCAGCCAGGTCGTTGTGCTCACTATGCCTATCGACGCCGAGGCGGCGGCACCAAGATGACCCACCATCGCCGTGTCCAAATATTCCATCACGATGGTGACCAACTGCGAGATGATGGCCGGTAAAGCAAGCAGGAGAGCAAGGCGGGCTTGCTCTCCGCTTGTCAGATGTCCGCCGGTGCGTACTCTGGCAAGGAGTTGTTGCGAACGTGAGAATCTCAATGGCGTTGTTAGTGCAGAAAACTGTAACAAAGCGAGTCTTGGGCCTGAAGCAGTTCTTCCGTGCGCCGCCGCATGAAGGTCTCTACCGACGGATAGTGGAGGTCAGCATATTTCAGAATCATCGCCTTCTCGTTCTTCGGATTGGGGTCGGCCGTATAGCGGGTCACTGTTTCGGGAACCTTCTTCAGGTCGGCAGGCCGTATCACGGTCCCATCAACCAATGTCACGCTGTTCACCGTAACCTCCATGCTGTAGCTGTTCCATAAGTCCGGCTTGCCGGTTTTGTAAAGGGCAGGCTCTTCAGCGCTGTATTTGCGCAGACCTGACAAGTTGGTTGTGACGGGTTTTATGCCCGGGGCAGCCGCCTTGCCGCCTTTGCGCGGACGGTAGGTCACGCTCGCGTCCAATAGTTCGCCGCGAGGCATCGTGACGTTGAAGTAGTAGGCGGGGCGCACGGTCTCTTTCTTGCCGCGCTTCTCTTTGCCGGTGGTGCTGACGGTGCTGACACTGATGTAGGTGTTCACGTCATGGTCCACCTTGTATTGCTCCCATTTGGCCACCTCTGCCTTTACCTTCTCCATGGCCGGCTGGTGTACATCGCTCTCGTAGGCGGCAGCGGCCGCTTCACCGGTCTTTTGTCTGTACCCGTCGTTCAGATAGTAGTCGTACGTGTAACGGTACAGACGCTTATAGCTCAGCCCTGCGTATGCCTTCTGCTGCTCTTCGCCGAGCTGGTCGTATGTTGCACGCACGTTGCTGTAGAATCGGCCGAAGTCGGCGTATTGGCGCTCTACCTTGCTGATATACCGCTCGGGTATCTCTTCCGACAGCGGCTTGCCGGTGGCTTTGTATGTGATGAGGCTGACGCTGAGAGCTATGGCAAGAGCCGTTAGGGCAGCGGCGGCAAGACCGATGATGACGGTCAGTTTCTCGCCGCGGCTGACAGCCGGCATCGCAAAGTGGGCGTCGCGGTTGTCGGCCTCACGGGTGGCTTCTCTCGGTGCACCGGTGGACAGTTTGTGTACGTCGTTGCCTATCTGGGCAATGACGCGTATGCGTTCTGCCACATAGCGGGTTGCTAACAGGTTCAGATAGCCCGCTACGCCAGCGGCGGCAAATACGCAGGGTACGCCGAGCGTCATCCACCAGAAGGCGTACTCCGTGTAGAAGCCGAAACCATTGGTCAGCAGACAGGCGATATAGGCTAATGCGGCTCCCGCAGAAGGAATAATCACGATATACAGACTCAGCGCTTCGCCCGAACTCTGTATCAGGTCCGTCACAAGGGGAATGGCTGTCAGGCGGTTGCCGGTTTCCACCGTGCTGTCCAGATTCTGACGGCGGTTGTTCCAGAATACGAACAAGGCCCAACCTGTCAGCAACACTACGTAGCCGAACAGGATAAGCATGAACACGCTTACAAACTCACCCCAGAAGTTGGGCATCAGCAAATCTACCGACCGGTCCCAATAGCGTATCCAGAAATACAGATATACGCCGAAGGGGGCGAAGGCCGACGCACCGATAAGCAGGAATAGCCATTGAAACGGGGTCTTGAACAGTTTGCCGCTGTCGGCCAGCAGCATCAGCCGGTTGATGAAGTCTTTAATCATAGTTGTTGTTTTTTTAGAGGGTTGTTGTCTTTCTCAGAGGAACTGTTCTGCTGCTTTTTCTGCTGCAGATGGCGGGCTAAATACTCCTGCTCGGTCTGTCCGGGTGTAGGGATGAGGCGGGCCTTGTCAATGCAGCCTAAAGCGGCCAGGTCCATCAGCGTGCTGTAGCCGCTGCGGGCGATGATTGTCCGGGTGGCCAACAGGGCATCCTGCAGGTCGCTGTCGTTCAGGTAGGGGACAAGGGTGATGTTTTTGTGCGTGATGAGCGTGTTCGGTTGGTCCATCAGACCGCGTACAACAAGCAGACGTTCCTCGCGGTCGGCATATTCCTGCATCAGCTGCTCCTCTAACAGGGTGCGTTGCGGCTCCAGACCCGACAAAACGGCCACGGCCGGATAAGTCTGCAGCTTGTCGCCGTAAAGACTATGACTCTTGGCGGCCGGGAAGCGCGAAAGCGGACCGATAAACTTGGCGTTGCGGGGCAGTTCGTATTTGTGGCTCAGGTCTCCCGACAGGTTGTTTTCGCCGGCATAGTCAGGAATCCAGCACTGCGTGTAGCGCGTGATGATGTTCCGGTGTATGGCAGCTACGATGGGCTCCATCCAGCGCAACCCTATCGGCAGCTTTATCATCACCTGATGGGTGATATATATCGTCTCCGGCTCTTTCCTCTTCTCGGCCGGCAGGGGCTGCATGCGCTTGCGGCGGGGGAGCCAGCGGCTTTTCTGGCGTAGCGAGGTGTAAAGTCCGAAGCGGTTGTCGGAGATGACGCGGTCAAACGACTCCGTAGCAAGCAGCCGCTTCAGGGCGTAGTGGTCGCGCAGGCTGCCGATGATGAGCCGCGGCAGCATCCGTATCATGGCGCCCACCTGGGTGTTGCTCTCCGAGTAGGTCAGCTTCAGCGCGGGGAACTCCACGCTTCTCAGCTCAGGAAACTGCTTGCGCAGCAACGTCAGGCTGTCGCCGTCGCCGCCTAACACCACTTCGCAACCGTCGGCAGCATATTTGCGTATGAGCGGAATGCAGCGTGCCGCATGTCCGAGGCCCCAGTTGAGGGGCACGATGAGTATCTTCATTGTCTGTCTCTTTCTCCTTTTATTGAATGGTCCTCATTATGTTCCGTTCCTGCCCTTTGCTCAGCAGCTCACGCTGATGCTGAAGCCCATGCTGCGCACGGCTTCGGCAATGTGGTTCATGGTGGCGGGGTCCGTCTTCTGCAGGGTGCGGCAGGGCGTCTGGCGGTCAATGACGTATATCATGATGTTCTTGGGAGCAATGTCTTCCACAAGACGCAGCCAGGCCTTCGTCTCCTCCGGTGTCGTGTTGTCCACTGTCTGACCGTTGAAGATTCCCTGAAGAAAACAGGTCTGCAGCGTGAAGTCGTGGTCGAAGGCACGGAAATATTCTTTCAGCTGGGCCACGGTCAGTTCTTTGTTCACGGGTTGGTCTATCAGGTGCATGGTGCTGTCGATGGCCGAGTCTAATTTGAGGATGCGGTTGTCGGCCGCCTTCAGTCCGCGCACTACGTCGGGGCGGTACAGCTGTGTGGAGTTGCTCAGTACCGACACTTTCGCATCCGGACAATAGCGGTCGCGCAGCAGGCAGGTGTCCTGTATGATTCCTTCGAAGTCGGGATGCAGTGTCGGTTCGCCGTTGCCGGAAAAGGTGAGCACATCCGGCATCTCGGTTTGCCCGGCGAGCGCCTTCTCCAAAGCTTCTTTCACTTCCCCGCGCGTGGGGAGCACGGGATGGTCCACCGGTCTGTTCCAGCCGCATTCGCAGTAGATGCAGTTGAAGGTACACAGTTTGGCAGCCGTGGGCATCAGGTTGATGCCCAGCGACAAACCGAGTCGTCGGCTGTGCACCGGACCGTATATGATAGTAGGAAACAACATACTCCGTCCTTCTTTACTTTTTTATTTTTAATTACCGCCTACCCCCGTATTCTGCTTCCGAGCAGTTTACATAGCTGCCGCTCTACATCTTTGTACTGCATCTCCTGCCGCATCAGCTCCATAATCTCGGCGGCCTGGTTGTTCTCTTGGGCGTGCTTCAGTGCTTCGCGTATATAGAGCTGCTGTTCTTTGATGATGGTCAGCTTCAGCTCCAGCATCAGTTGGGGGACAAGGTCGGTCAATCGGTCGGCATCGGTCGGCATCTTGGTCTCTGCCTTGATATTCTCCGAGATGTTCTTGTGGCTGTATATCCGGCTCAGTTCGTAGGGCTCGCTTATCAGTCCGATGGCAAAACTGCTGATTCGGCTGTCCGGATGGTATTTGAAGAAGGTCTCTGCCTGGAAGCCCTCGTCATCCTTGTGTGCGCGAAACTCGCCGAGTACCTCTTCGTACAGCGGATTCTCGAAGTGTATCTGGTCGTTCTGTAGCTCCTCCAATACGTAGTTGCCTACGGTCGTGTCAAACAGCGGGTATTCGCCGTAGCGGACAATCACCTGTAGCAGGTTGCAGATGTTCTGGTCCAGTCGGTCCGACAGGGTCGGCAGGACGGGTTGTGGAGTGCTGGGGGGGGCGGCAGGCGTGCTCGTCTGTTCTTCCTGCGGCTCCGGCTCATCCTGCACCTCTCTTGCGTCCCTTTTACCGGCCCCTTTCTTGTCGTATTTCTCCTGCCGCAGCCTCAGTGTCTCGCGGTTCAGCTCGTCTTCGCGGATGCCGAGCATGTTCGAGCAGTCTTTTATATACACCTGCCGCGTGATGCGGTCAGGTATGACGCTGATAGATTGTACGATGTCCTTTATCACTTGGCTCCGCTTGATGGGGTCGTTCTGGGCGTCCTTCAGTAGCAGGGCGGTCTTGAAGCGGATGAAGTCCTGACTGTTGTCCTGCAGAAACTGTTGGAAATCAACGGCATTCATCTTCCGCGATAATGAGTCGGGGTCTTCGCCGTCGGGCAGAAGCACCACCTTGAGGTTCATCCCTTCTTCCAACAGCATGTCGATGCCGCGCAGAGCGGCGTGTATGCCCGCTGCATCGCCGTCGTAGAGGAGGGTCACATTCTCCGTCAGTCGGTGTAGGAGCAGTATTTGGTGGTGGGTGAGGGAGGTTCCGCCCGAGCTAACCACGTTCTGGATGCCCGCTATATGCATCGAGATGACATCCATCTGTCCCTCCACCAAATAGCACATATTCTGCTTGTCAATCTCTTGCTTGGCTTGAAACAGACCATACAACTCGTTATACTTGTTGTAGATGGCTGAATCTGGCGAGTTGATGTATTTGCCCGTGCCCTTCTTGTCTTTGAGGATGCGGCCCGCAAAGGCCACCACCTTGCCTGATATGGTGAATATCGGGAAAATAACGCGGTCGCGGAAGCGGTCGTAGCGCCGGCCGTCGTGCAGCGAGATGCCGCATAGGCCGGTCTTCTCCAAGTATTCGTTCGCCCAGCCGGCTTGCTGGGCGGCCCGGTAGAGGGCGTTGCGCTCGGGGGAATAGCCTAACTGGAACTTGCGGATGATGTCTTCACGCAAGCCGCGGCTTATGAAGTAGCTCAAGCCTATGTTCTGACCTTCTTCCGTCTCCCATAGTTGCTGCTGGAACCATTTGTTGGCCCATTCGTTCGTCTTGAACATCGATTCCCGTTCGTCCTCCTGGCGCTTCTCCTCCTCGGTCAGCTCTTTCTCCTTGACCTCGATGTGGTATTTCTTCGCAATCTGCTTCAAAGCCTCGACGTACGAGCATTTCTCATATTCCATCACGAAGTTTACCGCATTGCCAGCCTTGCCGCAGCCGAAGCATTTGTAGATGCCTTTGACCGGCGACACGGAGAACGAGGGCGTCTTCTCGTCGTGGAACGGACAGTTGCCCCACAGGTTGGCCCCGCGGCGCCGTAGCGTCATGTAGTCGCCTATCACCTCCTCTATCCGGGCGGTGGTGTAGATCTGGTCTATGGTTTCTTTGGGTATCACGGCGAACGTCTTTCTTTCGGGTCGTCAGAAGTTCAGGAAATACCAGCCGAGGCGCAGGCCCCATTGGTCGAAGCGGGCGTGGTTTGCATAGTCGCCCGTGTCGTTCCGACCGTCGCGGTAGTGGCTGTATATGCCGAAGTCATAGCCGCCTCTGAGGTAGTAGTTCTTGTATTGGAAACCTGCGCCTACTCCCCACAGAATATTCAACGGCGTGTAGTCGCGTACCCCGTCGCCGTCGCTGTCAATCGCATAGCGGTTGGTCTTGCCTAAGTCGGTATCAACAGGCCGCTTCGTCACGGGGTCAAGGTCTTGGCGCCTTGTGTGCTCGTTGAAGAGGAAGTTGTATTGGATGGTCGGACCCGTGTACACTATCAGCCACGTGTTCTGGGCTATCTGGAATTTGTATTGCCAGTCTATCGGCAGTTCTATCGTATGCATTTGGTAGCTGATACGCTGCTTGGGGTAGAGGCTTGGGCCCACCTGCTGCCATTTGCCGCTTTGCCCTGTGAAGCCGTAGTTAAGAGCCATTGAGAAGCCGAAGCCCTTTACGAGCGTTGCATCATATACGAAGCCTACCTTGCCGCCGTTCATGCTCAGCACATTGCTCTTCTTTGTCGGATCGTTGGCTGTGTTCTGCCGCAATAGAGGCTCGCAGAAGCCTACCTGCAAGCCTATTGATTGCGACTGCCCCATGGCTGTCAGGGCGATTGTACTGATGATAAGGATAATCAGATTGCGTTTCATCGGTGTTTTATTTCTTGTTGTTCGTTTTGCGTCGTTTCCCGTCCTTCCCTTTCGGCTCGGCGGTCTCCTCCGGCTCCGAGTCGTCTCGGGCGGAGAGGGCCACATCGGCAGGCCGGTCGGCCTTTTTCACATCGCGGAACACGTCCCGCTCGTCGGTCGGACGTTGCTCCTCGGCCCAGAAAAAGGCGCCTAAACGGGTTTCCTGCTCGCTGATTTTGTCCAACGGATACATGGTCCCCGTGGTAGCGGCCGTGAAGAGGATGTGGTCTATCTTCTGGTTCCGGATGTATAGTTTTACGTAGCTCGACTGGGTCTTGTTCACGCCCACCACATCCGGGCTATTTTCGTCTTCATGCGGATAGAACACGGTCTCGGCATTCCCGTTTACGTGTATCTCCCGCAGTTCGCCTTCCTGCAGGAAGGCCAGTATCTCTTTGCCCGACAACTGGTTGAAGTGCTTCGGGTCGTCGTCTTGCTGGATGGCGATGGCCCTCCCTGTGCCGTGCAGGTGCTCCACTACGCCTTCTCGGATGAACACCGTCACCGAGTCGGCACTCATCTGCTGCTGGTCACTCCACAGCACAGGCTCTTTGTAGAGCGATAGCAGCGAGTCACGGCCGTCGTAGCGCATCGAGTCGCACACTGCCTGCATATCCTTGCGGTAGATGCGCACCCCGTACCACGCCTTCACCTGACGGTAGCTCGTATCTTGCCACACCGTGTCAGGCGCCGGAGCTGTCATCACCGAGTCCACAAGCACGCTGTCGTGCTCCGTCACGATAGGCAGACGGTAGGCCGTCTCTTCCGTGTACAGCGTGTCCGCATGGATATACATCTTCTCTTCCCCGCTCCAGTCAACCAATAGCGCACTGTCTGTGGCATAGCCCCTGCGCTCCTGCTCGTAGAACAGACCGAAGTGTCCGTATAGTGTCACGTGCTGCACGCTGTCGGTCATCTCCATGTTTTTACGTATGTCGCCTACACCCCGTTGCTTGTCATAGAAGATGGTGTCCCCCGTCATCTGTTTGCCGTCTGTGTGTACCACCTGCGAACGCTCAAGCAGCATGCTCTCTTCCGTCTGCGTATTGTACCAGCCTAAGGTCGAATAGATTGTCGTCTCCTCTTCATACACAATCTCTGTCGGACCTACTAAGTCGGCTATGTGGCTCTCTGTGTTGTATTTCAGCGTGTCGGCCGTCAGCACGAAGTTGGGGTTTACCAGTTTTACGCTGGTCTTGAAGACAGCCTGTTTCGTGGCTGGGGTGTATTGGCCCCACTGCGAGTCCAACGTATTCAGCGAGTCGGCCACGGTACCCCCTGTGTAGTACCATGCCAAGTCGGCCTGCCGGTCATAGTTGAGCGAGTCCGTAGTCAGCGTCGTACCCGTGTGGATAAGTTTAACGTGGCGGCGCATACGGGCCATCTTCGTGTTCCCGTCGTAGAACAATACGTCGCTGAAGCCCTGCAGCGTATCGCCTTGCACTAACCTCACGTGCCCGAAAGCGTCCAATGAGTTGCTCTTCTCGTAAAACCATGCGCTGTCGCAATACATCAGGGCATCGTCGTGCCGGAAGATGACGTTGCCTTTCAGCAGCTGGGCATCCTTGTGCCGCTCTTCGTCGAAGTTCAGTGTCTCTGAGTGCTCCAAATAGATCAGAGTCTCCTTCACTTCCTTCACTTCCTTATCATCCTTCACCTCTTCTGCCCATAGCATGCCCGCTGTCAGGCATAGAAGCACAATCACTATGTATCTGCAATTCTTCACTCTTCGCTATCTTCCATCGTCATTCTTTTATCTTCCCCCCTGTGGGGGGAGTGAGGGGGGTTATTTCCCCCAGTTCGGGTACTGCCAGTCGCAACCCCGCCAGTCGGGCGAGATGCTTACGTACGTTTCTTGCTGTTTCTTGCGTATCCAGTTGTCAATGAGCTTTGTCTTCTGACGATCTTCATACAGGTGGCGTATCACCTGGTAGTCGTCGGTGAGGTTGGCCTTGTGCGTTGCTGACTTCTGGCGAAGCTTCACGATGGCGCATATCTCCTTGTTCTTGTGGCTGTCCATCATGACGAACGGCTGACTCACGTCCCCGGGTTCCATGCCGTATATCTGCTTGGCTATCTCTGGCGGCAGAGCCTGATATTCAAACTTCGACGACTGGTCCTGCTCGTTGGTCATCAAGCCCGCATTCAGCGCTGTGTTCTTGTCCTGCGAATATTGTATCACCGCCTGCTCGAAGGTCAGCTCTTCCGCTTTGATACGCTGGCTGATGGTGTCCAATTGTGTCAGTGCCTTCACTTTGTCGTCTGCCGAGACGCGGGGCCGTAGCAGAATATGACGGCAGTTGATGCGCTCCCCGCGCTTCTCTATCAGCTGGATGATGTGATAGCCGTATTCCGTCTCAACGATACGGCTCACTTTCTTCGGGTCGCTCAGGTTGAACGCCGCTTCCGCAAACTCCGGCACTAACTGGCCCCGACCGACGAAGCCCAACTCGCCGCCGTGCTTTGCACTCTCCGTGTCTTCCGAATACAGGCGTGCTAACATGCCGAAGTCCGCGCCGCCACTCGTCACACGCTCCGAAAACTCCCTCAACCGGCTCTTGATACGCTCCGTTTCTTCGCGGGGAACGGCAGGCTCAAACGAGAGAATCTGCACCTCCACCTGCGCAGGCACCGTTGGCAGACTGTCTTCAGGAAGCGAGTCGTAGAAGCGGCGTATCTCGGCAGGGGTGGACTTCACGTTCTCCGTCAGCTTCTGCTGCATCTGCTGGATTATCATCTGGTTGCGGACCGATGTCATCATTTCCTCGCGCATCTCCGACATCGGCTTGCGGAAGTATTCCTCCAGCTTCTCCTTCGACCCGATTTGCGAGATGTAGTAGTTCAAACGCATCTCCACCTGATTCTTCACGGTGCTCTCCCCTACCTCTATCGAGTCTAATTCTGCCTGATGCAGAAAGAGTTTCTGTATCGCTAACTGCTCGGGAATGATGCAGTACGGGTCGCCGGATATCTGCTGCCCTTCGTATTGGGCACGGAGACGCTCTTCTTCCACCTCCGAGCGCAGAATCGCTTCGTCGCCTACCACCCATATCACTTCGTCTATCACGCGCTGCGCCGGTGCCGGTAGAAGCATCAGCAGCAGCATGCCTGTTGTAATGGTCTTTTTCATAGCTCTTTCACTTCATCATTCTTTCACCTTTGTTTCCACCTTCCCCTGCCGTACGGCCTGATTGTACAGCATCTCCCGCTGCTTCTTGAGGAAACCGGCCTGGCGCTCCGACAATATCAGTTGCTCGATGTCCGGTTTCGCATACTCTATCGGCATCGGCTGACCCGCCCAGCGTATGTCGGTCACGCGCAGCAGGTAGGCATTCGTCGAGTCTTCCATCTGAATTAGATGTTCTTTCTTTAGCAGGGCGTTCAGGGTGTTGTTGTCAGTCGGAAGCAGCATCAGGATGCCGCTCTGCGTCTGCCAGCGGTCGGTGAACAGTTCGTAGCCGCTGGCATACTGCCATGCGTATTTCTCTAACAGCTCCAGATTCTCTTCCGTCAGATGGGATATCCACTGCGAGGCCTTCATCTGGTCGGGAGCGTCTTTCGGGGTCACTACCAACACGCCCTGCAGCAGGTTTTCGTTCAGTGTGAAGAGCTCGCTGTGCGAGTCGTAAAACGCCTGCACAGTGTCAGGGGCCACTAATTTCGGCATGCGTTCCCGCACTAATTGCTCTTCATAATCGTGTACATACAGCGAACGCCGGTAGTCTTCCGCCAATGCTTCTATCCGCTTGCCGTCGCTGGCATGACGACGGGCTTTGTCATAGACTAATTGCTCTGTCACCCATTGGCGGATATAGGCTTCGGCGGAACGGATGCTGTCTTCGCCGTGAAGACCCGCGGTCAGCAGTTGCAGGTCGCTCTCGTATAGTTTCTGACCGCCTGCGCTCGCCACCGCGTCGCCGGTCCGATAGCTTCGTATAAACTCGCACCCGCTCATCAGTTCAGCAAGCAACAGACTGGCTGTCAGTAGTGTAATAGTCTTTCTTGTTATCCTCTTCATAGAATCTGTTTTATCGGGCAAAAGTACAAAAATTAGACCAAACCGCCAAACCTGCCATTTCGTCTCTCATACAACAGATTACCCCCTACCACGGCCACAGGTTCCGGCGGCAGACTGACGGCCGGTGCCGATGTGCCCCCGCCGAGCTTTTGATGTGGGTTGACCTCAACATGCATCTCGTCCCAGATTCCTGTCTGCAGGATATGGTTCAGCAACGTCGCCCCGCCTTCCACAAGCACCGAGTGGATGCCTGTCTCCCCCAATCGTGCCACGGCTTCCTGCCAGTTCTGCTCTTCGTACAGCACAATAGTTTGCGCCTCTTTCGAGAAGATGTTATAGTCGTGCGGCACCCGCCCGCGGCGGTCAAGCAATACCCGTATCGGGTTGCGCCCGCTCCAGTGGGTCGTCATCAGGCGTGGGTTGTCCATCAGGGCCGTGCCGCTGCCTATCAGGATGGCCATATTCTCCGCCCGCAGTTTGTGCACGAGCTGTTTGGTCAGGTCGTTGGATATTACCACGGGCTTCTTCTCCCCGTTTGTGCGCGGCCCGTCGATGTATCCGTCCGCGCTCTGCGCCCATTTAAGGGTTACGTAAGGCCGCTTTTTCTCCTGCAGGCAGAAGAAGCGTTTGTTCAGTTCTCTGCATTCCTGCTCCAGCACGCCCGCCGTCACCTCTATGCCGGCCGCCCGCAGTATCTCTATTCCCCGGCCCGCCACCTGCGGATTGGGGTCTGTGCAGCCTGCCACCACGCGGCGGATACCGAGTTCGCGGCTGCGGCTGACAATCAGGTCGGCGCAGGGAGGCGTCTTCCCCCAGTGGCTGCAAGGCTCTAAACTGACATACAGCGTCGTGTTTTGTCCCGCACATGCCGATGCCTCAACATCGCGCAGACATTCCACCTCCGCATGCGGACCCCCGTAGTGCTGATGAAACCCCTCGCCGATGATGAGACCGTCGGCCCGCACCAATACGGCTCCCACCATCGGATTCGGGGCGACATAATACGCTCCGAGACGGGCCAGATCAAGGCATCGGCGCATGTATTTCTCGTCAGTTGTCATCGTTTCGTTTTTTTGTTGTATCTTTGCATGCCCCTTTCAGTCACCAACTGATAGTGCATGCATCCGCTCATCCCCTATATCACCTCGGCTCTCGCCGGTGCCGTCCCGCCGGAGGAGTTGTGCGACACCGCTTTCGCCGTGGCGGAGCAGGTCAGCGGGCTCGACCGCACACGGCTGCTTCTGGCAGATGCGCTATCGGGGGACAAAATTACGAATAATTATCCGAATCTGGAAATCCTGCTCCGGCGGCTGCGTCGCGGCGAGCCTCTGCAGTATGTTCTTGGCTCGGTGGAGTGGGGCGGACTGACGCTTCGGGTCACGCCCGACACCCTCATCCCCCGCCCCGAGACGTGGGGACTCATTCCTCTTGTCGAGGCTGCCGTCAACTCCTCATCCTCATCCTCTTTCGATACCTCCCCCGCGTCTCCCCTCCGCGTCCTTGATGTATGCACCGGCAGCGGCTGTATCGCCATCGCTCTCAAGCATCGGCATCCCCGTTGGCAGGTGTCGGCTTGCGATGTCTCTGAGCCCGCTCTCGCCGTGGCGCGTCAGAATGCGGAGGCCAACCGTACAGATGTCCGCTTCTTCCGCTGCGACGTATTGGCGGAGTCTCTCCCCGAGGCCGACATTATCGTCTCCAATCCCCCCTATGTCATGGAGAGAGAGAAAGCCTCCATGCAGGAGCGTGTGCTCCGTTTCGAGCCCGCGCTGGCGCTCTTTGTGCCCGATGCCGACCCGCTCCGCTTCTATCGTGCCATCGCCAGTCAGCATGCCGCACCGGCGCTCTTCTTCGAGATAAGCCAACTCCAGGGCTCCGCCACCCTCAGTCTGCTCCGCTCGCTCGGCTTTCCCAACCCAGTCCTCTCTCGCGATATCTATGATAACAATCGCTATATTACTGCTATTTCACCGTCTTCTTCCCCGCATTTCTCTCGCATCTTTCTTTCGTCTTCCATGCAGGAAAGAGCGGGTGATTAGCGGGTGATTGGCGGGTGATTCCGCTTTCATCTCCCTGCCTATGCCGAACAAACAATATACTCCCGACGAATGGCTGCCGCGTGCCACAGCCTATTGCGCGCAGGCCGAGCGCTGTGCCGCCGACGTGCGTCTCAAACTCCGCCAATGGGGCTGTGCTGATGCCGCGCAGTCCGACAGCATCATTCGCCGTCTCTACGACGAGTCTTTCCTCAGCGATGCCCGCTATTGCCGTGCTTTCGTGCACGACAAGGTGGCTTATCAGGGGTGGGGGCGCGTGAAGATTCGCATGATGCTCCTCATGAAGCAGTTGCCTGAAAAAGAAATTGATAAGGCACTCGAAGAGACAGATGACGGTCTTTACCGCGAGGCTCTCCGCCGTGCTGTCGCCCGCTATGGCGTCTCCGACCGCGACCGCACCATCCGTTTCTGCCTCCAGCGAGGCTTCACCTACGAGGAAATCCTGCAGGAGTTGTCTTACAGCTCATAGCCGATGCCGATGGCGTGCTCGTGCTTGAGGTGGCGCGTGTAGATGTGGTGATCCTTCGTGATGACGGCCGAGCGGGTGCAACCCCAGTCGTAGCGGTAGAAGAAGTTGAGGGTGCCGCAATGCTTCTCCGGCGCTATCTTCCATTTTAGACCGGCCGCCGTGCGCCAGCAGGTCAGGTACTGCTTGTGCGCGGGATGCACGGCCGCCTTTGCATTCAGCGTATTGCCCGCTTCCGTCCATACGTAAGGAGTGAGATGCGGCTTTGGGAAGTTGTATTGGACGCAGAGATAGTGCCGCAGCGTGAAGTGGTAGCGGTTGGCGGTATAGAGGTTTATCTCGTCGAAGCGCATGTCACACAAGGCCTGCTCGCGCAGACTGAGTGTCCAGTGCCCGGGTTTCCAGATGCCGGTGACGCTTGCGTATGCGCGGTGGCGGATATAGTTGACAGGCTTGCTGTAAAACTCCCGGAAGGTGTTGGCCGATGACGCACCGTGAATCTTCAGCATGTAGCCGCCCGTCAGCTTCAGTTGGGGGATGGGGGCATATACCACACTCACCGACGTGAGCGACAGGTCAAACACCGTCTGCGGGGCGAAGGGAAGCAGGTCTAAACGCAGGTCTTCAAACAATACCATCGACACCTTTGGATGCAGCGGGCAGGTATAAGTGAAGTCGGTGCGCAGCTGCAGGGTGGTCTCCGTTGTCTGACGCTCCTGTAGCCTCTGCGTCTCCTCTGCGCGGAGCATCAGCGGGGAACAAACCGTAATGCTCACCTGCATAAGAAGTAACAATGTGCGGACTCGGTGTTTCATTCGTAATGCAAAGGTAAGCATAATTTGCGGGATTGACAAATTTGCAGTATCTTTGCAACCACAGGCGGAAGCGGATGGCTCGCATCCGGTTCGCTTGCAACACAATAACCATATACCTTCCAAGACATCATCCTTATGAAGAAATCCTTCCTCCTTTCGGCACTTCTCCTTATTGCCGGTGCTCTCTTTGCACAAGAGGCCAAGTACGTATTCTATTTTATAGGTGACGGCATGGGTCAGAACCAGGTGCTGGCTACCGAGATGTATTTGGCCGAGATGCAGGGCCGCATCGGCGTGCAGCCGCTGTGCTTCACGCAGTTTCCTTTCACGGGGCAGTGCGTCACGTTCTCTACGAGCAACGGCATCACCGACTCGTCAGCTGCCGGTACGGCGCTTGCTTCGGGCGAGAAGACCAAGAACGGCACCTTGGGTCTGCGGCCCGACGGCACCCCTGTCACCACTATCGCCGAGCGGCTCCGCGATGCCGGCTGGGGAGTGGGCATCACCACCTCCGTCAGCATCGACCATGCCACGCCGGGGGCCTTCTATGCACATGTTGACCATCGCAGTGAATACTATAAGATAGGTACCCAACTTGCCGAAACGGGCTTCGACTTCTTCGGCGGTGCCACATTCTACCATCCCCATCTTCTGCTCGACAAGAAGCAGCGCATCTGGGACGAAGCTTCCCCTTCGCTCTACCAACTCTGCCGCGAAAACGGATACACCTTCGCACGGGGCTATACGGAGTATCAGAATCTGAAAGACAACGCGCAGAAGATGATTCTCATCCAGCCACACGAGGGACTTACCGACGATTACGAAGGCGAGGGCATGATTCCCTACCGTATCGACCGCAAGGAGGACGAACTCTCGCTCACGCAGATTACGGAGGCGGCTATCGACTTCCTCTCTTCCCGCCACGACCGCTTCTTCCTTATGGTAGAGGGAGGTGCTATCGACTGGGCAAGCCATAGCAACGACGGCGCCACTGTTATCCATGATGTAATTGACATGGACGAGGCGGTGCGCCTTGCCTTCGAGTTCTATCTGACCCATCCCGACGAGACGCTGATTGTGGTCACGGCCGACCACGAGACGGGCGGTATGGCCCTCGGCAACTCCGACTATACGCTCAATCTGCAACTGTTGCAGCATCAGCGCAAGTCGGTCTTCGCTTTCTCCAACGCTCTGAAGGAGATGCACAAGCAATACGGCAACAAACTCTCTTGGCCGCAGGTGCGCACCATGCTGGAGAATAGTTTCGGACTTTATCAGGCGGTTGCTGTCACGCCCGAACAGGACAAGCAACTGCAGCAGCAGTTCAAGCAACTCATGAAAGGGAAAGATAAGAAAGTGAAGACGCTCTACAAGGAAATCGACAGTCTGGCCGATACGGCCATGCGTATCCTTGCTGTGCAGAGCAAACTGGGGTGGACCACCGGTGCTCATTCGGCCGCTGCCGTCGGCGTATGGGCGGTCGGTGTCGGGGCAGAACGCTTCACCGGCTGGCAGAACAACACGCAGATTGCTCCCAAAATCATGCTCGCCACCGGCGTGAACTGACAATATCCGACTTGAGATTACGAAATACCCCTTATACCATACGATTATGAAACATGAAGAGTATGCATTGTTTTATAACCGCTATTTATAGCCCTTCTCTTGTAAATAAGCCAATCCGTGTTTGTCTATATGGATAAGGTGTGAATAGTTTCAATCGTTTGAATGTTACGCAAGCAACACGGAGAAAGCCCGTCATGCCAGCCGGTTCAAAAGAAAATCCGATAGGTCAGCACCATCACCACAATGCAGCAGGCTTCTATAATAAGAACAATCTGCTCGCTGTTGCTGAGAGGAGAAAGCATCGGCGTAACTTCAACAAGCATTGGCATAACTTCAACAAATGAATGGTTGACGCTGCAAAGATAGCAACAATCAGCGTGTCCGGCAAGCGTTCAACATGGAGAAAATGTTGAACAATATAACCTTGTAAATGTCTGAAAAAAGAGGGAACACTATCTATACATTCCTGCCTTTGCCATACAACGCCCTTTGCCTCCGTTCAGAATCCGCTATATACCACTTCGAGGCGGGTGGGGTCGGAGTGCGACTGGGCGCTACGGATGACGGTGGTCGAGAGGGTCTGCTGCGGGCGCCGAGTCTATTAGTTTTTTAATTCAGGATATAATCAATCCCTTCACGTCCCGTGAAAATGGAATAGACACAAGAATCGGGACTCAAACTGACTGGGAATATACCCGTAGAGAGTTGAGCCTCATAAGAGGAAAAACCCTGAAGGGCGATGGTTCCCTCTTCTATATAGTTTCTTAATGAGTCGAATGTATAAGGATTGAGTTCCTTGAACAGAAATAACCATTCTATACAACCATTAGGATAAAAAGAAGGAGTGAGGATGAAATCGTGATAGTTTTCCTCAACAAGGACTTGTATGTATCCATATTCTTGCAAATTATGAATTGTAAAAGTTCCATTATGAGGATTGTATATATAAGTTGGTCTTATGAAGGGATCTGGAATAAGTAGATTCCATAGATGATAACTATGATAGAGAACAGATAACGTACTATTAATTAGATAGCAGTAGAAGATGGTAGTGGGATTTTCCGAGTGTTCTATTGCAGTTTCCTGAACAATGTTTCCGATAGAAACCAAATAAGGATACCATTGATTCCCTGGAAGTTGTTCCAATGTCTGGATGCAGTCATCAATAATACTCTCTACATTTGAGTAATCACTTGCACTATAGATGAAATGCTGAAAATCATTATCAAATTCGTAGATTGCGGGGAAATTGGGGCATGGAATCATTGCCAAATCTTCTATACTATCCAACGCCATAGCTATATCATTTATCAGAGAAATATTAGTAGAAGATAGTGCCCATTGAATAGGATTAACATTCTTGAGAACTTGGACAATAATTTGATTATGTATGCTGCCAGCCTTGAAACCAATTATATCACTAGGCAATACATCATAATCTTTATTATATGGTAATGTTAGATTCAATTCATTTCGTCTTTCCCATATTTGCTCGTTGAGAGGAGGATTGGCATTCCCATTTGTTTCAACACAGGTTTTGAGTTCTTCAAGGGATTTTTTTGCAGATTCATATATCGCCATAAGAGGTCCTGTTGGCACTCCCCCTCCTGTGATAGAAATCATATCATCAATATATATGTCTTGACCTATAATTGAATCTTGGTAAATTTTTATTGTTGCCTTTTTTTGAGTTTCGGTATCTGTTCTAATTGCACTGCCAAGACAAGTAGTGGGATTCGAGAAATCATGAAGTTGATTAATACTGATTTGTTTTTTATGTAGGGAATGTCTATTCTTTTTAGCTATCAAATTACGCAAGATGTAGATTTCTGCGTTTTGATTTTTTGAGTAAGAATAATCTTTGTGCTGGTCTTCTTGAGAACAGGCAGTAATGGCCATGAACAGGACGAGGAAGGAAAATACTTTGAAGAAAAAGGTTTTCATATATTTTATGTTTTTAGAGTTATAACACGTTGTTTATTTATTGCCCCATCAGAATGACGGCCATTTCCACGGTTTGGAAGGTGTAGTGAATCCACAGAACCTTCAGGGCGATGTTCCACCATCTGGGGTGGTATATCTTCAGCCGGATACGGCGCATGGTTTCCAGAGCTTCAAGCAAAAGGACAAGAAATTCGTAGTACAGCAGGTAGAGCAGACTGCCTGCAGTAGAGTCTGCACTGTTTCCTGTAAGAAATGCAGGGGCCAGCATGACGATATCAAAGAGGATGATGACGGTGAAATACCAGCATTTGCGTCCTCGGGTTTGGTTGACAATCATAGTGATGATGCACAGCAGGCTGATGGTAGCGAGCAGCCCCATGTGGATGACATAAAAAGCAGATGACCACTTCCCCGGATTGCAGACATATTTCCCGCAAATCCAGCTCATGCGTATAGGAAGATAGAAGAGCAGCAACCACATGCATAGGTTGACGTATTGGCTGGTTTTAAGAGTAGATAGTTGTGCAAGCAGATTTTTCATAAGGTGCGTTCTTAATTACAATGTGGATAACAATTCGCAGATTTGCTCAGGCAGATGGAGTGCTGAGTCCAGATTCAGTTTTCGGCAGAGACGCTGTTTTGTGGTGGGCAGGCTGTTGGGTGAGTAGTTCATCAGCGTGAGCAGGTCGTTTTGCGGCACCTGCAGGGTGTAGAGCAGCAGCAGTTGCAGGTCGGAGTCTGTCAGTTGGGGATACCTCCCGCGCAACCGGCTGACGAAGCCGTCTAATCTGTCGTCAGCGTACGCGAAGCAGCGGTCGGTCTGCTCCCAATACATCATCTTGTTGTACAGGGAGCGGTCGAAGGCTTCTCTATCGGCAGGCGGCTGTTGCTGGCGTTGTTCTTCTGTAAGTCGCCGGGCTGCCGCCAATTCGGCGCTCCAGAGCAGGCGTTGCTGCAGACGGGGAGTCTCTTGGACCTGAGGTGGAAGGTCTTCACTGCGGAGTGTTTCTTCGCAAGACTGCTGAATCTCTGCTGTCTTTTGGTCGCGGCGTGCGCGATAGATGAAAAACCAGTAGATGATGAATGAGAAGACGGTAAAGCCTGCCAATAGTATAACTTCCGTTTCTATAGCATCAATTTCCTGAGGGGTGAGCAATTCAAGCATGGGAGGTGTCTGTAAGGTCGTTTTTTTACGGCTGCAAAGATAGTACATCTTCCGTTGCCTTGCAAGTGTCAACCGCCGAATAACGATAGACAAACTGCTGCATGCTTCGTCTGAAAAAGAGTGTGTTATGCTTGTGCATAAGAAAGAATGATGCACAAGTCCAAATAACATGTAGAGAGATTGCGAAACAAATAAAAATCGTTGCCTCCGTTGAGGAGGCAACGATATCCTGCATGGGGTGAATTGTGTATGAGGAGTGGTATGTGGGAGAGCCTCCGTTCAGAATCCGCTATATACCACTTCGAGGCGGGTGGGGTCGGAGTGCGATTGGGCGCTACGGATGACGGTGGTGGAAAGAGTCTGCTGCGGGCGCACGGAAGAATATACGGTGGCACCGCTTGAAGAGGTGGCCGCCGAGACGCTGACAGGAATCATGCACAGGTGCAGAATAGTTTAGAATGCTAAAAATTGACATCTTCATATCCTATGAAGATGGAATATACAGAAACGTCTGGGCTCAAACAGACAGGATACGAACCTATGGAGAATTGTGTTTCATTAGAGGAATATCCAGGAAGAAAAATGGCATCATCTTCTATGTAGTTTTCTAATGAGTCAAATGTATAAGGGTTGAGTTCTTTGAAAAAGAATAACCGTTCAATGAAACCATTAGAATTGTAAGAAGGAGTGAAATAGAATTTATTATTAAAGGCCGCGCAATTAATTCTCCAGAATGTGTGCCAATCATACTCTGTTGAAAAATCCTGAATAGGTAGGTCGGAAATGAGTGGATTAGTGAGCCATGGATCTATGGAATGCAGATGCCAAATACAATAACTATAATAGAAAACAGAAAGAGCTCCGTTTATGTATAAAGCAGATAATAAGGAATTCTCCGAACCTTCGTAATCTGCTATTTCATCTATCTCTTCCATCACAGATAAAATATATTCTTTCCATTGATTGCTGGGAATAGAACAGATAGTTGCCATGCATTCTTCTATAATTTCATCCTCCGTGCTGGGTTCAATGAAATGGTTGTGAGAGTATGTAATGGAAAAGAGATTGGTGAAATCATATTGTGCAATAGGATCTAAATAAAATAATCCACTGTCGGCAGCCATTTCACAAACCATTCCTGTTAAGGACTCAATGGAAGCCATATAAATTTCATCAGAACTATAGGTACGGAATAGCATTTGAAGTATTGTATTATGCCAATATCCAATATTAGCACCTATCAAATCTTCGGGGAGGAGAATTACTTGATGTTTGTATAATAATGGATTGCTCATGTCAATCTCATAAGCGTACTGCCAAAAATCCTCACCAGTCATTCTTGCTATATGGGCACTCGTAGTACTATCATTTTCAGATGCTTTTACTGATGCTACGACAGCTCCGATAGCCGCTCCTATTCCAGCTCCAACTGAACTACCTGCCGCTCCTCCGACAGCCATTCCTGGAACGATTGCCATCCCTCCCGAGGCCATTCCACAAATCGTGCCCCAACTGATTGCTCCGACAGCTCCTAATGTAGCAGCGCCTATTTCTGCTCCGTCTTTTGCTCCTTGCACATCTGCATCTGATTTTCTAATTTTTTCCTCATTCTGATGATTATCACCATTATCTTGAACTACTAAAGCGATTCGATTTGTTGAATACTTTTGATTTATCGAACGAATCCTTTTTGAGAATAGGGTGTCGTTATTTTCGATATTCTCATACTGATTTGGGGAATAATCGTGCGAGCATGAAGGCATCAATACTACGCATGCTGCCAATGGATAATGTTTTATAAAATGCATCATTTTCATTTTGTTAGAGGTATTAATATATTATGTTGTATTATTCCTATTATTACTCCTCACAACAGAGTTCAAAAGAAAATCTGGAAGGTCAGCAGCATCACATACAGGATTGATGTGCACAGCCAACCGCGCTGCCATTCCGACCGGTAACAACTGCTGTAGCGGATGAACAAAGGCAATGCGTACATCCTGCTGACCAACAGAACGATGCCTGCTATCGTCAAATACGGTTGCAGCTCTTTCAAAAGTACATACAGCAAGCAGAAAACAAGGGTTATGCCTGCCTGAGCTGCAAACAGCCAATCCCATCCCTCCATGTGGCGGCGATAGACGGTCAGCGTCATCACGGTGGTAAACACGAGCAGAAGACAGGTCTCTATAAGGAAAAACATGTCCGAGATGTATTCCTTCTGCTGCAGTAGTATCAGGACAGGCAGAATTGTCAATGCCGGGAAGTCATATACCAGAAACCGGCTCTGCCTGATTAGTTTGTCTTTCTTTTCGGCATCCAACATTATGATAACGGTTTAGAGGGTTGTCAATAACTCGTCCAATTGCTCCACTAATAGGTTGGCCGAACCAATCTCTAATTTCCGGCACAACCGCTGTTTGATGGTGGGCAGGCTGACGGGTGAATAGTTCATCAGTAGCAGAATGTCGTTTTGGGGTACACGGAGCAGGAACAGCACAATCAGTTGCCGGTCTGTCGCGCTCAATGCGGGATATCGCTGCTGCAATGCCGTAAGAAAACCGCCCAACCGCTTGTCTGCCTCGGCTTCAAAATCATCCTGCTGCCAATGAATCATCCTGCTGTAAAGCGACTTGTCGAAGGCCGCCCGCTCTTTGGCGGGAAGTTGCATCCGCTGCTCTTCTGTCAGGCGTTTGGCGGCTGCCAGCTCGGCCGTCCAGCGTATTGCTTCACACGCACGACTATCGCTTTTCCCGCCCCCTCCTTCCGGCTGTTGTCCGGCCGGTGTCGCGTCAGGTGTTTCCTGCATCCATTGTGTACGGGTTTTGTAAAGGATAATGCACAGAATCGGCATCACCACAATGCAGCAGGCTTCTATAATAAGGACAAGCTGCTCGCTGTCGCTGAGCGGAGAAAGCATCGGCATAAGTTCTACAAGCATCGGCATAACTTCAACGAATGAACGGTTGACGCTGCAAAGATAGCAACAATCAGTGTGTCCGGCAAGCGTCCAGCATCGGGAAAATGCTGAACATGATAACATTGTAAATGCTTGAAAAAGAAGAAATACTATCTATACATCCCTGCCGTTGATATACAGCTCCCTTTGCTGCCGTTTCAGAAGCCGCTATATACCACCTCGAGGCGGGTGGGGTCGGAGTGCGATTGGGCGCTACGGATGACGGTGGTCGAGAGGGTCTGCTGCGGGCGCACGGAGGAATACACGGTGGTGCCGCTTGAAGAGGTGGCCGCCGAGACGCTGACAGGAATCATGCACAGGTGCAGACTGTCGGCCACGGCCTCGCCGTAGCGCGGCTTGCGCAACTCTTTGGTCAACATCGGGCTCAGGTCGTAGGCGTAGTAATAATAGATGTCGCCTACGCTGTCCGTACCTTGCGTAAGCGGGCATACGATGGCACAGGTGTCGGTCGGGTTGAAGCGCCGCTGCAGCACGGAGTCCATCAGGGCCTCCTTCACCAGCATCATATACGGAGCCGGCCGTGCCCAGTCGTCGCGCGTCTTCGCAGCCGTTTGGGCATTCGGGTCATACAGCACCTTGCAGGTCAGCAGGGCACGGTTAACGTAAGGACGCTTCTCGCCCAGCGAGCGGAGGATGCTGTCGCACATCCGTCCCGTGCCTAACGAGAAGGTGGTATATACGTTGGCGGGTGAGACGATGAAGTTGATGCTGTCCTGCAGACTCTGCATCGCGGGAAACTCGTCGTTGCTGTAACTGATGCGGTTGATGCGTCGCACTTCGGAGTTGGCATAGAAAGCCTTCACGTCGCTGACGGTGGTGTCTTTGCCTGCGCGGTTGTAGGTGAAGCTGTAGTGTACGGCCAGTGTCACTTCCGTCAGGTGCAGCACGGTGGCGCCGCCGAAGGCCGTGGTGATGTACAGTCCGTTTATCTGCCGGTTGAAATCCTCTTGCGAACTGAATACGGCCGATGCAAAGAAGTGGTCGGCAAATTCGCGGGTCGTCTTCAGGCGGAGGTAGTAGATATAGCGGTTGGTGGCGCTGTTGAGCACCGAATCAACGGGGTGCGCCGCCACCACGATGCGCTGCCTGTCCAGTATAGCAGTCCCTTCTTTGTCGCCGCTCCAGTAGTCCGACAGGTCAAGGTTGGTGGCATAGGGCGTGGCATAGTCAAAGCTGCCGTTGTCCAGATAGTAGGCCTCTATGCTGAGCGGCGTGAGCCCGTCGCCATACCACGATGAGTAGTATATGTAGAGACATACGGAGTCCACTTTGCTCTTCTCCGGCCAGCGGAATCCCACGGGGCAGGCCAGTTGCGTAAGCACGTCAGCGTGCACGGTGCCGAACTCGCTGTCGGCTTCGCCTAAAAGCAGCGAGTCGGGAGATGAGTAGATGTAGTCGGCCTGCTCGATGCGGGAGCGCACGTTGAAGGTGTCAACGCTTACCACGATGTCGTCGCTGTCGGACAAAACAGATACGCCTGCATCAGGACTGTCCGTCTTGCAGGCGCTCAGCGCAAGAAGCAATATAAAGAAAAAAAGAATTTTCTGTTTCATTGTCGGTGCCGCGTGCTGCGGCGGTAGGTTTGGCTGCGCTCAGACCCTTCCTCGCGCAACTTATTCGGTCATACCTTTGAAGAAGTTCAGGCATTGGCCGTAGTCGGCTTCCGTCAGGCAGGACAACGAAGGCTTCTGCTCCTGCTTGATGAACTGCTGAAGCTCTTTGGGCAGGTCGCTGTCGGCAAGCACCACGGCATCGCTGTATTGCAGAGCCAAACGCATAAGGTCCACGTAGTCAATTTCTTTATTCATGATGCGGGTCAGGTCGCGGGTGGTTACCCCTTCCATGAGCACCTTCTGCGCAAATTTCGTACCAAAGGGCGTCTTGAAGCCCTGATTGTAGAGCGTAAACACTATTTTTGCCTTGCTGAAGAAGGGGGTGTCGGCATAGGTGGTCTTCAGGTACAAAGGCGCCAAGGCCGACATCCAGCCGCTGCACACCACGATGTCGGGAGTCCAACGCAGTTTCTTTACGGTCTCTATTACGCTACGGGCAAAGAAGATGCAACGCTCGTCGTTGTCGGTGTATTCTTTGCCTTTCTCATCCACCACGCCCCGTCTGCGCTTGAAGAAGTCGTCGTTGTCCGTGAAGTATATCTGAATGCGGGCCGACTGAATGGAAGCCACCTTCAGCAGCAGTGGATGGTCGGTGTCGTCGATGATGACATTCATCCCTGACAGGCGGATTACTTCGTGCAACTGGTTCCGGCGCTCGTTAATCTCGCCGAACTTGGGCATAAACGTGCGCGTTTCGAACCCGTTGGCCTGGCACAACTCAGGCATCTTGCGGTTAAACAGACGGATAGGGGTCTCTTCTGCCAAATACGGATATATCTCCTGCGAGATGAACAGAATGCGTTTAGGCTCTTTCATAAAATCTACTCTATATTTTGCACTGCAAAATTACAAAAAAACTTTGGATTAACAAAATTTTGAGTAATTTTGCAGCCTGCAAGGCGCAAATAGGGCCTCTGTCCAACTTGCGCAAAAACAACAGACTATGCAAATCATCACTACACGGCAGGCGCTCAGCGACCAGGTTGCTGCCTGCAAACAGAAACAGAAAACCATCGGATTGGTGCCCACCATGGGGGCTCTTCACGAGGGGCACGCCTCGCTTGTGAGAAAATCCGTGAGCGGGAACAACGTCACCTTCGTCAGCGTCTTCGTCAATCCCACCCAGTTCAATAACAAGGAAGACCTTGAAAAGTATCCGCGCAATCTGGAGCGTGACGCCGACCTGCTCGCCTCGCTCGGTGTGGACTACGTGTTTGCTCCCACACCCGAAGAGATGTACACACCGGAAGAAATGAATACGGTGTTCAATTTCGACTTCGGCGGTCTTGACAGTGTCATGGAAGGCAAGATGCGCCCCGGCCATTTCAACGGCGTGGTGCAGGTGGTAAGCAAACTCTTCCGTCTCGTGCAGCCCGACAGGGCCTACTTCGGAGAGAAGGACTACCAGCAGCTGGCTGTCATTCGCCGTATGGTGGACATCATGCACTTCAACGTACAGATTGTGGGCTGCCCCATCGTGCGTGAGGCATCGGGGCTGGCCCTGTCTTCTCGCAACGAACGCCTCTCCGCCGAAGAGAAGCAGACGGCCGTCAATATCTCGCATATCCTCTTCGAGAGCCGTCAGCTCACTCAAAGCCAGACCGTAGCACAGGTGGAGAGCTGGGTTATCGAGCAGATTAACCGCGTGCCGGGGCTGACGGTAGAGTACTATCAGATTGTTGATCAGACCACCCTGCAACCTGCTCCTGATTTCTCCCATGCCATAGGCTGCGTGACCGTCTATTGCGGCCCCGTGCGCCTTATTGACAACGTGAAGTATTGATGGAACTGATGGAACTGTTGAATGGCGGAATTGTTGAATTGTTGGATTGTTGAAAGGTAGAGATGCGACATTAGCGCGTCTCGCATCCGAGGGGATGCCGATATTCATATTCAGATTACACGCAGCCGCATGCTTGTTCTTGCTGACAACTATATTCCCTTTCTGAAAGGCATTCTTGAACCCTTCGCCGAGCTGCGCTACCTCGAGCCCGAAGACTTTACGCCCGAGACCGTGCGCGATGCCGATGCTCTGTTGGTACGCACCCGCACCCGCTGCAACGAGGCGCTGCTTGTCTCGAGCCGTGTACAGTTTGTGGCTACCGCCACCATCGGATACGACCATATAGACACCCGCTACTGTGAGATGCACGGCATCCGCTGGACCAACAGCCCGGGGTGCAATGCTGAAGGCGTGTGCGACTACGTGGAAGAAGTGCTCCGTACGCTTTGTCTTCCACAAAATGCCGTCATCGGTGTCGTAGGAGTGGGGCATGTGGGCTCGCTGGTGGCGGCGATGGCGGAACGTCGGGGTATGCGCGTGCTCCTGAACGACCCGCCTAAAGGTATTGGCGTGCCGCTGGACATCATTGCCCGCGAGGCCGATGTCATCACTTTCCATACGCCACTTGTCCGCGGAGGAGAATATCCGACTTCCCATCTGGCCGACGCCGCTTTTCTGGCGAAGTGCCGTGCTGACGTTGTCCTTATCAACGCCGCCCGCGGCGGGGTACTCGACGAACAGGCCGCCTTGCTTGAGCAACATAGCGGCAAGACCTTCGTCATCGACACATGGGAGGGCGAGCCTCGCCTCAATATCCGTATGCTGGAGCGGGCACGCCTTGCCTCTTACCATATCGCTGGCTACACGCTGCAGGGCAAGGTGAATGCCACCAACATGTGCCTTGCGGCGCTTTGCCGCCATTTCTCGCTTCCTCCGTTGCAGGTGCCGGCCGACAGATTGCCTGCTCATACGGCTCCTGCCCACGGCTGGCTCAGTGCCGTGGACAGGCAACTCCGTGCCCACCCCGACAGCTTCGAAACCCTCCGCGAAACCTATCCCCTCCGCTAATCCCCAATTCGCCAATTCCACGATTCCACACCTCCACAAATCACCAATTCCCCACCTCTCCCATGAAACCTTTCCCCACGCTTCTGTCGCTTTGTCTGGTTTGTCTTGCTCCGGCTTGGTGCGGAGCGGCAACTTCGCTTGATGACCTCTTTTTGCAGCTTGACGCCCTGCTGCAGGGCCATGAACAGCAGGTAGACCGGCATGCCGACAGTCTGACCCTTGCCGCATACACCGCTTCGTTTGGTAATCCGAAGGACGAGTATCTGCACAATCGCATGATGCTAAACGCCTATAGTTCGTTCAGATACGATAGTGCCTATGCCTATGCAGAGAAGAACTGCCGCTTGGCAGAGGGGCTGGCAACCAGTTCGGACAGTTCGGCTTGTGTGGAGGCCGCGGAAGACTTGTTGCATATATTATCTGTTGCAGGCCTCTTTTCCGAGGCTGAGATGGAAATGCACAGGCTGGAGCGTTATTTTCTTCGCCACCCCGCAACCGATAGTCTGTATGTGCGTTTTCTGGCTTTGGCCAACGATTTGTATCTCTACAAGGCCGAATTTTCGGATGTTCCTTATTCGCAAGACTATATGCGGCAGGCGATGAACTATCGTCGCCTTTTCATCGGCTGTGCGCCCCACGACAGTTGGCAGTATGTATTTATCCTCGCTACTTATAAGGCGGAAACAGGGCAGTCAGAGGAGGCCATCCGCCTCTTGCAGGAGTTGCTGGAAACCCTGCGCACAGGAACGCGGGAATATTCGGTGGTGACGGGTACGCTGGCCTATTTCTACCATTTCCTCAACGACACGCAAACGCAGAAATACTACTTTGCCTGTTCGGCTATCAGCGATTTGCAGGCTTGCATCACCGAGACCAATTCGCTGCGTGCACTGGCTACTATCCTTTATGGGGAAGGGGATATAGAGCGTGCTTACCGATATCTTAATACTGGGGTTTGGGATGCTCAGTTCTACGCTTCGCGGCTTCGCACCTTCCAGACGGGGCAGATTACTCCTCTTATCGTTCGTGCATGGCAGCAACAGCAGGCCTATAGCCGGCGTCTTTGGAGATTCCTCTATGCCGGCGCTCTGCTCTTCATGCTCTTGCTGGCTACCGGACTCGTCATTCTGATTGTCTTGCAGCGGCGAATCAATAAGGCACACAAGGCATTGGAGAAGAAAAACAGGGAGATATTGCATATCAACAACCAACTGAAAGAGGCCGATAAAATCAAGTTGGAATATATTTCGCGTTTCATGCGCCTTGCTTCCAACTATATCATCGAATTTGAGAAATACCGTCTGCAAACGTATCGTATGATGCTTGACGGGCGCACCGAAGAGGTTGCCAAGCGTCTTCGGCAAACCTCCGTTGAACAGAAGAATGTCAGTCTTTTCCAGCAGAGTTTCGATACGGCTTTCCTTAATATATATCCATCCTTCATCAGCGATGTTAACCGCCTGTTGCAGGACGAGGCGGCCATCTGCCCTAAACCCGGCGAGCGGCTTACAACCGAACTGCGCATACTCGCCCTGTTGCGGCTCGGTATCACCGACAATCAGGAGATAGCCGACATCTTGCGCTCTACCATCAGCACCATCTACACCTATCGCTCGCGTCTGCGCTCCAAGGCCCGCAATGGTGCCACTTTTGAACAAGAGATACTGCTCATAGGTGCTTTTACCGAATAGTAAAAATTCCTTCGCATTTTGATAATGCGCCTTTTACTGTACGGATATGTATCTGAAAATATGGTATATATCCGTTCCTTTTGTTTTGATTTTTTGTGGAGAGGGGGCACGTGTCTTGTGTATGTTTGGCAATCGGCATAATTTTGCATCGGACAAAAAGAGATTTTTTGTGTTTTTTCATGAAGCAAGGCGTTAGTGAACGCCATCGGTTGTTCGGATTGTTTTTAAGGCCGCAAAAAGGATTGTTGTTTTGGTTTATTTAAGTGGTACGAAACAATAACAATAACAACTAAATGTACACTTCAATGAAAAACAACAGACTCATCTGTCGTACACTTCTCTTGTGTGCGATGTTGGTTTTTCCTTTTTCGTTGTTTGCCCAGCTGATAGCCACCGGTACGGTTCTTGACGAGAATGGCGATGGTGTTATTGGTGCAAGCATTCAGGAGAAAGGTACTACCAACGGTACGATTACGGATTTTGACGGCAATTTCTCTTTGAATTGTCAGTCCGACGCAATCCTCATCTTCTCCTATATGGGGTATAAGACGCAGGAATTGCCGGCCGGGCGCACGATGCGTGTTGTCATGCAGGAAGATGCCGAGCAACTTGAGGAAGTCGTCGTTGTCGGCTATGGTTCGCTCAGCAAGAAAGAGGTCAGCTCTTCTGTTGTGCAGGTCAACAAAGACAACTTCAATCAGGGAGCCGTAAGCGATGCTATGGGGCTGGTTGCCGGCAAGGTGGCAGGTCTCAATGTCAACTCAACGGCTGATGCCAACCCCAATGCCATGAACAGCATTCAGGTGCGCGGTGCTACCAGTATCACCGCAAGCAACGGACCGCTTGTGGTGATTGACGGTATTGCGGGAGGCGATTTGCGTAATATCGCCTCGCAGGATGTCGAGTCGATAACCGTACTCAAAGATGCCGCTTCGGCCGCCATCTACGGTACGCGTGGTGCCAATGGTGTTATCCTCGTCACCACCAAGAAAGGAAGCGGTCAGGAAGGTGTCGTCAATGTCACTTACGACAGTTATGCCACGATGAATATGGCTAACGGGAAGGCCGAGGTGCTATCTCCTGACGAGTGGCGTCGCGCACGCCGTGGCAACGACTATGGCTACAGTACCGATTGGTATGATCTTATTACCAATAAAGTTGGCTACAACACCAACCAGTATCTCTCCATTGATGCCACCACGAAGAACGGATACTACGGGGGAAGTCTCAACTGGAAGAAAGGTAACGGCCTTGACAAAAAGTCGGGACGCGATGAATATGGTGCGCGCTTCCGTATGGAGCAGTATGCCCTTGATCGCCATCTGCAGTTTTCAGCTTCGCTTTCTGCCCGCAAGGTGCACGAAGACTGGGGCAACGACGGCCTCTTCGACCGTGCTTTGACCATGAATCCCACAATGCCGGTCTATAACGAAGACGGCACCTTCTATCAGCCCACTTCACCCACTAATGCCACCAACCCCGTGTTGGAACTCATGGAAAACAACAGCAACGGCGACCGTATGTACGTGCTGGGTAATGCCGATCTCAAGTGGAATATCCTGCGTATGGACGGGCATAACCTTTCCACCTCAATCAGTTATGCCATGCAATACGACGATCTCAAGTCCAACTACTACACACCCTCCTATGCTGCAGAGTCGTTCTGGGGCAATTTCGCAGGCAGAGCAAATGTCAGCTATCAGAAAAACCTGACCCATCGCGTCGAGTGGCTGGCCAACTATCAGATGCAGCTTGGCGATCACGACCTCAAAGCGGTGGTGGGTTATTCTTGGGAACGGCACACATGGGAGCAGATAGGTGCAGAGAACAAAGATTTCGCCTACGACAACTTCCTCTGGCATAATATCGGAAGCGGTTCCTATCTTACCGAAGGCAAGGCCACGATGTGGACGGGTAAGTCAGAGAGCACGCTGGTAGGTTTCTTCGGGCGTGTGAACTACAACTGGCGCAATATGCTCTTTGCCGCTGCCAGCATTCGCTACGAGGGCTCCTCCAAGTTCGGCAACGACCACAAGTGGGGAGCATTCCCCTCAATCAGTGTCGCATGGGAAATGATGGCGGCCGAGTTTATGTCGCCTGCCAAATATGCCGTGAAGAGTCTCAAACCCCGCATATCTTACGGTGTCACCGGGCGTTCGGACTTCGATCCCTATCAGTCTTCCGCACAGTATGTCAATTGGGGCACCTATTTTATCAACGGTCAGTGGATAACAGGTTTCGGCCCTTCGGTCAACAGCAACCCCAACCTCGGCTGGGAGAAGAGCACATCTCTCAATGCGGGTGTTGATTTCGAGTTCCTCCAATCGAGTGCATTGCGCGGGTCGGTAGAGTTCTTTGACCGTCAGTCGCAAGACCTCCTCTATCATTATACCGCTCCGCAACCTCCCTTCATCCATAGCGACATCCTCGTCAATGTAGGTACTACACGGAATATCGGTGTCGAACTCTCCGCGGAATACGATGTATTCAAAAAGACCCCCGTCACATGGACAACGGGAATCACCTATTCCTATGGAACCACCCGCATGACCAAACTATCCAACGATATTTATCAGGCTTCCTACATCGACCTCTACGACAAACCGGGTGTAGGTGCCAGCGAGCGTTTCTTCCGCATTCAGGAAGGGGGAAAGATAGGACAGTTCTGGGGATATCAATATGCAGGACACGACGAAAGCGGCAATATGCTTGTCTATGACAAGAACGACAACAAAGTACCGGTGGACATCGCTGCCAAAGACGCCAGCAACAAACGCTATATAGGCAATGGTGCTCCGGAGCATTTCCTCAACTGGAACAACACTCTCCGCTGGAAATGGTTCGACCTCAGCCTTCAGTTCCGTGGAATATTTGGATTTGAGATATTCAACATGCGGCGCTATGGCATGGGCTCTTCCGAAAGCGGCTCCGAAAACGTGCTCCGTTCGGCCTATCTCGCAGATAAAGATGTCAAGACCGGTGGCGGTGTCATCAGCAGCTACTTCCTTGAGCGGGGCGACTTCTTCAAACTCGAGAACGTAACCCTCGGATATACCTTTACACCCAAAGAGAAAAAAATGCTTGAGAGCCTGCGCGTCTATCTCAACGCCAAGAATCTCTTTACGGCTACGGCCTATAGTGGCACCGATCCGTCGAATGTGCCCGTCACAGGCATCACTCCCGGTGTTGACCTCACCAGCGCATACCCGACAGCTGCACAACTCAGCCTCGGACTGACAGTGAAGTTCCATTAACAATTCCACAATTTCACAACTCCACAATTCCACAAAATCATGAAAACAGTCAAATTATATCTATCCCTCGTTTTGAGTGCCGTGCTGCTTTCGTCTTGCCTTGACCTGACAGAGCATGTGTACGACAAGTTGGATGCCGGCATCTACTATCAAAACGAACAAAGCGTACAGGGCGCCGTGGCGGCCATGTACAACGATGTAGCTTACGGATTCCCCGAATGGTTCTGGTATCTTCAGGAATTTTCGGCCGACCAGGTGGTATGGCGTATCTGGAACGGAGGCGAGTGGGGATACGACGAAGGGGAGAAATATGTCCTCTCGACGCATACATGGTCCTCTGAATCAGTTATCATCAAAAACGCATGGAACAACACATGGAAAGTGATAGGCCTCGCCAACCAGTTGCTCGGCGACTTGGAGAAGATTGATGCCAACGACCTGCGTATGACCGACGACAAACTTCAGGCATACATCGCCGAAGTGCGCACCCTGCGCGCATGGGCTTACTACAGCCTTTTCGAAATATGGGGAGGTGCATTGCCCCTCAACGACAAAGTGACGGCCGATATCCCCGGATCCGCCGACCCTGATTTCGACAAGAGTTGCCATAAGATTTATGATTTCATTGTCAACGAACTGGACGAGACAGTGGAGGCCCTCCCAAAAGAGACCGGCGACAACGCAACACGCAACCGCATGAACCAAGGCGTCAACCGTATTCTCAAGGCGCGTCTGCTTCTCAATGCCGAAGTGTTCATCAAGGAAGACCACTTCACCGAGTGCGAAAGCTTGTGCAAGCAGATTCTTGCCGGTGACTATGGCACTTACAGCATCGTATCTGATTATCGCGAGGTGTTCGACATCAACAACAACCGGTGCTCTGAAGTCGTCTTCGCTCTCGCGTTGGATGCGACTCATCTCAATGCTACCAACACTCGGAACACGCCTTTCTACCCATATAACTATGGTGACTATTTCCAAGGAAACTACGATGGCAACTCGGGCTGGAACTGCACCTGTCTGGCTCCCTCATGGGACAATTCCGGCAATGTCCAGTCTTGGGGCGGAACCGACAGCCCGAAATCTTTCCTCACCGACTATGGTGACAAACTCGGAGCCGTGTACGAGCGTTTCGATGACCAGGATGTTCGTAAGCAGAACTATGTGTATGATCCTGCAACAAAGCAGCATACAGGTATCTTCCTCAAAGGGGCAATGCGGGCGGATTTTGGTATAGGCGATGCTTTGAAAGCCGATGCCGACAGAGAAGGTCAAGACCTCGTCTATGTTGATCAGGTTGGCACCTTCCTCAATCAAGGACGGGCTCTCGAGAACGTAATGTCTCCCCGCTGGGGCGAAACCAACTCGGGTGTACGTCTGGTCAAATACCCCATCTATCCTGTCAGCACCGGCATTGACTATCGCGACATTGACGATGTTCAGTTCAGGTTGGCCGAAGTGGTCTATATGATTGCCGAATGCGAGATGCGCCACGGCAATCCGGGAGTGGCCAAAGACTATGTTGACATGGTGCGCTCGCGCTACCTGCCGGCCGCCAAACTGGCCGAACCCGGACCCGGTTTCACGGCTTTCGATATGGACTGGATGCTTAGCGAATGGGGCAAGGAATACCTCAACGAAGGCAACCGCCGCCGTACCGACCTGCGCCGCTTCGACAAGTTCACGCAGGGACAATGGTGGTTCTTCGGACGAACGGCCGACAACGTTGCCTTCCCTGCAAAGCGGGACCGCAAATATGAGTGGTTCCCTCTCCCCGCTTCTGCACTTCTCGTCAATCCCGGACTTGTGCAGACCCCGGGATACTAAAACTATGTAACTCAAAAAATATGCCTTATGAAAAAGATGTATCTAATGATAACCCTGATGCTTGGCATCTGCGCTATGACAGCAAATGCGGCAGGCCGCATCTATGTGTACGACCAGACCGGGTGGGAGCACTTGAAAATCTATGCGTGGGCGACTGGGCAGCCCGAATTGTTCGGTCCCTTTGTCGATTCGCCGGAACTGACACTTACCGAAACCGTCAGCGCCAATACCTATAAATATATTAACGTCACTTCCGAGGTACAGAACGTGGAGTACAAGCTGATTTTCCATAACGGCGCGGGCGAACAGTTCGATGCCGGCACCTACAAAGTGGGCGAAACAGTATGGCTTTATTTGGTCAAAGATGACTGGAGAGCTATCACGGACAACAGCAAGCCCGAATCCAGTAAACCCGGCGCACTCATTACGATACGGGCCAAAAAACCGACCGAATGGGATGCCATGAAGATATGGGCATGGAAGGAAACCCAAAACTATACTGGCGGCACGTGGCCGGGTCTCGATATGGCCGACAACGGCAACGACTGGTTTTGCTTCAACGTACCTGTCGGAGCAAGTGTTATCTTCAACAATGGTAGCGACAAGCAAACGGCCAATATCGACAATGTGGATGGCACCAAGGCCTATGATGTAAAGGGAGATGGTACCTACACCGAGCAGACCGAAGGCGTGCCAGCTACCCTATGTACGGCAAACCCCGTTCTGCCGGAAGAAACAGATGTCAAATTCACCATCATGGCCAAACGCCCTGAAGCATGGAAAGACAAAGACCTGTATGCCTATGTTTGGGCCGGCGATAGCAAATGGCTGGGAGTCTGGCCGGGTACGAAGATGGAGCCCGTTGGAGAGGAGTGGTTCAAAGTGGTGGTAGAGGCCAAAGCAGAGAACAACTACATCATCTTCAACAACGGCTCCGACGGCGAAGGCAATCAAATAGACGCCCCAGGCTGCCCCTATAGTCAGGATGTATGCTTCGAAATCCAATCGACTACCGATTGTGCAACTGCCGATTGCAATGAAATTCCTACAAGCCTGCAATCGCTGGAGTACAACTCACTCGGGGTGTCGGTCTATCCCAATCCTGCATCATCGGTAATCATCCTTTCGGCCACACAACAGCTTGGACAAGCCACCGTCATAGACCTCACCGGTAAGGCGGTTCGCTCCTTCACTATCAATGCGAAAAGCGGACAGATATCCGTGGCCGACCTCAACGAAGGAATGTATCTCTTGCGTCTCACAACGGCTGAAGGGGAGCAAATCCTCCGCAATATCATCAAACAATAATAATAACGTGTTGCTATATGAAAAGAGTCTATTTATTTGCATTCACGGTGTTGGCACTATGCCTCATGCCGGGCTGCAAACAAGAAGAAATCGTGTTCGACTACGAACGGATTCATTTTGAAACGAAAGCCGATGCCATGCTGTTGGAAGTGGTTGTACCCACCAGCACGCAGGCAACCGACGAAATCTATGTGGCCGGTGCTTTCACTGGCGGCGATGAAGCGGCAATGAAAAACAACAAGTTCCGTCTCACACCTCACCCTGAGACGAATGCCAAATGGGGCGTGTATCTCTATCCTGCCGACTTCAAAGACGGCTATACACCTGCTGACGGATTCCACTTCATAAGCAAGTTGCAACGCGAAGAGCGGACGCTTAAAAACGATACGGTCGTGCGCTATGACAATCCGCAGCCGGGTACGCGTACCGAACTGACGGTCATGCGTTGGGCTGCCTACTTCGACAAAGTGGAGAACCCCGAAGATATCACACACGACGGCTATGTCATCTATGTAGAAAACCAGACAGGCTGGGCCGAAATAGCCCTCTATGCATGGGGCGACGGACTGCCCGAACTCTTCGGCGCATGGCCGGGAGTACTGCCTTCCGGCAACATCGAGAAAAACGGCAAACGATATATCTGGTTCGATACAGGGGCGGCCAATGAGGGCCTTACCTATAACCTCATCTTCAACAATAACAACAACGGCGAGCAGTATCCCCGTGACGGAGAACCCAGTTTCCCCGTAACGCTGGACAAGGACTACTATCTTACCGTAACGGCTACAGGCATTGAAGAGCAGGGACAGGAGGTCACCATCACGCACGACGGCTATGTGGTATATGCCCTCAATCAGACCGGTTGGGAAGAAGGATTCGCGCTTTATACATACAAGGGAGGGGACAACGGAGAAGACAACCTGCACGGCGGTTGGCCGGGAATGCAGCCTACCGGCACGGTCACCATCAAAGGACACGAGTTTGTCTATTTCGATATGGGAGCCGCCAACGAAGGCAAGACGCAAAGCCTTATCTTCAACAATAATGGTAACGGCAAGCAGACGCCTTCCCCCGACTATGTATATACCATCGACCACGATGTCTATCTGGCCGTGTCGGCAGGAGGTATCTCCGAACTCGATATTGACAATCTGACAGTTCCCGATCCCGAACCGGAGCCGGAATCCCAGCCCGTTGTTGACCCCCGGGAAGACCCTGAAGCCAAAGAATATAAAATTCTGGTGGACAATCAGACAGGCTGGGAGGCTATCGCCGTTTATGCTTACGGAACCAACCTCGTTGAGATATTCGGCGGCTGGCCTGGCCAGCAACTCACCGAAAAAGAAACGGTTGGAGGTATGGAGTATCTCGTGGCGAAAATCAAAGGCAATACGCAGCAGTACAACCTCATCTTCAATAACAATGGGGCGGGTACACAGCTGGACGAGATTGCTTATATGATTGACCACGATGCCGTGTTCCGCGTGACAGCGGAAGGTGTCACCGAAGTCACACCCGCCGACTGACCGCATCGTCTTGGGGATATGGCACAAACGCTCGTTTCTTGTGGCATATCCCCAAGACGAACCTGATATGTCCGGCTGCAGCCGGACTGCTTCATTCCTACCATACACACTCATGAAAAAACACTTCTTATGAAACCCATGAATATCTTTTTGACCGCAGGCCTGACAATCACGCTTGTCAGTTGCAATCCTGTCGAAGTACCCGACAATCCCGGTACACAGCCCGTTACGGAATCCCTGCAAGTGGACAACACCGTCGCCCTCGGATCCGACAACCGCGTTATCTACGAACTCAATCTGTATAATTTCACGCAGGCTGGTACGCTTCAGGCCGCCGGACAACGGCTGGAAGAACTCCGTACGCTCGGTATTGACATACTTTGGCTGATGCCTGTCCAAACCCGCAGTACGCAGGGCAAGATAGGCACGCTGGGAAGTCCCTATGCCTTGCACGACTATACCGAAGTTAATCCTGACCACGGCACGCTGGCTGACTTGCAGGCCTTTGTGCAAAAGGCTCATCAATTGTGCATGGAGGTATGGCTCGACTGGGTTCCTAACCATACGGGGCTTGACCATGTATGGGTCACTTCACATCCGGAGTACTACAAAAAACAAAACGGACAGATTGCCCATCCCAACAATTATGGTGATGTCTATCAATTGGACTATTCCAACACGGACCTGCAACAAGCCATGACCGATGCCATGATTTACTGGGTCCGCAATGCCGATATCGACGGCTTTAGATGCGACTATGTGTCTTCGCCCGAAATCCCCGGAGCCTATTGGCAGACCGCCATCCCTGCCATTCGCGCTGCCGCTGACGGCAAGTACATCTGGATGCTCGGTGAAGCCGACTTTGCCGACAAACGCGAACTGTATAATGCGGGGTTTGATTACGACTACGCATGGGGTTTCCACGACCAGCTCAAAAACAACCTCGGCAAAGGATCTTCCGCTTCTGCCGTACGTACACAATGCACCGCACTCTGCAACAATGGCAACTACACCTTGATGGACCGTATGGTCTATCTCACCAATCACGACGACATAGGAAACAATTTTTCGGACAACTATTTCTCCTATTGGGCTGATAATGTGGCACCCCTCACGGTGCTGCGGTTCACTCTCTATGGCATGCCCCTCCTCTACAACGGACAGGAAATAGGTTGGCGCAAAGTGCAGAACTACTTCAATCGTGATGTTATCAGTTGGAGCAATTCTGACCGCAAGTTGCAGAATACCATACGCACACTCATTGCCCTTCGCCATACGCAGCCTGCTCTTGCCGGCGGAAAGAAAGCCGACCGTCCGGAACTTACATGGCTGGAAACCGATAACCCTGCTGTGCTTGCCTATATCAAGAAGAAAGGGGAGAACGAAGTCGTTGTTGTGCTTAATTTCGCTGCTGAAGAGGTGAAATCCTACGTTATCGGGCAGCCGGAAGGCGATTATGAACAATGGCTCAATAGCGCTACGGTAGAGCAGGGACCTGCCAAAACGACCCTGCATCTCAAAGCTTCCGAATATATGACACTTCCGGCCAAAGGCTATATGGTATATATAAAGAAATAAGACGATGAAACACGTTCTTCCTATCCTCGTAGCGGCGTGCCTGCTGGCCGCCTGCACCCGCCCTGCTGCCGTTCTCCGTTCGCCCGACGGACAAATCACCCTCACCGCCACGGTTGATGCCGACGGCACGGCTTCCTATTCCGCCGCCTACCGCGGCGAGACCGTTATTCTGCCTTCGCATTTGGGTTTCCTCCTACAGGACGGTACCGACCTGTCCCGCTTCCGTCTTGCGGGATTCTCCCGCGACAGCCATGACGACACATGGGAGCAACCTTGGGGTGAGCGTCGGTTAGTGCGCAACCACTACAACGAACTCACCATGCATCTAACCCCCACTAACTCCCCCACAGAGGGAGAACCTTGCAGAGTGAACATTGTTTTCCGTGCCTTTGACGATGGCATTGCCTTCCGCTACGAGGTAAGCAACTCCCTCCCCTATGGGGAGGAACGGGGTGGGGTTGTCATAACCGACGAACTCACCGAATTCCGCCTCCCGTGGAATGCCGAAGCCTGGTCTGGGCCTACTAACCACACCAATTTCCTCGAAGCGCTTTGGACCAAGTCGCCTCTGTCTGAAAAAGATACCGTGGCCACCCCGCTGACCATCGAGGTTCGCGATGACCTCTATATGGCTATCCATGAGGCTAATCTCACCGACTACGCTTCGCTCGACATTGCTCCGCTTAAGCCGGATTTTGCGGCCGCGGAGCCCTCGTCTGCCGTCACCCTCAAGGCCGCTCTCGTCCCTTGGTCCGACGGCACCTTGGTGAAGACCCGTCTGCCCTTTGTCAGCCCTTGGCGCACCCTGCTCATCGCCGACAAGCCGGGCGACCTCATCACCTCCTATATGGAGCTCAACCTCAACGAGCCCTGCAGGATAAACAACACCGCCTGGATAGAGCCCGGACGCTATATCGGCATCTGGTGGGGCATGCACATGAAAGACTATACCTGGGAGATCGGCCCGAAACACGGGGCCACAACGGCCAACACCATGCGCTACATCGACTTTGCCGCCGCGCACGGCTTCAAGGGGGTGCTCGTGGAAGGCTGGAACAAGGGCTGGGAAGGCGACTGGACACGTATTGACGACCACTTCAAATACACCGAGGCCTATCCCGATTACGACATCGACAGCCTCTGCCGCTATGCCCGCGAGCGGGGCGTGCGCATCATCGCCCATACCGAGACCGGCGGTGCTGTGGAGAATTTCGAGCAGCAGATGGACTCGGCCTTTGCCTTCTATCACCGCTTGGGCATCAATGCCGTCAAGACCGGCTACGTCAATCCCAAGCATGACGGGCGGGAGTGGCAGCGCTCGCAATACGGTGTGGAGCACTACCGCCGGGTGGTGGAGACCGCCGCGCGCTACGAAATCATGATTGACAACCACGAGCCCGCCATGCCTACCGGCCTGCGCCGCACCTGGCCCAACCTCATGACCGGCGAGGGCGTGCGTGGACAGGAGTGGAACGCCTGGAATGCTTCAGGGGGCAACCCGCCCTACCATACCTGCGTCTTGCCTTTTACGCGAGGACTGGCCGGCCCGATGGACTTCACGCCTGTCATCTTCAACTTCACCAACAAGGTCCTGCCCGATGTGCATCCCGAGTCCACCATCGCCAAACAATTGGCGGAGTTTCTCATCCTCTACTCCCCGCTCCAGATGGCGGCCGACATGATAGAGAACATGGAGGGGCAACCCGGCCTCTCGTTTGTGGAGTCCTGTCCCACCACATGGGAAGAGACACGTGTACTCTCCGCCAAGATAGGCGAATATATCCTTGAGGCGCGTAAGGTGCGTGACGACTGGCAGCCGCAAGGCAGCGAGCCCGGCCCCGGCTCATGGTTCGTGGCGGGTATCACGAATGAAGAAGCACGCAAGTTCACGCTCCCGCTGGATTTTCTCGATGACGATGCCACTTATACGGCCACCATCTACAGCGATGGCACAGGGGCCGACTATCAGGCCAATCCCTATCCGCTGGATATCACCACCCGTACCGTCAACTCCCGCTCCTTCCTTGACCTGCACCTTGCCCGCAGCGGCGGAGTGGCCATCCGTATAGCCAAACAATAGGGGGCATCATTACGTTAGCGGGTACATATCAGGCCACTGTTTGCATAATCGCGGAAAATGCACTACCTTTGCACGCCCAAAGAAAGAACGTCTTTGCACGCAATAATCGCATAAACCGAATACATACGATATGGCTAAATTTGACAAACTGACTTCGAGAGCCGAAGACTACTCGAAGTGGTACAACGAACTGGTAGTAAAAGCCGACCTCGCCGAGCAATCGGCTGTGCGCGGCTGCATGGTGATAAAACCCTACGGCTATGCCATCTGGGAGAAGATACAGGCAGAGCTGGACCGCCGCTTCAAGGAGACGGGCCACGTGAATGCCTACTTCCCGCTTCTCATCCCCAAATCGTTCTTGAGCCGCGAGGCGGAGCACGTTGAGGGCTTTGCCAAGGAGTGCGCCGTCGTGACGCACCACCGCCTGAAGAACGACCCCGCCGGCAAAGGCGTCATCGTTGACCCCGATGCCCGTCTCGAAGAGGAACTCATCATCCGTCCCACTTCAGAGACCATCATCTGGTCAACCTACAAGAACTGGATTAGCAGCTATCGCGACCTGCCCATCCTCTGCAACCAGTGGGCCAACGTCATGCGCTGGGAGATGCGCACCCGCCTCTTCCTGCGCACCGCCGAGTTCCTCTGGCAGGAAGGGCACACGGCCCACGCCACGAAGGAAGAGGCTATTGCCGAGGCCGAGAAGATGCTGGGCGTATATGCCGAGTTTGCGGAGAACGTGATGGCTATTCCTGTCGTAAAAGGCGTGAAGTCGCCCAACGAGCGCTTCGCCGGTGCCCTTGACACCTACTGCATCGAGGCCATGATGCAGGACGGCAAGGCTCTTCAGGCCGGAACCAGCCACTTCCTCGGACAAAACTTCGCCAAGTCGTTTGATGTGCAGTTCCTCAGCAAAGAAAACAAATACGAATACGTATGGGCCACCTCGTGGGGCGTCAGCACCCGTCTGATGGGCGCCCTCATCATGACCCACTCAGACGACAACGGTCTCGTTCTGCCTCCGCACCTTGCTCCTATTCAAGTTGTTATCGTTCCTATCTTCAAGAAGCAGGATGACCTCGACAAGCTGCTGGCTGTGCTCAACCCGCTGGCCGACAACCTCAAGCAGAAGGGCATCCGCGTCAAAGTGGACACCTCGGAGAAGCAGACTCCGGGCTTCAAGTTTGCCGACTACGAACTCAAGGGCGTCCCCGTGCGTCTGGCTATGGGTGGCCGCGACCTTGAGAACGGCACGATAGAGATTGCCCGCCGCGACACGCAGACCAAGGAAACACTTCCTCTGGCCGGCATCGAAGAGCATATAGCCGCGCTGCTGGAAGAGATTCAGAAGAACATCTATCAGAAGGCACTCGACTTCCGCCTGCAGAACACCCGTGAGGTCAACTCCTACGAAGAGTTCAAAGAGGAAATCAAGAAAGGCGGCTTCCTGCTCTGCCACTGGGACGGCACTCCCGAGACCGAAGAGAAGATAAAGGACGAGACCAAGGCCACGATACGCTGCATCCCGTCAAAGGACAACATCCTCTTCCAAGGCCGGAACAGCATCTTCGAAGAAGGCCGTTGCATGGTGACAGGCAAGCCCTCCAAGCAGCGCGTCATCTTCGCCATCGCCTACTAACGGCCTCGCCGCTCCCGTCTGCTGCAAAATTGGTAAACTTCGGCAAGATTCTTCACACGGGCTTCCCATTACCAACACCCTACTTTCTCCTTATGCCGGTTTTGGCTAACAGGCAGAGAATAAGACGAATACATTTTTACCAATAGCACCGCGCTGATAATCAGCGCGGTGCTTGGTTTTTTAGGGGCTATGGAGTCTATGGAGTTTATGGAGTTTATGGAGTCTATGGAGTCTATGGAGTCTATGGAGTCTATAGCGTTTACAGACACTGCTGTCAGCGGCTTTTTGTCTGCTGCTGCAACTGTTTGACGGCTTCTTTGGTGATGTCGTCGTCACGCTCGAAGAGCGGGAAGAAGCCTTCGTCGCCCAGCACGTCACGCACAATATAGGCATTCACAATGCGCTCCAACAGCGGCCGCGACTTCTGTATCTCCGCCTCCACGGGCTCCACGCCCTTCTCTTTGGCGAAGCTGACGAACTCGCTCATCCATCCGGCCTGCTTGAGGTGACGCTCCAGCGACTGCCAGTCTTTGTACTGCTGCAGTTGCTTGCGGTGGCGGTCGGTGTAGCGGAAGGCAAACTGGTAGGTGTAGGCATGGTTCACCACGCGGTTGTACCACGGTGTGTTCCGTGTCGTGTCGCGTCCGATGAAGATGTCGGGCATGATGCCGCCTCCGCCATACACGCGCTTGCCCGCTTTGGTGTAATAGACCGTCGTGTCAGCCGACTGGCGGATGCTGTCGCGCGAGAACATCTCGCCGTGTTCGAAGCGCTCCAAGAGGTCTTTCTGATAGTCTTCCTGATGACCTAATTCGTAGGGCTTTTGTATGCATCGTCCGGAAGGCGTGTAGTAGCGGGCGACAGTGAGACGTACGGCCGAGCCGTCGGTAAACGGTATCTGCTGCTGCACAAGGCCTTTGCCGAAGGAGCGGCGGCCGATGATGAGGGCACGGTCGTTGTCCTGCATCGCGCCGGCGAATATCTCGCTGGCAGAGGCGGAGAAGTCGTCGATAAGCACGACGAGCGGCACCTGCTTGAAGCGGCCCAAGCCGTTGGCACGGGCCTCATAGCGCGGATAAGAGCGGCCTTCGGAATAGACAATCATATCGCCTGCGGATAAAAACTCGTTGGCCATCTTGATGGCCTGGTCCATGAAGCCGCCGGAGTTCTCCCTGAGGTCCACAATATAGGCTTTCGCTCCCTCGCTCTTCAGTTTTGAGAGGGCTGTCAGAAACTCGTCGTAGGTTCCGGTGCCGAACTTGTTGACGCGCACGAAACCGATGCCGGTGGCTTTGCCCTGCTGCTCCACGATGAACGATGCGTCCACCGAGTGCACCGGTATGTCTCCCCTCGTCACAGTGAAGTGCAGCATCTCCGGAGTGCCGCTTCGGCGGATGCCGAGACGCACCTCCGTGCCCTTCTCACCGCGCAGGGTGTGAAGCACCTTCTCGTTGTTGATGCCTTTGCCCGTGAAGGCCGTGTCGTTGACCTCCACAATCTTGTCGCCGGCCAGTATGCCGACTCCTTCGCTGGGCCCGCCGCTGATGACGGCCACGATGCTCACCGTGTCCTGCTGGATGCTGAACTGCACGCCGATGCCCGAGAACGAAGCCTCCAGCTCCGAGTTGACGAGTTCAAGGTCTTTCTTGGGTATATAGGCGGAGTGAGGATCCAGTTTGCTTACGATGTCGGCCATGATGTCTTCCGTGATGCTGTCCACATCAATTTTGTCCACGTACGAGTTGTCCATGTATTGCAGCAACTGGTCCACCTTGGACAGGCGGAGCGTGAAGTTCCCCCAGCGCAGCTGCTGGGCGTTGGCGCGGTTGGCCAATCCGTTGCCTAAAAAGAAGCCGATGAAGAGCACGGCAACGGTGAGCAGAGGATAAAGATATTTTTTCATGAGTCTGTCTGGTTGTTTGCTATATGTCCTTGTTTTCCGGTTGTGCGGCGGGGCTGTTCGCTTCTGCCTCGTTGGCGGGAAGATACTCCACCTCGATGCCGGCGCGGCGCAAGAGGTCGATGCCGTCGGTCAGGCGGTACAGTTCGCCGTACACCACCCGCTTGATGCCGGCCTGTATGATGAGTTTGGCGCACTCGATGCAGGGCGAAGCCGTGATATAGAGCGTCGCTCCGTCCGACGAGTTGTTGGAGCGGGCCACCTTCGTGATGGCATTAGCCTCTGCGTGAAGCACGTAGGGGTACGAGACGTTCTGCGGGTCTTCACACACGTTTGGGAACCCCGAAGGCGTACCGTTGAAGCCGTCGGAGATAATCATCTTCTCTTTTACGAGCAGGGCACCCACCTTGCGGCGTACGCAATACGAGTTCTGGGCCCAGATACGCGCCATCTGCATATAGCGGCGGTCGAAAAGCTGTTCTTTGGTCATAGAGGGGTAGGGAAAGGTGAATAATCTGTGTTTCATGTCTTTATGCCTGCAGCAGTGCAGTTGCGAACTGCGGGATGTCGATGCCGTCGAAGGTGCCCGACGTCATCATCAGCAGCGCGCTGTTGCTGTAGTCTTCCCGGCGCAGGGCATTCTGCAGCGTCTCGCTGTCGGTGAACACCGTTACGTTTTCCGTAGCGAAAGCCTGCCGCACCTCCTCGGCCGTGATGGGCGTGAGCCGCTTGTGCTCTATCACTTTCGGGTTGAAATATACAAACGCCCTGTCCGCCTCTTTCATGCAGTCTTTGTACTGCGGCAGAAAGTCGGCCATCAGGGAGGAGAAGGTGTGCAACTCCATGCATGCAATCAGGCGCTTGTCGGGGAATTGCTCCCGCACGGCATTGACGGTGGCTTTCAGTTTGGACGGCGAATGGGCGAAGTCTTTGAAGGCCACGGACCGCTCTGTCCGGCATATCATCTCAAGGCGGTTGCTCGCCCCCGTGAAGTCGGAGATGGCCAGGTAGAACGTTTCGGCCCCGATGCCGATGCACCGGCAGGCCAATTGTGCGGCATGCAGGTTCTGCAAGTTGTGCCGGCCGAAGACTGAGAGCTTCACCGTCCTCTCCGGCAGAACCACCGATGTCACGCCGTTATCCACCCTGTATTCCGGCGTGTCATAAGGCAGCCGTTTGATGTCCGCCCGCGTCTCTGCGGCTATCTGCTGCAGGTTCTCATCGCCCGCATAATAGATGAAGCTGCCGCCGGGCTCTATCAGGCCCGCAAACGTGCGGAACGTATCCACATACTGAGGGAAGGTGGGGAAGACGTTGATATGATCCCAGGCAATGCCCGTCAGGATGGCGATATGCGGGTGGTAGAGGTGAAACTTGCTGCGTCGGTCGAGCGGCGAGGTGAGATATTCGTCGCCCTCGAACACGGCATAGCGCGCCGTGTCAGACAAGCGGACCATGCGGTCAAAACCGGCTATCTGCGCCCCTACCATATAGTCCGCCTCAACGCCGAGTTTGCTGAGGGCATAAAGTATCATGGCGGTGGTGGTGGTCTTTCCGTGCGACCCGCCTACCACGATGCGCACCTTGTCGCGTGTCTGTTCGTACAGATATTCGGGGAACGAGTAGATTCGTATGCCCAACTCGCGCGCACGCACCAGTTCAGGGTTGTCCTCGCGGGCATGCATGCCGAGGATGACGGCATCGAGCTCCTTCGTTATCTTTTCCGGATACCACCCGAAGGCTTCAGGCAGCAGCCCTGCCTCGGCCAGACGGCTGCGGGCGGGGTCGAATATCTCGTCGTCGGAGCCGGTGACGGTGTAACCCGGCTTTTCGGCTACGGCAAGGGCCAGATTGTGCATCGCGGCACCGCCGATGGCTATGAAATGAATACGCATGGGAATATGGCTGTTTCTGTTGGTTATGATTTGGCAGGTTTGTTTTTAAGCTCGGGGTAGGCGATGCGGTGGTGGTTCATCTGTATCAGTTTCTCCTTGAAGACGGCCTTTACGGTCTCCATGTCGTAGAAACTGAGTCGGGCTTCCGAGAATTGGCCGTCGGCTATCTGTGCCGCCACCATCTGCTCCACCATCTGCGAGATGCTTTCTTCGGTGTATTGGCTGAGGCTGCGCGAACGTGCCTCTACGGCATCGGCCATCATCAGTATGACGGCCTCTTTGGACGAGGGCTTCGGTCCGGGGTAGGTGAACAGACGTTCGTCAACAGGCTCGCCCGGGTGCTTGTTCACGTAGGTGTTGTAGAAGTAGCGCACCTTGCTGGTTCCGTGGTGGCTTTCTATGAAGTTGATGATGACGGCGGGCAGGTGGTGCTTGCGGGCCATACGTACCCCCTCGCTGACGTGGCTGATGATGGTCTGTGCGGCCTCCGCCTCGCTCATGGCCGTCAGGGGATTGTTGCCGTCAGCCTGGTTCTCGGTGAAGTTCTGCGGACAACTCAGTTTGCCGATGTCGTGATACAAGGCTCCGGTGCGCACCAGCAGCGTGTTGGCACCTATCTTCTTGGCGGCCTCTGTGGCAAGGTTGCTCACCTGCAGCGAGTGCTGGAAGGTGCCGGGAGCCTGCTCGGCAAAGCGGAGCATGAGGTTGCTGTTCACGTTGGTGAGCTCCACCAGCGTGATGGCCGAGATGAAGCCGAAGAGGCGCTCGCAGATGTATATCAGGCCGTAGGCCAACAGCACAAGGATGCCGTTGATGGCGAAGTAGAGATAACTCCAAGGATCGACAGCCTCGAAGCTACCGGTTGAGGCTAATACGAAGATGGTATATACAATGCTGTAAGTAAGGAAGATGAAGGCGGCTGCACGGGCTAATTGCGCCCGTTGGGTCATGTCGCGCAGTGAGCTGACGGCCACCAATCCGGCCATCAGGTTCAGTATGACAAACTCCATCGGTGCGGACACGGTCATGGCGATAATCAGCGTAGTCACCAAATGAATGAAGAAGCCTGTGCGCGAGTCGTAGAATACCCGTATCAATACGGGTATCCACGCTATGGGAACCAGATAGATGCTGAGCGTGGTGTAGCGTCTCACAATCCAGGCGCACGTGCAAATAAGGGCGATGAGGGTGCAGAAGAACAGGTTGTTCTTGAAGTTGTCAAACAAGGCTGGCCGGAAGCTGGCAAGGTAAAGCACCAGCATCAGCACGAAGCATACAACAAGGAGAATGTTTCCTGCGCGGGCCAGCATGCCTGCGCCCGGGTCGGCCGACTTGTCCTCGGCGGCGATGCGCATTGAGTTCAGCAACCGGTAGGTGTGTTCGCTCACGATTTCCCCCTTGTCGATGATGCGCTGCCCTTGCTGCACCATCCCTTCGGTGAGGCTTACTGCGGCAAGCAGGCTCTCCCTTGCCTTGTCGGAAGCCGAAGCGTCGTAGGTCAGGTTGGGTATCAGATAGAGGTTGAGGTCCAGTTCGCGCAGCACACGTTCGGTATTGCCCGGTGCATTGGCCATGATGGCATCGTAGGCGGTGCGGGGCGTATAGAGGTTCTCGCGCTGACGGGTGGCCGCCACATGCTGTTCGTCCACCACCTTTATCTTCTCATATCCGTTCTTCTCCAGCATCTCCATATCGCTGGCGCTTGCCACTCCGCGCGTATAGATGCTGCGGAGGCGGAAGCTGAGGTAGTCGGTCGTCTCCTTGTCTATGTCGGCCGCTTTTCCGCCGCGCAACACGGCATTCGTCTGTACGGTGGCCGCATCCGACTGCACGTTGAAGTAGGGTACATAGTCGGCAAGAGCCTGCTCGCGCTCTTTCTGCAACTGCGCCTCGCTCTTATAGACGGGGAAGTCGCGGTCGGCGGTGAGCAGCTCATAGTGCCAGGGCTTGCCTTGCTCGAAGTGATACTTGAACGCTCCGGTCCTGCTGGGAAGCATATAGCCCGTCAGCACAACTAACAGCACATACAGCGTGATGCTCAGGCAGGTGCGTACAATCTTCCTGCTGGTATCGATTTTCATGTTCTCGGTAGTTTTTGTTTCTTTGTTCCGTTGTCCCGCCGTTCATTCGCCCGCCGTCGTGCGGCGTTTGCAGCGGAAAAATTCCTGTAGCAACTGCCGGCACTCGTCTTCCAGCAGTCCGGCCGTTACGCTGCACTTGGGGTGCAACGCCTGCGGCGCGAAGCGGCTGTAGCCCCGCTTTGGGTCGGCGGCACCATATACAAGCCGGCTCAGCTGGGCCCAACCCAAGGCGCCGGCACACATCACACACGGCTCCAAGGTGACATACAGCGTGCAGTCTTGCAGATACTTGCCGCCCAGGGTCTGCGCAGCCGCCGTCAGAGCCTGCATCTCGGCGTGGGCTGTCACGTCACACAGCGTCTCCGTGAGGTTGTGACCGCGGCCTACAATGTGCCCGCCTGATACTACGATGCAGCCGACGGGAATCTCGTCCCGACAGAGCGCCTTCCGGGCTTCCTCTATAGCAAGACGCATATAACGCAGGTCCTCTTCCATGGCAGTTGATTAATCTTTGCAAAATTAGTGCATTTTTGTGATATGTGCAAACCCGTTTGTTCATTCGGAAAACTTGCACTACCTTTCATCATTCACGTTGTTCATGAAGCCAAGGCAGGCTGCGTTTTCCTGCGAATGCACAAATAGTATTTGTCCATTCGGAAAACTTGCACTACCTTTCATCATTCACGTTGTTCATGAAGCCAAGGCAGGCTGCGTTTTCCTGCGAATGCACAAATAGTATTTGTCCATTCGGAAAACTTGCACTACCTTTGCAGGCGCTTTGCGGAGCTATTGTTTTTCCTCTGCAATCGGCAAATCAGCCTTCTATGGCAGATTCAAACCCTAAAAACACTGAAAACAATGCGTACTGAAGAAGAACTGGCAGGCGTCAGCCTGCTCGGGGAGAAACACACGCAGTATTCTTCCTCCTACAATCCGGATGTATTAGAGACCTTCGTTAACAAACATCCTGACAACGAGTATCTTGTCACCTTTACCTGCCCTGAATTTACTTCTCTCTGCCCCAAGACCGGGCAACCCGACTTCGGCAAGATAACCATCTCCTACATCCCGCGCGAACGGATGGTGGAGAGCAAGTCCCTCAAACTCTATCTCTTCTCGTTCCGCAACCACGGGGACTTCCATGAAGATTGTGTAAACATCATCATGAAAGACCTTGTCCGCCTTATGGACCCGCGCTATCTTGAGGTGCGGGGCGACTTCATGCCGCGAGGCGGCATCAGCATCATCCCCTTTGCCAACTATGCCGATGCCGGACATGAAGCACTGAAAAAAGCCCGTATAGAGGCACAACTTAATACGCGATTCCAATGAAAGACTGTCTGTTGGTGCTGTCGGGCGGACTCGACTCCACGACCATGCTCTATGAGTACCGCGACCGTATAGCTCTTGCCCTCAGTTTCCACTACGGGAGCAACCACAACGACCGCGAGATTGCCTTTGCGCGGCTCCACTGCGAGCGCCTGCACGTAGAGCATGTCGTCATTCAGCTCGGCTTCATGAAGCAATATTTCCGCTCCTCGCTTCTGGACGGGGCCGACGCTATACCCGAAGGAGCGTATGACGATGCGAACATGAAGAGCACGGTGGTGCCCTTCCGCAACGGCATCATGCTCTCTATTGCCGCCGGCATGGCCGAGACGCGCGGCCTCAGCTGCGTCATGCTGGCCAACCATGCAGGCGACCACACCATCTATCCCGACTGCCGGCCGCAGTTTGTGGAGGCGATGGACCGTGCCATTGAGGCCGGCACCTGGGAGGGCATCCGGCTCCTCACGCCTTATACGAACCTCACCAAGGCAGACATTGCCCGGCACGGGAAGGCGCTTGGCATCAACTATGCGGAAACGTGGAGCTGCTACAAGGGCGGCGCACTCCACTGCGGCCGCTGCGGCACCTGTGTGGAGCGGCGCGAAGCCCTTCGTGATGCCGGCATTGACGACCCCACCGAATATGCCGTTCCCTGACCTGATTCACACGTACTGACCTATGTATTACGTAGAAAAGACCATAGAGATTTCGGCAGCACACAACCTGATGCTGTCCTATGAAAGCAAATGCGAGAACCTGCACGGCCACAACTGGAAGATTGTGGTCTATTGCAAGGCCAAAGAACTCAACCAAGACGGTATGGTTACCGACTTCACGCACATCAAGCGCATCGTCAAGGACACCTTCGACCACAAGTACATCAACGAGGTGCTCAGCGTAAACCCCAGTGCAGAGAACATCGCACGCTGGATATGCGACCATGTGCAGAACTGCTGGAAAGTGAGCGTGCAGGAGTCGGAAGGCAATGTGGCGGTCTATGAGCGCGACTAACCGATATCGTGTCAACGAGATATTCTACTCGTTGCAGGGCGAGGGGGCGCATACGGGCCAGCCGGCCGTGTTCGTGCGCTTCTCCGGTTGCAACCTCCGCTGCCCGTGGTGCGACACCGACTTTGCCGCCTACCGCGAGCTGACGGCCGCCGAGATAGCTGCCGCCGCTCTGCGTGCCATGCAAGCCTGTGGGCGTGAACCCAACGGATTCAGCCTGCTGGTGCTGACCGGAGGCGAACCCGCTCTGCAAGTCGATAAGACACTGACTGATACCCTCCACGATGCCCACTTCTACCTCTGCATCGAGACCAACGGCACCATGCCCCTGTCCGGTGATATAGACTGGATTACCTGCTCCCCAAAAGAAGGACATCCGCCCGTACTTGCAACCGTGGACGAACTCAAGGTGGTCTATACCGGCCAACAGGTGGAAGACTACTACGACAACATGCCGGCCGAACACTACTTCCTGCAACCTTGCTCGCAAAAAAATACGGAGGATGTCGTCAATTACATCCTCCGTCATCCTTGGTGGCGTCTGTCCCTGCAGACGCATAAATACATCGGTCTCAGATAGCCCTTGTATCCTCGGTTCTCTCCTGAATATCCGGCTTCTCCTGTTTACTTGCCGACCGCTATGCCGAGAACGGTGTAGCGCTGCCCGTTGCGGATGATGTATATCACTCCGTTTTCCATCACCTTGCCCGCTCCTGTCCGGTTCGAAGCGGCTTCCGTCCCGTCAATGCCGGTGGCACTCGGCAGACTGAAGGCCACAAGATACGGGTCGTGGTCGCTGTAGCGGTAATCTTCGTTCTTGCTGCCGGGACTGCCGCAGGCGGTGCAGATATGAAACACACCGGCACCGGTCACGTATTTGCGCATCTCCTTGTTGGCAAAGCTGTGGTCTATCAGTTCCTCTGTGCCGTAGTAGCAATACGAGTAGGCATACTCGTCGTAGCGCAGAAGCTGCTCCTCATAACCGGCCTCCACCAGTTGCTGCAAACTGCTCTCGTCAATCTGCGCATTCATGTCACCCATGACGAGTATAGCCTTCTGGTGGGGCTGCGAGGTGAGCGACGACAGCAGTTGCGACGCATTGGTCGCACGGGCCGTGATGTTGCTATCACCACTGCCCGACTTGAAGTGGTTCATGCTCAGCGTGAACCGGCTTCCCGTGGTCAATTCCTCAAACGACTGCAGCCGCATGGTCTCGCGGTAATAGAATGCCGAGGAGGCGGGGAAACTGCCGCCGTGCGTCTTCACCTTGTCGTTGCGGTAGATAAAGCCGGACTTCAGATGGTTGTCATACGAGTCCTCCACATAGCTGATGCCGTCTGCAGCGTAGGTGTAATAGTCCGCTTCGGCGTATTTGTTCATCGAGTCGGCCAACTGCTGCAGCACGAAGGGGTCGGCTTCCACCTCGCAGAAGGCATACACGTCCGCATCCGCCATCAGCATCGCATTCACTATCTTGCGTGTCTTCTCCGCCCGTCCCTCGTCATCGGTATAGCCGTAGTGCGATGTGCGCGTGCGGTCGGTCTTATCGTAGTTCCAGTAGTAGTTCTCCAGGTTCTGTGCACATACCTTCAGTCGCCCCTCGCCCAGCTCGGGCAAGCTTACAGGGGTGGCGTGTATGTCGCATGTCGAGTTCAGCTTGACGTCCTTTATCTCCCACGCCGCCTGCTTCTCGGCCTCGGCGTCGCTCTTGTAGCAGAAGGCGAAGAGAATATTGTTCTGCAGCAGTTCTTCCGGCAGTTCAATGCGTACGGTGCGCCAGTCTTTCCAGTTGTCGCCCTGCGGATAGTCGCTGATAATCACTTGCTGCCAGTTGGCGGCAACCACGCTGCCGGCATAGTCGTTACACACCCAGAGGGTCTGCTCCTTCTCCATGTCGTTGGCAAAGTTGATGACGTGCTTGAACTCCAAGGTGGCCGATAGGACTCCTCTCAGGTCCACTATCGGCAGCAGAAGCCACTGCTCGGAGGTGGTGCCGTACCCGTTGCAGACGGCTCCGTAGGACGGGTCGTATCGCCATGTCTTGCTGTATAGCGACTCCGTCACGTTCGCGGTATTCAGGTCTTCAAACGCCTCTTCCGACGTCTGTCCAGTGGTGAGCCAACTGTAGGAAATGCTCTCGCAGGCCAGACCGGTCGCGCAGGCTGCCGACAACAGACAGAAGGTCAGCAGCATATAAACATAATGTCTTTTCATGATAATGGGTTTGCTGTAGATGAGGGCCTGCCAACGGAAGGCATCGGCGTCCCTGCAAAATCGATAATATGGTGGATGGAAATGATGCCTAAAATCTCGTCCGATGCTGCATCCCTGGTCACGGCCAGGGTGGTGATGTTGTAGCGGTCCATCATGGCTAACGCCTCGGTCAGCAGCGCATCCTGAGTGATGTGCTTGTACGAGGGTGTCATGATGTCGGCTGCCCTTACGCCCGACAAATCGTCGAAACGCTGTATCGCCCGTCTGAGGTCGCCGTCGGTGATGATGCCGATGCAGCGCACCCCCTCATACACCATCGTCATGCCCAAGTGCTTGTCCGACATCTCACAGGTCAGTTCGCGGAAAGCGGCTGTCGCCTGCACGCGGGGTACGGCGTCGGTCATGCGGTTGCGCACTTTGCTCAGCAGTTGCCTGCCTAACGCACCTCCCGGATGATACATGGCAAAGTTGTCGGCCTTGAAGCGGCGCTTCTCCATCAGACATACCGTCAGGGCATCACCCATCATCAGTGTGGCTGTGGTAGAGGTGGTAGGTGCCAATCCGAGCGGGCAGGCCTCATGGTCCACATGCACCGACAGCACCGTGTCACAGTCTTGCGCCAACGGCGACGACGGGTTGCCGGTGAGCGCTATCAGTCGGCAGCCTATGCTACGCAGCGGTCCCAGCACATTCAGTATCTCGCTCGTCTCCCCCGAGTTGCTTACTAACATCACAAGGTCTTCACGGCTCACCATTCCGAGGTCGCCATGAACAGCCTCTGCCGCGTTCACAAAGATGGCGGGAGTGCCAGTCGAGGCAAACGAGGAGGCTATCTTGTGGGCAATGATGCCCGTCTTGCCGATTCCCATCAGCACCACCTTTCCGCGGCAGTCGTATATCTGTTCCACCACGGCGTCAAAACTGCCGTCCATGCGGTCGGCTACCGCTTGCAGACAGCTGATTTCTTCGCGGAAGATGCTCCGGGCTCGTTCTGTATAGGTCATACGTGTTGGCTGTTGATAATCAGTTCGCACAACTCGCGTACGCACCCCTTTCCTCCTTTGCGGGTCAGGATATGCATACCGGGAAGGCTTTTTATGGCGGCAACGGCATCGGCCGGACAGGCGGCATAGCCTACCTCCTGCAAGAGGTCCGTGCAGTTCACGTCGTCGCCTATATAGGCGGTCTGCTGTAGTGTCAGACCTTCGGCGCGGCATATCTCCTGCGCCGCCTTCAGCTTGCCGCCCTCGCGCCGCCCCTGCGCAAGGTGGTCAACGCCTATCTTGGTGGCCCGCCGTTCCATCAGGGGAGTGGTCTCCGAGGTGATGATGCCTGTGCGGATGCCCGCTTGCTGCAAGAGCTGCAGACCCATGCCGTCTTTCACGTTGAAACGCTTCAGCTCGTCACCTGAGTTGGCGTAATACATGCCTCCGTCCGTCAGCACACCGTCCACATCGGTCAGCAGAAGACGGATGGAGGACAAGGTATTGTCCTCCGCCTTGGCAGCCGGTGCTTCCGGTTGCTCCGACGGCCCCGTACAGGTGCAGATGCTCTGCTTTACCGTGTCGTCTATGAGGACGGCCTGACGCAATATCGTCTCTATATCGGCTAACCGCAACTGGTTGGCCGCATCGCTAATGGCCTTGTCGGGGTCGGGATGCACCTCTATGAACAGGCCGTCCACGCCTACGGCCAATGCCGCCCGCATCAGGTGGGGCACCATCGCGCGGTTGCCGCCCGTGATGCCCTGCTGCGACGAGGGCTTCTGCACGGCATGGGTGGCGTCAAACACGATGGGACAACCGAAGCGGCGCATCTCCACCAGCGAGGACATGTCCACCACCAATCGGCCGTAGCCGAACGACGTGCCGCGCTCGGTCAGCAGAATCCCGTTGTTGCCTGTCTCTCTGATTTTGCCGACCACTCCCTGCATGTCCCACGGGGCCATAAACTGCCCCTTCTTCACGTTCACCATCCGTCCCGTGCGGGCTGCCGCCTGCAGCAGGTCCGTCTGACGGCTCAGGAAGGCTGGAATCTGCAGTATGTCGGCCACCGCCGCCACCGGCTCGCACTGCCACGTCTCGTGTACATCAGTCAGTATGGGCAGTCCTAACGTCTCCTTAACTTCGCGCAGTATGGCAAGTCCTTCCTCCATGCCCACGCCGCGCGGCGAAGTCCCGCTCGTGCGGTTCGCCTTGTCGAACGAGGCCTTGAAGACCAACGGAATACCGAGCCTTTGGCATACGTCCTTCAATACAATGGCCGTATCAAGCGCCATTCCGCGGTTCTCTATGGCGCACGGCCCCGCAATCAGCACGAAACGCCCGCCGCCTGTGAATGATATGCCGTCAATAGCAGATGTCATGATGCAAACTCCGACAGATGTATAGGGCTCTCTTGTCCCCCTTATTGCTTATACACGCGTACCCAGTCCACTTCCAGCTTGCCCTCCTGCGCACGCTGCTTGGCGTCAATGAACGACGAGAGGGCGATGAACAGCGGCTCTTTGGGAAGGTCTGCCGAGGTGCGATATACCTCCACGTTGTTCACGTACCATACCATCTCGTTGCGGGTCCAGTACAGCGACCAGATGTAGTATTGCGACTCGCTGATGCCGCTGATGCTCGTACCGTTGAAGCCGTTGGCAGTGGTCTTGCCTACCACGATGTTGCGGCCGTTGAAGTGGAACAGCGTCAGGATAGGCAGCCGGCTGTCGGTCCCCAGCCAGGCGGCATGGTGGATGTTGCCCGTACAACGAAGCTTAATCATGAACAAGCCCTCCTGCTGACGGAAGGTCTCCGCCGTCTGAACGATGTCAGAGGTGTACTCAAACTCCTTGTTCACAAAGCCCTTCTTGCTGTCCCACGCGGCTGCCGTCACGGCCTCGCGCTTGGTCAGAAGCGTGAACGTACCGTTGATGGAACCCGTGTTCCGCCCGCCGTTGTTGGCCTGCTGCTCGTTGGCGAACGAGTGCTGCTGCTTCAGGTTCTTGTTCTTATATACGAAGCCTGCGCGCCAAGGGGAGTCGCTCAGGCGGACCCATTGCATCTCGTCGGCAAAGCTCCGCGTCCATATCTCCTTGCTCTCCACGTCCTTCTCGTTCTTGCTCAGGAAGAACATAATGTCATTGTCGGCCTGCAACTGCTTCAGGCGGGTCTCCATGACGTGCTCCTCGGTGGTCAGCCAGCGCTTGCTGTTGGCCCAGAAGGCGTTCTCTTTCTGGAACTCCTCTTGCGATACAAGGCGCTGAAGCTCCTGATAACGGGTCGGCACCTTCGAGTCCTTGTAGGCGAGATAGGCCTTGTAGGCGGCCGATTTCTCGAAGTGGAGCATGTTCTTCAGGTCCGGCGACTGCTGGACGAGCTTCTTGTCGCTGAGCTTGATGTAGTCGTCCGATGCACGGAATGCGAGATATTCGCGCAGCTGGGGCGATTCCTTTACTTGCAGATATGCCTGCAGCATCTTGTTCTTCTGCAAGTTTTTGAGTTCCTGCAGCGTCTGCCAGCATGATGTGGTCTTATACTTGGTCTGCGTCAGGTTCTGCTTCTTCTGGCGGAAGGCGGCGGAATTGACGGTTTCCTGCAACTGTTTGTACTCTGCCAGTTCAGCGGAGGCCTCCACGCGGCGGTAGCGTGCTATCTCCGCCTCGGCCTGGGCAATGTAGCGTTCCATCTTTTCGGTGGATAGCAGTTTGCCTGTCAGTTTGGAAAAGAAAAGATTCATAGAAATATATTTACGGGTTGTTCTGTTTCTTCAGCATGGCCGCCTCGCGCTGCTCCTTGGCAATGCGCTGCCGCTCCAGTTTGTTGTAGTGGCTTGTCAGCAGGCTGTACAACTCTTCTTCCGAGTCGGCAAAGTGAGGGGTGTAGTGCTCTTCGGCAGGGATGAACCTCTCCTGCTTCATTAGGGCTATCTCCTCCATCAGCGGTGCATAGAAGCCGTTGTGGTTCAGTACATACAAAGGCTTGCGGTGTTCGCCTACCGTGCCCGCCGCTACCACGTCGAACATCTCGTCCAGCGTGCCGTAGCTGCCGGGCAGACAGACAAAACAGTCGGCCAATTCCTTCATCTTCTGCTTGCGCGCGTTCATGTGCTCCACCTCGATGGTCTCGGTGCACCACGGCGAACGGCGGCCTGTGGCCAAAATCCGGCCGGGCACTACGCCCACCACCGGTGCACCCGCTTCGTATGCCGTGCGGCTCACTTCCGTCATCAGTCCCCCTGTCGCGCCGCCGAACACCAGCGTATGGCCCTTCTCTGCAATCCATCGCCCCATCTTGCGACCCAACGCTTTGTAGTCCTCGCCGATGGCATCCTTCGCACTGCAATACACACAGATGTTCATACATCCTTATTTCTTTATCTTCGCCTCGCCGGCGATAATCTGGGTGTTGCTCTCCATAATCTTGGCCATGTCCACGCCTGTGGCTTCCTTGATGACCTCCATCGTCTGCCGCATCACCACGGGCACGTTGCCCGATATGCCGGCGGCCTCCGCTCCGGTCGTGCCATATACGTGCACATCGTTGATGCTGCCTAAGGGCTCCGCCACGCGGGCGGCTATGTCGGGCAGAATCTTCACCATCATCTCGGCAATGGCCGCACCGTTGTACTTCTTGTAGGCCTCCGCCTTCTTGTCCATAGCGGCCGCTTCGGCTTCGCCTTTGGCGCGTATGGCGGCCGCTTCGGCCTCGCCCACGGCCTTTATACCAGCCGCTTCCTGCTGCTTGGCAAACAAGGCCGCTTCGGCTTGCGCCTTCACGGCTGCGGCAGCCTGCTCCGCCTCGTAACGCTCAGCCTCCGCCTTGCGCTTACGCTGCTCTAACTCGGCCGCGGCATTCACCTCTTTCTGATACTTGGCGGCATCGGCCTGCTTGTTTATCTCCGCATCTAAGCGCTTCTCCTGGATGGCAATCTCCTGCTCGCGCAGCAACTGTTCCTGCTTGGCTTTCTCCACCTCGGCCTCGATGGTCAAGCGGTTGATTTCTTTCTGACGCTCCTGCTGGCGGATGGCACGCGCCGCATCAGCCTCTACCGTCTTGATGTTGATTTCCTTTGCCTGCTCCTGCTTCTGTATCTCATAGGCGGCATCCGCGATGGCAGCCTGCGTGTCGGCCTGCTTCTTCAGGTCGGCCTGCTTTACGGCCAGCTCCGTGTTGCGGATGGCTATCTCCGTCTCCGAGGCCACACGCGCATCATTGGCCTGACGGGCCGCATCCGCACGGGCTATGGCCACGTCCCGCTCCGCATTCGCCTTGTTGATGGAAGCGTCCTTCGTAATCTTGCAGGTGTTGTCCGCACCCAAGGCATGAATCAAGCCTTCGCTGTCCGTGATGGACTGGATGTTGCAGCTCAGTATCTCAATGCCTAACTTGGCCATGTCGGGCGCCGCTTTCTCCTGTATCTGGTTGGAAAAACCGTCGCGGTCCACGTTGAGCGAACGCAGGTCCTGCGTACCGATGATTTCGCGCATGTTGCCCTGCAGCGAGTCGCGTATCTCCCCCGCTATCTCCTCGCGGCTCTTGCCTAAGAAGTTGGCGGCCGCTACGGCGATAAACTCGGGGGCTATCCGTACCTTCGCTACCGCATCCACGTCCACGTTGATGAAGTCCGAGGTAGGCACCGGAGAGTCCGTCTTGATGTCCACACTCAGCTGACCCAAATACAGCTTGTCCACCTTCTGCAGTCCCGGAATGCGCAAACCGCCTGTTCCTATCAGAAACTTGGGCTTCCTGCGGGGCCAGCCTGAAATGACGAGGGCTTGGTTAGGCGATGTCTTTACGTACGACAGCAGAATGAACAGCAGTAGTAACGCGACCGCCGTAACGGCAATGATGATAATCGTTGAGTCTTGCATAAGTGTAAGGATTAAGAGGTTTATGATTACGTTTTAAGTTTTGCAGCAGGGGGGGCTCTATGCGCCTTAGGCGTCAATCTTCGCATAGGTGGCGTTCTGCTCAATGAACTCGCGGCGGGGAGCCACTTCTTCGCCCATCAGCATCGAGATGGTGCGGTCCGCCTCCGCGGCGTTCTCTATCGTCACCTGCTTCAGCATCCGGCGCTGCGGGTCCATGGTCGTCTCCCACAACTGCTCGTCCGACATCTCACCCAGACCTTTGTAGCGCTGGGTCTTCACCTGACGCTCGTCGCCGCCGGCATACGTCTCTATGAAGTGACGGCGCTGCATGTCGTTCCAGCAGTACTCTTTGTAGTTGCGGGTGCTGCACTGGTACAGCGGAGCCATCGCGATGTAGAGATAACCTTGTTCTATCAGCTCTTTCATATGACGGAAGAAGAACGTCATGACAAGGGTCGCTATGTGCGCACCGTCCACGTCGGCATCGGCCATGATAATCACCTTGTGATAGCGTATCTTGCTCAGGTTGAGTGCCTTCGGGTCGTCCTCTGTGCCTATGGTCACACCTAATGCGGTGAAGATGTTGCGTATCTCCTCGCTCTCGAACACCTTGTGCGGCATGGCTTTCTCCACGTTCAGTATCTTGCCTCGAAGCGGCAGGATGGCTTGGTGGGCGCGGTCACGGCCCGTCTTCGCCGTTCCGCCGGCCGAATCGCCCTCGACGAGGAACAACTCGCATTCGGCAGGGTCTTTCGACTGGCAGTCGGCCAGCTTGCCCGGCAGACCGCCGCCCGACAACGGGTTCTTGCGCTGTACGTTCAGGCGGGCGTTGCGGGCCGCAATACGCGCCTGCGCTGCCAGTATCACCTTCTCCACAATCTTCTTCGCGTCTTCGGGATGCTCCTCCAAGTAGTTGCTCAGCGCCTCGCTCACCGCCTGACTTACCATGCCGGCCACTTCCGAGTTGCCGAGCTTCGTCTTGGTCTGGCCTTCAAACTGGGGCTCTGCCACCTTCACCGAAATAATGGCCGTCAGACCCTCGCGGAAGTCGTTCGGGTCAATCACCGACTTGCCTTCCTTGTCTTTCAGCTTCGCCTTTTCCAGCAGTTTGCTCTCCTCGGCATATTTGTTCATCACGCGTGTCAGGGCGGCGCGGAATCCGGCTACGTGCGTGCCGCCTTCTATCGTGTTGATGTTGTTCACGTAGGAGTGCACGTTCTCGTTGAAGTCCGTGTTGTATATCATCGCCACTTCCACCGGCGTCCCGTACTTGTCCGTGTTGAGGCATATCACGTCCGATATCAGCGGCGTGCGCGTCCCCTCCAAGTAGCGGACAAACTCGGGCAGACCCTTCTCCGAATAGAAGGTCTCCACGCGCTGACCGCCTTCCGCTTCTTTGGCGCGCTTGTCCTTCAGCACGATGCGTATTCCTGCATTCAGGAATGCCAATTCGCGCATACGCTTGGCCAATATGTCATATTGATATACGGTCTCCGTGAAGATGCTGCCGTCAGGCCAGAACTGCACAAATGTGCCCGTCTTGCCTTGCTCCCAGTTGCCTGTCGCTTCGCTGATGTCTATCGTGTGTACCGGCGCCTGAGGCTTGCCCTTTACATAGTCCTGCGCATGTATCTGCCCGTCACGATACACCTCTACGTGCATGTGCGACGACAAGGCGTTCACGCAACTTACGCCTACGCCGTGCAGACCGCCGCTCACTTTGTAGCTGTCCTTGTTGAATTTGCCGCCCGCATGAAGCACCGTCATCACCACCTCTAACGCACTCTTGTGCTCCTTCGGGTGCATGTCCACCGGAATACCGCGGCCGTTGTCCTGTACCGTTATCGAGTTGTCTTCGTTGATATGTACCGCTATCTCGCTGCAATAGCCGGCTAAAGCCTCGTCTATCGAGTTGTCCACCACCTCATATACCAAGTGGTGCAGACCTTTTACGGAGATGTCTCCTATATACATGGCAGGGCGCTTGCGCACTGCCTCCAATCCTTCGAGCACCTGAATCGATTCGGCGCCGTACTGCTGTTGTTCTTTGTTTTCTTCCATGTATGTGTTGTTGTTTTGAACTTGTTTGAGTAGCCGGTCTCTTGGCCATCCGCCCCCCTCACCGGCGGGACGGGTTTTGCTTTTTCTGTGCAGACCGTGCATACCATGCGGACGGATGTGCCGGCATGCCGGATGTCCTGTTTCCTCGGCTGCGTTTGTCTTCCGCAAAATTAACGTGCAAAGATACGAACTTTTTCTGATATGCGCAATATCTTTCTTTATTTTCTTAATAGGGTGATATGTTTTTGCAGGCGAAAGCCCCGCAAAACGCAAATAAAACCCCTTTGTGCGCCTTCCGCCTGCAGTAACCGCCGTCTTTCGACTGTCGCAAACTCCTCTTGTCGCAAAAAAACGCCCTCTCTCGGCACACTGTAGAGACCTGTCGTCGTCGCGTCCCGCACCCGCATGGTGAACCTGAAGGAGAGTTTAGGCGGGCGTATGGTCGGGGTGCTCGGGGACGGGCACCCCGACCTCAGCCACGCCTCGACGAAGCGGGTCTCCGGTGGAGACCCGCAGAACTACGAAATGAGGGGGATGGGGCTATGGTGAACGTCGGGAGCATAGTGGGCGAGACGGGGGAGTACAGGGGGAGCGTGACAGTGACAGGGACAGGGATATGCAAGATATGCGAAAATGTGGTGGTATATTTTCAAAAAACGGACATCAGATGTCTGATGCTCACCAAAAGATTATACACTTAATATCTATATCTAATAAAATACCAGTGTACAAAGCAACCCCTCAACTAATAGAACGAGACTTTAAGATGAAGATAGAACAACTATGAGACGATTATTTTGTTATTGCATTTGTTTGTTTCTTATTATAAGTCTCTCCGCCCAATCCTTTGAGGAACGCTATCGTCAGTTCCGGCAACAGGCAAAGCAAGACTACACCGATTTCCGCTCTGCTGCCAATCAGCGCTATGCCGACTTTCTGCGCTCGGCTTGGGAGTACTATCGCCTCGCTCCCGCCATCCATCGGCCCAAAGAAGAGCAGGTGCCGCCTGTAGTGTATGATGAGCAGAACCAAAGAGACAACGGGCAAAAGAGGGATGACAACAATATCCCGTATGAGGACATCATTCCCCGACCAAACCCCACGCCACAGCCCCAACCCGTCTCGCCTGTTATTCAACGCAACGAGCACAAGACCGTTCTCCGAGTGGACTTCTTTGGCACATCGCTCTCTTTCCGTTATCCTGAAACCGCATTCTCTCTGCCAAGCATACAGGGAGATAACCTGGCAGAGGCTTGGGAGCTGCTGGCAACTGAGCAATACGATAATCTGCTCTATGACTGCCTTTCCGCCCGCGACCGGGCCTTCTTCCCCGCTGAATCGCTCTATTATCCGTATTGCGATTGCGAAGACCGCAGCATCCTCTTCGCGCATCTCGTGCGCGACTTGCTCGGACTGGAGGTTGTGCTTCTCTACTATCCGGGTCACCTCGCCTCTGCTGTTTGTCTCAATCAGCCTGTCCATGGCGACTTTCTGACCGTCTGCGGCAAGCGCTATGTGGTATGTGACCCCACTTATATCGGTGCTCCTGTCGGAGCCACCATGCCCGGTATGGATAACAAGGCGGCCAAGGTGATAATGCTGTCTAAAACCATCCGGCCACCGGCTGCAGTTGGGTCTGCATGCAGCCTTATTCCACATACAGAACCAGACCTTTTAAGTACTCTCCTTCGGGATGGTAGATGTTTATGGGATGGTCTTGTGGCTGGTGCAGCTGGTGCAGGATGCGCACCTTGCGGCCTGTCATGGCGGCGGCGGAGAAGACGGCCAAACGGAACATGTCCTTGTCCACAGCCTGCGAACAACTGAAGGTGAACAATATGCCGCCCGGGGCAATCAGTTCGAAGGCCTTTGCGTTCAGCCGCTTGTAGCCTTGCAGCGCGTTCTTTATCGCGCCGCGGTGTTTGGCAAAGGCCGGCGGGTCAAGGATAATCAGGTCGTAAGGCCGCCGCGGGGTTCCCGCATCGGTCTGCAGGGACGACAGGTAGGCGAATGCTTCTTCGCAGAAGGCTTGATGGCGGCTGCAACCGGGGAAGTTGCGCTCCACATTCCGGTTTACCAGCTCCACGGCTTTCTCCGAGCTGTCCACAGAGTGGACCAGTTCGGCGCCGCCGCGCAGGGCATATACCGAGAAGCCGCCTGTATAGCAGAACATGTTCAGCACACGCCGCCCGGCGGAATAGCGCTCCACGAGGGCGCGGTTCTCGCGCTGGTCGAGGAAGAAGCCCGTTTTCTGGCCGCGCAGCCAGTCGATGCCGAAGCTCAGACCGTTTTCCAGCGCCAGACAGGTGCTCTCGCCGCCTGTCAGGTAGCCGTCGGCAATGTCGCTGAAGTGGCGGCGCAAAGGCAGCGTCCCTTCCGACTTGTAATAGACATTCTTCACGGCGGGCACGATGCGGACCAGCGCTTCGGCTATCTGCCGGCGGGCGCGGTGCATGCCGGCCGAATGGGCCTGCACGACGGCCGTGTCGTCATATACGTCAGCTATCAGCCCGGGCAGGAAGTCGCCCTCGCCGTGTACGAGACGGTAGGCGTTGTTGTCGGGGCGCACGAGCCCGAGTCCGCAGCGCATGCGGTAGGCGGCGCTGAGGCGCTGCTCCCAGAAGTCTGCCGGCAGCGTGTCGGTGCCGAAGGCCAGGATGCGCACGGCAATGCTGCCTTCCTGCCAGTGGCCGGTGCCCAGACAAAGGCCGTCGGCCGACCATACGCTTACGAGGTCGCCTTCTTCGGGCTGCCCTTCGGTGCGGGCTATCGCGCCGGAGAATACCCAGGGGTGGAAACGCAGGAGCGACTCTTCCTTATGCTTTTTGAGGTGTATCTTCTTCATGTGATTCTTTCTCTTTCTTTTGTGCCATCACTTCCTGCTGGTGCTGTATCTGCCGCTCTATGTCGGCGCGTCGCAGGGCTTCGTACTGGCGCTTGGTGAGTTGGCGGGTGCGCTGCAGCTCCTTGTAGATGAGCAGGGTGGCCCAGGCGTCGGTAGAGGCATAGCGGGCCTGCTCGGGCGTGAGCACGGCGTTTTCCCAGTTGGTCAGTTGCTGGCTCTTCGATATCTTGCGGCCGAAGATGATGGCGAATATCTTCTGAAGGCCGAGGTCAAGGATGCCGTATTTGAGCACCATCTGCTGTATGTCGGCGCAGTTGGCGGGGCGGAAGGGGCGCAGGCGCTGCAGGCCCCGCAGGTCGTCGCGGAAGGCCAGACCTACCTTGCAGATGTCCGGATTGGCAAAGAACTGCGCCAGTCCTTCGGGGAAACCGATATGTTTCAGCTGAAAGAGGTAGCATCGCTCTTCGGTGGCTATCTGCACGAGGGCGGTGGGGTAGTGCTGGCCGTGCACGAAGCTCGGCCGCGTCTCTGTGTCCACGCCTACGCAGGTCTGCCGGTTGAGGTATGCCAGCGCTTCGGGCAAGGCTTCCGGCGTGCGTATCACCACCACCTCGCCGCCGAATTCGGCTAATGGCATGCGGTTGACGTCTTCCTTGTCAATGCGGTGTATGAATCGGTTGTCTTTCATGCCCCTTCCTCCGTGCTTTGCTGGAAATCTTCGCTCTCGGCCAGGGCATGCAGTGCACGCAGGGCGTTCAGCAACTTCTGTCCCCAATGCTGGTGGAAAGCCTCGAGGCAGCAGAGCAGGCTGTCGTTCATCACGGCTTCCACCTGCTGCTGGTAGTTGGCGGCCATGTCTTTCAGCTCCTGATAGATGTCGGCCAGATTCTCGGAGAGGAAGGCCGATACGGGCTCGTCGGAATAGCGCATGTCTTCTACAAACACTTCCAGATAGACATCGTCGCTTCCGAGCAGGCTGCGTACTCCTTCCGCCACGAAGTTGTAGTCTTCTTCGGTAACAAAGCGTTGCGGCCAGCCTTCCGATTCGGTGTCAGGCATTTCCAGTGCGCGTGTTTTCAAGTACAGCAGCGGCAGGTAGTGCAATAGTTTCTCGACGAAGTCATGTTTCTCCTGTTCAGCCGTGTGCTCCAGCAGCAGACAAGTCTGCACGCTGATGGTCACGAAGTCGATAACCTCCTGCTGATAGACGTAATGTTCGGGTAGTTGTGCCATGTATGTTGTGATGTATGTTATGATGTGTGTTGTGTTGACGGGCGGTTGCTCTGTTCTTTCGTTTCGGCAAAAAGCCGGATGTCGGCGGGGTGCTGCTCGAAGTGGTTGCCTATGACCACGATGTCGGCCCCTGCGCGGAAGGCGGCCTGCATCTGTGTGACGGAGCAGATGCCTCCGCCAACGATGAGGGGGCAGCTTATGAGGGTGCGCACCTGTCTGATAATACCGATGGAAACGGGTGTTTCGGCTCCGCTTCCGGCTTCGAGATAGACCAGCCGTTTGCCTGCCTGTTCGGCCGCCACGGCCGTGACGGCTATTTCTTCAGGGGCGGTGAGCGCGCGGGTGCGGCTGGCGCGTTCCACCGAGCTGGTGCGGCCGCCATCGACAAGGATATAGCCCGTAGGGAGCGTCTCTATGCCGGATTCCCGTATGGCCATGGCCGCCTTTACATGCTGCCCTATCAGATATTCCGCATTGCGGCCTGAGAGGAGCGCGAGCAGAAGCAGGGCATCGGCTGCCGGCGTGAACTGACTCATGTCGCCGGGGAAGAGAAGCACCGGCTTGTCCATCTGTTCCTTCAGGCAGCGGACGAAAGCGCCGGTGTCGGCCAGATAGCCGCTGCCGCCGACCAGGACAAAGTCCACGGGAGACTCCGCCAGTATGCGGCAGAGCGGAGGCAGCGCTTTCAGCGGCGTTTTCTCAGGGTCGAGCAAGACGGCCAGCATCCGCCGGCCTGCTGCGCAATTGTCCGATATCAGTTTCCGTATCTGCATCTGTGCGTATGTGCGTCTATGCCGTATGTGCGTTTCAGCATCGCCATGCAAGAGTTATTTCGTATTGAGGGTTCATCTCCACCGTCTGCAGGGCGAAACGCTCTCTTCCGATGGCAGCATGGAAGATGTTGTTCTTTCCGATTTCACCGACAGAAATGAGGATGTTTTCCCCTAATGCTCCGGCTCTGCTGCCTGCCAGTTTGTAGAGGGCCTCTTTGGCCGACCAGCAGACTGCCAGCCGCTGGAGCGGCGTGAGATTGCCGTCGGCATGGAGTTGCAGCCACTGCTGTTGCTCGTCTGCCGTCAGGAAGCGCTCTTTGACGCGCTCAAGCCGCGGGCTGATGTCTTCGATGTCCACTCCGACTTCTTCTGCAGACAAGGCGATGCAGAGACGGCCGCGCGAGTGGGAGATGCTGATATGCTCCGGCCGGCCGTCGAGGGAGGGCTTCCCGTCGGCATCGTGGGCAAGCGTTACAGGCTGTCCGAAGATGTGTTGCAACAGAGCCGCTTCGGTCAGGCGCTCTCGTTCGCGCTTGCTGGCATCCGCCTCTGGGAGCGGGCATACATAGAGTACGGCACGGGCGGTATCGTAGCGTTTCAGTTCCATCGGAAGGTCTCTATAAGGTGGCGCACATCTTCTTCCAGCCATGCGGTTACGGGAGCCAGCGAATCCTGGTTTGGCGCACAATCGAAATAGAGTGCACCGCGGAAGAAATGTCCGATGGAATCGGTCAGATAGAACTGGCAAGGCGATGCGGTGTTGCCGCGTAGCTCGTAATATACACCCCATACGCGGGCTTCGGGGTTGTCGTAGCCCTGCTCGGGGATGGAGGTGGCTTTTCCGGCATGGTTATAGACGAAGCGCTGTGCGTCGTCGGAGAGTTCGCGCAGGTTGCCTGCAACGGGCTTGTAGGAGCAGTGTATGCGGGCGTTGAGCCGTGGATAGCAGAGGTCAACCCAATAGTGCTCCCCCTGCTCAGGGTGGACGGAGACGGCAGCTTGCCGCGACTGCTCAAAGCTATAGGGATAGGCTCTGAAGACGGGGTCGGCATGGAAGTCGCTATAGGTATGCTCCGGCAGGTCGATGCGGAAATAGCCTCGCGGCCGGGGCACGCTGTGCTGCCCGCAGCCTGCGCAGAGAAGGCATGAGGCGACTGCGGAGACGACTGCGGAGACGGCTGCTGCGGAGACGACTGCGGAGACGGCGGAGACGGCGGTGAAAACAGCGTATATGGCGTGTTTACTACTCATTGTGCACGGTAACTTTGATACTCTTTATGCGGCGTTTTTCCATAGCGACTATTTCGAACTCGAAGCGGTCGTAGATTACAACTTCGCCCCGCTTGGGGAAGTCGCCTTTGAGCTCCAGCACCAAGCCGGCAAGGGTCTCTATCTCGCCTGACACCTTCTCAAACTCCTCTTCATCCACATCCATAATCTTGTAGAAGTCGTTGAGCAACGTCTTGCCTTCGAAGAGGAATACGTTGTCGGCCAAGCGTGTGTATTGCTTCTCCTCCTCGTCGTACTCGTCGGATATCTCGCCGACTATCTCTTCCAAAATGTCTTCGAGGGTGACAAGGCCGGCAGTGCCTCCGTATTCGTCCACGACGATAGCGAGATGCACTTTGTTCTCCTGGAACTCTTGCAGCAGGTCGTCGAGGTGTTTGCTTTCGGGCACGAAGTAGGCGGGCCGGATGAGGGTCTGCCAACGGAAGTTCTGCGGTTTGTCAAGGTGGGGAAGCAGGTCTTTGGAGTAGAGGATGCCTTTGATTTTGTCGGAGGTGCCGGCATAGACAGGTATGCGCGAATATCCCGATGAAATCACGGTATGCAGCACTTCTTTGAAGTTGCACCGGATATCCACGTCCACTATGTCAAGCCGGGGGCGCATGATGTCGCTGGCCTGACGGTTGCCGAACTTGGTGATGCCTTCGAGGATGTCTTTTTCTTCTTCGGTGGCTATCTGGGTGAGTTCAACGGCTTGGGAGAGTTCGTCCATAGAGAGGTTGGCTCCGTGGTGCTCCATACGGTGCTCGACGAGCGAGGTGGACTTGACGAGGAGGATGGCTACCGGATAGAGCAGTTTTTCGAGGAAGATGAGTGTGCCGCAAGCGAAGCGTGAGATGCGCAGGGGCTCGACGGTGGCATAAATCTTCGGAGTGATTTCGCCAAAGAGGAGGAGGAGGAAAGTGATGAGGACAGTTTCTACGATGAATTCGATGATTTTAGAGCTTCCGAAGGAGAATAGCTCGGAGGTGGTGTAGGCCAACAGCAGCGTGATGACGATGTTGACGAAGTTGTTGGCGACAAGGATGGTGGCGAGCAGCTGCTGGGGTTTTTCGAGGAGGCGGAGCACCAAACGGTCGCGGCGGTTTTCCTCCTGGCGGAGGGTTTCGAGGTCGGCGGGGGAGAGTGAGAAGAACGCCGTCTCCGACATGCTGACAAAGGCGGAGCAGCCGAGCAGGAGCACGGCGAGCACGAGTGCGATCCAAACAGTGACGGAAACCATACGCGTACAAAAAAGCTTGCCTTCAGGGGCAGGCGGTCAGGATGATAATATAAAAAATCTGCATTGTCAAGGGGGCTTGATTATGCAGACTTGTCGTGTTTTGCGGAAAGTGAGGGATTCGAACCCCCGAACCCTTGCGGGTCAACGGTTTTCAAGACCGCCGCGATCGACCACTCCGCCAACTTTCCCTGCTTGTGCCTGCTATTGCAAGAAAGCGGGTGCAAAGGTACGGTAAATATTTGGAATGTGCAAACCCGTATGTGTTTTCGCCGTCGGGAGGGTGCGGGGCAAGCTTTTGACAAGTGCGACAGGAGGACAGCAATTGACTATATATACTACGTATATATAGTGTATATAGAGAGGGCGGTGGGCATGCGGGGCATAGTCGTAACAAAGGCATAGAGGAAGTATAGAAGAGACATAGAGGGAGTGTAGAGAGAGTATAAAGAGAGTATAGAGAGAGTATAGAGGGAGTGTAGAGGATGTATGGATGAGGTGTAGGGTAGGTGTGATGTTTGTGCAGGGAGGGGTGTAGATAGGGTGTGGTATGTTGTAGATAGGGTGTGGTGTGGTTGTAGAGTGGGTGTGATATGGAAAGGATAGCGTGTATGACGTGTATAGAGATGGCGGCGGGTGAGGTGATGGAGATACAGGTATAGCAATTTTATGTTGTTTGGTGGTAATATTTGACCGTTTGTAATGAAAAATCGCCGTTTGTTAACTTTTTGTATTGCGTATTTCGGGAAAAGCTGTACCTTTGCACCGTGATTTTTTCATAGTATTAGATTTAAGGTTAATTTTTAGATGCGGCTCGTTGGGAAACGGGCCACATTTGTTTTTGTATG
>JAFUEI010000070.1 GCA_017464025.1 Paludibacteraceae bacterium | reverse complement strand
TGGCGTTTCTGCAGGGCGTCGATTAAATCGCCAAACTTGGCGATTGCTATACCAGAGACGGCGGAGAGTTTCTCTATATACGCCGTCCACGTAGCGGCTTCGATATTCATGCCTGCGTCTGGACGCCATGTCGGCAACATACGTACCTCCGCAGTCGGGTCTTCCTTGACCATCTTGTGCCACTCCAGGCTGTCAGCCGGATCGTCGGTCGTACAAACGAGCTCTACGTGGTAGTGCTTCATCAGTCCGCGTGGACAGAATTTCGGATCGTTGGCAATCAGGTCGTTGCACTTGTCGTAGATGGCCCGTGCGGTCTCGGGGTTCAGACGTTCCTCAATACCGAAAGCGGTCTTGAGTTCCAGATGGGTCCAGTGGTACAACGGGTTGCGGAAAGTGTACGGAACAGTCTCCGCCCATTTCTCGAATTTCTCCCAGTCGGTGGTGTCCTTACCGGTGCAGAAACGCTCGTCCACACCGTTCGAACGCATAGCGCGCCATTTGTAGTGGTCGCCCATGAGCCAGATCTGTGCGATGGATTCGAAACGCTTGTTCTCGGCAACCATCTGAGGAATAAGATGGCAGTGATAATCGATAATCGGCATCTTAGCCGCATGATTGTGATACAACTCCTGCGCGGTCTCTGTCTGCAGCAGGAAATCTTTGTCCATGAATGTTTTCATATTGTGTGTATTGGGTTAGTGTGCGTAATCAAGGGGGCCTCCTTGCGGTATCCCGATAGTATTTCACGGTGCAAAGATAGCGCCTTTTTCTCGCATTTTAGTGGAATAATTGACGCAATGTGTAGATATTGACGCAATGCTCTCCCCGAAATGCTCTCCCCTGAATTCTTTTCTCCGGCCTCTTGTCCGAGGTCGCCGTTTCTTTGTTGAGTCTCGCGGGCCCCTCGTGCTCTCCTTTCTGCATTTTTCCCCCGCGGGCCTTTGTGTATTCGCGCAAAAAGACGTACCTTTGCAGCCGTTTTGATAGGCATACAGGACATACGGCGGCCTGTGGCGGAGGAGTTTCTCCGTTACGAGAAGGCTTTTGAGGAAGCGCTTACTACCGACAATCCCATTTTGAAGGACGTGCTCTCGCTTGTTCTTGCGCGTCGCGGCAAGCAGCTGCGTCCTACGTTGGTGCTGCTCTGCGCCAAACTGGCCGGTCAGGTGAACGACAAGACTATCCGTACGGCCGTAGCCCTGGAGTTGCTTCACACCGCCTCTCTGATTCACGACGATGTGGTGGACGACAGCGACACCCGCCGCGGGTTACCATCCGTGAAGGCGCAGTGGACCAACAATGTGGCTGTGTTGGTGGGGGACTATCTGCTTTCCAAGGTGATAGAGATTATCGCGTCGTTGCGCAACGTGCGCATTCTCTCCATCGTATCCGATATGGGAAAGGCTCTTTCCGATGGTGAATTGCTACAGCTCAGCGCCAACGGTCTGACCGACAACGGCGTGCTTCGCACAACGGAGAAGGACTATTTCCGCATTATCGCCTGCAAGACCGCGCGTCTGTTCTCCGCCTGCTGCGAGGCGGGGGCTGTCACGGCCGGTGCAACCATGAAGCAGGAAACGGCTCTCACCGCTTTCGGCGAACAGTTAGGCATCTGCTTCCAGATGCAGGACGACATCCTGGACTACAGCGACTCCGAAGAACTGGGCAAACCCACGATGGGCGATATCCGCGACGGCAAGGCTACGCTGCCGCTTATCATCTCCCTCAACCGCGCTCCGAGGCCGGAAGCCGACCACATCCGCTTGTTGGCGCAGGGACCGCTCTCGTTTGACGACGAACAGGAGATTCGCTCTTTCGTGCTCCGCTACGACGGCATCCGCTATGCGCGCCGCTGCATGGAAGAACACCGCAGCATAGCGCTTTCCGCTCTGTCCGCTTTCCGCGAGAACGAACTCACCCGCAGTCTCTCCATGCTCCTGGACTACGCCATCAGCCGCATCAGCTGACGTTCAGGAAAAGCAGACCTGCCGTTTTTTACGAATGGATTGTATTTTCTTCCGTACAGACTGCCTTTTGTGGTCTCTTTCTGGCGTATTTTTTATTCTGATTTTTATAGACCTCTTGCGTATGTGGCAAACTTGCCTTACCTTTGCACCGCCATTATTTAATAACACTATTAAACAAGATAAACATGAATGTTTCAGACGTATAACTTGGGTATAGATATAGGTTCAACCACCTTGAAAGTGGCCTTGTTGGACAGTGCTAACCGCTTGCTTTTCTTCGACTACCGCCGTCATAATGCCGATGTGCGTGAGGCGGCGCGGCGCACGCTTCGTGCCCTGCAGGAGCGGGTGGGGGACTGCCGGCTCCGCATTGTGCTGACAGGTTCGGTCGGCATGGGTGTGGCCGAGAAGCTGGGGCTCCGCTTCGTGCAGGAGGTTGTGGCTGCGGCCCGCACCGTCGAGCGGATGTATCCCGCTGTGCGCACGTTTGTCGATATGGGCGGTGAAGATTCGAAGATGATATTCTTTGCAGGGGGCAAGGTGCCCGACATCCGCATGAACGGCAGTTGCGCCGGCGGCACGGGGGCGTTTATCGACCAGACAGCCACTTTGCTCGGCATTGAGACCGGCGAGCTGGACCGTCTGGCCGCGCAAGCCGGAACCGTCTATCCGATGGCCTCGCGCTGCGGTGTGTTCTCCAAGACTGACATTCAGAACCTCATTGCCCGCAATGTGCCGAAGGCTGACATTGCCGCTTCGGTGTTCCATGCCGTAGCTACGCAGGTGGTGGGCTCGCTCGCACGCGGTATGGACATCGTGCCGAAGCTTTTCTTCTGCGGGGGACCGTTTGCTTTTCTCCCGCAGCTGCGTAAAGCCTTTCTCCGGACGCTCGGTCTTGAGGAGAGCGATTGCATTCTGCCCGAGAACGCGCAGATAGTTCCGGCAACGGGTTGCGCGCTGATGGCGTCGGCCGAACCTGCTGTTCTTCTTTCCGCCTTGACGGAGCAGCTTGACCGCCCTGACAGTTTTCCGGCTGACTACTCCCTGCGCCTGCCGCCTCTCTTCACCGGCGGAGAGGACTATGCCGCCTGGCTTGGTGGAAAGCAGTGCCACCGCGTACCGCGTGCGGCCGATGTTGGAAACGAACCCTGCTTCCTCGGGGTGGACTCGGGCAGTACCACTACCAAAATAGTGATTCTCAATTCGCAAGGGGAACTCGTATATGCCGACTATGTGCGCAACAACGGCGATAGTTTCCGCGCCTTCAGCGAGGCGCTCGGGCGCATACCGCAGAAAGGGCTGGGCATCGCGGCCTCCTGTGCCACCGGCTACGGCGAGTCGCTGCTCAAGACGGCCTTCTCGCTGGATTATGGCATCGTGGAGACCATGGCGCATTATATAGGTGCCCGTCGGGTGATGCCCGACCTGAGCTTCGTGCTTGACATCGGCGGTCAGGACATGAAGGCCATCTGGGTGCGCAACGGGGCCATAGAGCGTATTGAAATCAACGAGGCCTGCTCTTCGGGGTGCGGGTCCTTCATCGAGACGTTCGCGCGTCAGCTGGGCTATCCGGTGGAAGACTTCGCCCACATGGCCTGCACCGCCGCCCATCCTTGCGACCTTGGCACGCGCTGCACCGTCTTCATGAACTCGAAGGTGAAGCAGGCCATGCGCGAGGGCGCCCGCGTGGAAGATATCGCCGCCGGCTTCAGCTGGTCGGTGGTGAAAAACTGTTTATATAAGGTGCTGAAGCTGCGGGATGTCAGCGAACTGGGCAACCGTATTGTCGTGCAGGGCGGTACCATGCGCAACCATTCCGTGGTCCGTGCCCTCGAACTCCTGACGGGCTGCTCCGTCGCCTTCACCGACATCCCCGAACTGATGGGAGCCTATGGGGCCGCTCTATATGCCATGAACCAAGTCAATCAATCCGTATAACAATTATCAGCAATTTACGTTAGATGGAGCTTCGCGAACTCATAGAAAGCAATGCTTATACCGAGCGGCAGGAGGTGTGTCCGGGCTGCGAGAACCACTGCCCTGTACGGCTTTTCACGTTCCGAAACGGGCGGACCTTCGCTAGTGGCAACAACTGCGAGAAGGTGTATTCGTCGGTGCATGAGGCGCACCGCAAGGGTGTGAATCTCTTTCAGGAGAAGTACCGTCTTCTTTTCAGGGAGTCTGCGCCGCAGCGTGAGGCGGCAGCAACAGCCGGTCTCACCCTCGGCATTCCGCGCGGACTGGGCATCTACGAGAACTGGCCCTTCTGGCGCACCCTGTTTGCCGCCTGTGGCATCCGGACCGTCCTCTCCGCTACGTCCACCGTGCCCCTCTACGAAGCGGGAGTCCGCACCATTATGGCCGACAACATCTGCTTTCCGGCCAAACTGATGCACGGGCACGTGTTCGACCTCATTCAAAAGAAGCCGGACCGCATCTTCTATCCGTTTGTAGTATATGAGCGCAAGGAAGACGGGCGGAGCCGCAACTCGTTCAACTGTCCCATCGTATCGGCCTATTCCGATGTCCTGAAGAGCAGTATCGAAACGGCAGGGCGCTACGGCATACCGTTTGATGCACCGGTGGTCTCGTTCAACGACGAGAAGATGCTCACAGCCTCCTGCACGGCTTATCTCGCCACGTTGGGCATCGCCCGGCGCACGGCGCTTGAGGCGGTCCGCAAGGCTGTCGCTGCACAGGAGGAATACCTCGACACCTTGGAGCGTCGCGGACTGGAGACGCTGGAGCGGGCGCAGCAGGAAGGACGTATGGTCATCTTGTTGGCTGGGCGGCCTTACCACACCGACCCGCTCATCGAGCATAAGATATCGTATGCCATTGCCGATATGGGTGTGGATGTGATTACCGAGCATGCAGCGCGCCATGCAGGAAGCCGTGTGTACGAAGAACTGAATGCCGTCACGCAGTGGGCCTATCCCAACCGCGTCTTCAAAGCGGCGCGGATGGTGGGGGAGTCGGCCTACAGCGGCCTGCTGATGGTGGAACTCACGTCCTTCGGTTGCGGCCCCGATGCCTTCATCCTCGACGAGGTGCAGGCCATCCTGGCCCGCTACCGCAAGAACCTTACCGTCCTCAAGATTGATGATGTGAACAACATCGGCTCCCTGCGCCTGCGCGTCCGTTCGCTCATCGAGAGCACCCGCATGGTCGCCTCTCCCCCGGAGGGGGAGCCGGAGGAAGGGCGGGTTCTGCCTTTTGTCACCACCAAAACCTTTATGCCTTCCGACCGGCGCCGCACCATCCTCGCCCCTTATTTTGCGGAGGGCTACTCGGAGTTCATACCGGCTGTATTCTCGTTGGCGGGCTACGAAGTCGTGAACCTGCCCACCGGCAGCCAGGCCGATGCCGAGACGGGGCTGAGGTATGCGAACAACGACGTCTGCTATCCGGCCACCATCGTCATCGGCAGCATCATGAACGCTCTCAACAGCGGGCGCTACGACCCGCAGAACACGGCCGTCATCATCACCCAGACGGGCGGGCAGTGCCGTGCCACCAACTACTACTCTCTCATCAAGAACGCCATGGTGCGCAGCGGCTACAAGGACGTGCCGCTGCTCTCGTTAGCCACGAGCGGTGACATCAGCAACACCCAGCCGGGATTTGATATTCCTTGGAGAAAATGGGCACGGATAGTCATCCACACCATGGCCTACGCCGATGCCCTCAACCGGCTCTACCATTCTGCTGCCGTACGCTGCCGCGAAGGCCATGAAGGAGCAGCAGCTGACTTGCGGGAGAAATACATCGCCCGCGGCTGCGAGGCGGTGCGCGCCAACGACACAGGCCTGCTCGTGCAACTCATGCGCGAGGCGGTGGCGGACTTCCTTTCTGTTGCCGATACGGCGAAGCGCGTGCCCGTGATGGGGCTCGTCGGCGAGATATATGTGAAGTACAATTCGTTTAGTCACAAGAATGTTGTCAACTGGCTCCTGCAGGAGGGGGTCGAGGTGGTCCCCCCAAGCATCATCGAGTTCTTCTCCACCTCATTCGTTGCACGTCATGCCAACCGCGAACTGCATATCCGGCAGGAGCATACGCCGGTATGGCTGACCGATGCCCTCTACCGCTACATCCGGCATATTGTCCGGCGTTACGACCGTATCTGTGCCGAATGGCCGTTCTATCGTCCTTCGGCCGACATCTTTGACATCGCCCGCCTCAGCAGGCAAGTCATATCCACGGCAGCCGACTTCGGCGAAGGCTGGTTCCTGCCGGGCGAAATCTGTCATCTGGCCGAGTCCGGCGTGCGCAACGTCATCTCTCTTCAGCCTTTCGGGTGTATTGCCAACCACATCATATCCAAGGGCATTGAGAAGCGCCTGCGCACCATCTATCCCGAGGTCAATCTCCTCTTCCTCGACTTCGACAGCTCCACCTCCGAAGCCAATATATACAACCGCCTGCATTTCCTCGTGGACAATGCACGCAAAGAACTCAACGGATAAAGAACTCAACTGATATGAATCAAATCACCCAACTTGAACAACGAATCCTTGAAACGGCAGAGCGCCTGTTTCTTGAGAAAGGATTCGCCGGCACCAGCACAACCGATATTGCCCGGGCCGTTGGCTGCAATCAGGCACTTGTGCACTACTACTACCGCACCAAGGAGCGCCTCTTCCGCGGCATCTTCGAGCAGAAGATGAACCTGTTGCTCGACTATCTTGACCATGCCGAATACGACGGCGACCTCATGCAGACCATGGAGCGGGTCGTGGATTTCTATTTCTCCATGCTCAGTGCCAATCCCCGTCTGCCCTTCTTCGTGATGAACGAACTGGTGCTCAATGCCGAGCGGCGGGCGTGGATTCGCGAAGTCTTCATCAGGGACGAGCGCCGTCAGCGGGCCTATTATGCCTTCTCCGACCTCGTGCACCGCGAAATCACTAAGGGCGCTCTCCGGCCCGTTGAACCGCTTGACCTCTTGCTGGACGTGGTCTCGCTTACGGTGATGACTTTCGTCACGCTGCCCATCTATCAGGACCTGCTCGAGAAGAGTCCTGCCGAGGTGGAGACCTACCTCCGTGGCCGCAAAGCCGAAATCCTCATCATGCTACGGCGGGGCTTCTCCCCGGCCTGACCCCGTTCTGCGGAATACACAACGGGCCGGCATGCCATCGTATGCCGGCCCGTGAATATTGCCGCTTGCTCACTTGCATTTCCGCAACAGGCGTCGTGCAAGGCTGAATCCTATCGAGAACAGACTGAGTTTGGAGGATACGCTCGTCACCACATTGCTGATGCCGGTCCCTATGGAGGTCCAGCGCTTCCAGCGCTTCTGAAGCCGTTCCGCATCGCGGTTCAGCACACGCTCTTCGCGGTGGAGCTGCTGCAGCAGTTGCGAGCGCAGACGGTCAATCTCCTGCGTGTTGCGTATCTCATACAGCGGTTTCATTGGCGGCCTCCTTTTCTTCTTCGCTCTCGCGGAACAGGATTCCGCTCAGCAGTTTGACAAACGGATTGATGAAGAGCTGCTGGCGGCACAGCCAGAGCACGGCCACCACCGCCACTAATACGCCGCCGAGCAGGCAGCAGGCGGCAGGTGTGGGCATGACGGTTGAGAGCCAGCCTACCAGCGCTACCGAGAAATAGGCTATGGCACCCATTCCGACCACAAGGAGTACGATAATCAGTACCAACAATCCCAATATCAGCGACAGCTTGTCCAACAGCTCTAACCGGAGCAGGTCGTAGCGTGTCCTGATATACGCTTTGCTGTCCTCTAACAATTGCTTGTATTCGTCCATAACGACTGCATTTCTCTGGCAAGGGGCGTCTCAGTCCGCTTCTACGGTCTTTTCTTCTCTCTTCAGTTTCTCGATGACCTGATCAACCATCTCTTCCAGTTTCTCTTTCGAGAGGTCGGGCATCTTCTCCTGAATCAGGGCTTTGATTTTTGCACGGGTCTCTTCGCCGCTGGCGGGCGCAAACAGAATACCGAGGAGGGCACCTGCGGCCACTCCGCCGATCAATGAAATCAGGTTTCTCATAGCGTTATTGTGTTTTTATGAGGGTGAATATATGTTCGTTGTCTTTACAGCAAAAACCGTACCTTACTGTCCGTGATGCGTAAAATAGACCATCTCTGTCGCCGTCAGGTCAGCATTTGGAGAGCGAGATTCTCTTTCCGTGTCATTTCGGCACGGGTCTCGGGGGTCTTGTCGCCTTGCCCTGTCAGGTGCAGCACGCCGTGAATAAGGATGCGGTGAAGCTCGTCCTCGAAACGGATGCCGGCCGTCTCGGCGTTGGAAGCCACCGTGTCGAGCGAGATGAAGATGTCGCCCGCTATCATCGGGTGGCACGAGTAGTCGAACGTGATGACGTCGGTGTAGTAGTCGTGCTGCAAAAACTGGCGGTTGACGGCTAATATCCGCTCGTCGTTGCAGAAGATGTAGGTGATGTCGCCGCAGTGCATGCCGTATCCGGCCGCTACGGCGCGTATCCACGTCCGTATCTTTCCTTCGTCTATGGCGGGCATTGGCACGCCCTCGGCTATAAACTGTATCATGGTGCTCTGTGCTTTGTTTCGTTCTGTCATTACGTGAGTTTCTCCAGTTCCGGCACGTAGTGGAGCCCTGCAGCAGGGTCGGTCTCGTAGCGGTAGGCCACCGGCTTGGGTATGAAATGGTTCTCTGCGTCTTTGAAGGGAACCACAAACAGCCGCTCCGGCGTCTGGGCAGTGCCGCCGATGCCGATGACCATAAACACCGGTATGCCCGTCTCCTGCTCAAACAGTTTGGTCTTGATGAACTGCGAGCGGGCCATCATGGACAAGCCGTGCTTGGTGAACCGCATCCGCCATATAGACATGATGCCGAAGCGGTATTCGCCTTCGGGTGTGCGCTGGGTGACTATCAGATGCGGTGCGCAGGCGTCGTACAGGTTGTCGGTCCACGGCTCTATGAGCGGTTTCTTCGGATGCTTGTCCTCCGGCTCTTCCGCTGTGTTGCCCGCGGGCTCTTCAGGCATCGTTTCTTCCGTTTCCTTTTCCGCATCCGCTTCCGCTCCCGCTTTCTTTCTCCGCTTCGTTTTCTTGAAGAACAAGTCTGCGTGGGGCGCGTATTCCTCGAACGAATAGCTCGGGTTGAACATCCGGCGGATGGTTTCCGTGAACACGGGGTTGTAGTCTTTCTTGTCGGTCAGATAGGTGCAGACCTCCGCCCATTCGCCGTTGTCCATCTGCTCGCGCAGGCGGGTCATCTGGTCAATGTAAGGTATGTGCGCCCACGTCACAAGGGCGTTCTCGTCCATATCCGGCAGCATGGCCGCTTCGGCCTCCGATATCTCGCCGCGCTCCACGGCTTGGCGTATCTTCTCCTGCACCAGTGTCCGCTTCGCTTCCATGCGCAGCTGCTCCTTCTCCATGCGACGTGCCTCGGCTTCCTGCCGCTGCTTCTCCTGATTGGCCAGTTGCTTTTCATGCGCACGACGCTCCCGCGCCTCTTGCTGCAGCTGCTTCGGCTCGATTTTCTCAAATAGGGTTCGCAGTATTCTTGCCCGTGCCATATCGTGTTGTTTGTGATGTTTTTACCATACCGTCTCCGTAAGATTCTTATGTGATTCTTATGTGATTGGTATGTTATTAGTATGTGATTAGTATGTTATTCCTTAGTGAAGAACGTGTTAACGCAATGCTCTCAGTGGAAGAACACGTAGCCGATAGCGATAGCTGCAATGATGCCGGCCAGGTCGGCTAACAGACCGCACACCACCGCGTAGCGGGAGTCGCGTATGCCCACGTAGCCGAAATAGACGGCTAACACATAGAAGGTGGTGTCTGTCGAGCCTTGCAGGATGCACACGAGCCGGCCTACGAACGAGTCGGCGCCGTATTGCGTCATGGCGTCCACCATCAGCCCCCGTGCGCCGCTGCCTGACAGCGGTTTCATCAGCGCCGTAGGCAAGGCGGCCACGAAGTCGGTGTCAAGGCCTAATCCGGCTACGCACCATGCCATGCCCCTTACCAGCAGGTCCATCGCTCCTGAGGCGCGGAACATGCCTACGGCCACTAATATCGCTATCAGATAAGGAATAATCCGCACCGCCGTAGAGAAGCCGTCCTTGGCTCCTTCGATGAAGGTGTCATATACGTTCACCTTCCGCGCCATCGCCGCCACGACAAAGCTTACGATTACAGCCAGCAGCAGCATGCTCGCCACGATGGTTGACCACTTCGTCAGCGTCTCCTGAGGCAGCCTTCCCGCTAACCACAGCAGACCCCCTATCAGCAGGGTGAGTACGCCAATTGTACCTAATATCACTTTGTCCCATATCCGTATCCGTTGGGCGATGCAGACACTGAGCAGGCCCGTCAGGGTGGAGAAGTAGGTCGCTAATAGGATAGGGAGGAATACGTCGGCGGGATTGGCCGCACCCAATTGGGCACGGTACACCATGATGCTGACGGGTATCAGGGTCAGCCCCGAGGTGTTGAGCACCAGAAACATAATCATGGCATTGCTTGCCCGTTTCTTGTTGGGGTTCAGCTCCTGCAGTTCCTGCATGGCCTTCAGGCCCATCGGCGTTGCCGCATTGTCTAATCCAAGCATGTTGGCACTGATGTTCATGAACATGCTCCCGAAGGCGGGATGTCCTTTGGGCACTTCGGGGAAGATGCGGCCGAAAAACGGCGCCACTGCTCTTGAGAAACCCCTTACCACACCGCCGGCCTCGCCGATCTTCATGATGCCTAACCAAAGCGACAGCACGCCGGTCAGACCCAGGCTGATCTCGAAGCCTGTCTTGGCAGAAGCGAAGGTGGAGTTGATAATCTCGTTGAAGATGTCGGCCTGCCCGAACACCGCGAACTGCACAATACCGACAGCTACTGCAATCAGTATCAGTCCTATCCAGATGTAGTTAAGTACCATAAAAACGCAATGAGTGTCATGCAGCGCCCGCAATGGCCTGTCCGAGCGCTTTGGTCGGACAAAAGTACACCATTTTTTTCAATTGGCCAAACGGGATGGTCACGGGCGGTCTTGAGAAAATTAAAAGAGCGTAAAAAATAGGCATCGTGGTGACGGAATGCTTCTTTTTGTCTGTTTCTGTTTGCACAAATGGAAAGAAATAACTATTTTTGCAGCCAAATTCTAATTTCGGGTTGGAAGGCTCGTGAAATGAAAACGGAAACAAAGGATGCAAATCTGAATATTAACTAACAAAACCAATCGCTTATGAGAAAACAATTTCTCTTGTTGCTGGCAGCAGTACTGATGTTGCCGGTAATGGCCAAAGCGCAGACAATTGTATTGTCTGAGAGTTTCGAGAACGGAATCCCTGCTTCATGGACGCAGGAGTCCGTTGACGGGAACCGGCTTTGGACGGTAGAAACCGGCGGGACCTACCCGGTAGGGACCATAGCCGGAGAAAAACGTGCCGTATTGCGTAACGGGTCGGGGCAGACCGAAGCCTACAAGACGAGGCTGATCACCCCCGAGATGAATCTGTTGCGCGACAGCGAGGGTGGCTCGCTGAACACACCTTTTGTCTCGTTCTTTTATGCAGCGGACAAGTGGACGGCTGACTTTGATACGCTTCGGGTGCTCTATCAGACGGAGCCCGGCGAAGAGTGGATGGAGTTGACGACCTTCACAACCGCCCAGCGTCAGTGGACGAAAGTGATGTTCGACCTGCCGTCCGTCACCGACAAATACCGTTTGGCGTTCGAGGGCACGGACAATATGGGCCGTGGCATCGTGCTGGACAGCGTAGTGGTGCGCTCTGCATTGGATTGCTCCACGCCCTATGCGCTCTACACGACCAATCTGAACGATGGCGTCATTACGTTGGGCTGGCAGTCGGGCTACGATACCAAGCAGTTCCTCATCGCGGTGGCCAATAAGCCCGTTGACATGAATGTGGTTGAATCGGACGAACTGGTGGTCAATGCCGCTATTGATTTCAATCCGGGCAACCCCAACTTCACGTTTACAACGCCCAAGTTGCCGACCAACGTCACCTACTATTATTATGTACGTTCGTTGTGCGAGACGGAGGCGAGCGAATGGAGCGAGCAGGCTTCGTTCTATATGACCCCGCAGGTAACCATTCCCTATAAGACGGACTTCAACCTGCCCGCTATCGATGGCAGCCTTGACCGCGTGAAAGAATGGTCCTACGGCAACAATGTGAATATCAACATGCCGGCCGTAAATACGCACATGTATGCCAATCTGGGCAATTACAGCAACGACGGCACCTTTGCTCTGCTGTTCACGGGTGCCGAAGCTGTGGATAAGGATATCCCCGGTGGCTCTTGGATGTATGCCGTGACGCCGGAAATCGTAGGGGCGGACATGAAAGACCTGCAGGTATCGTTCTGGGGTACGGTCAACACGGCCTCGCGTCGTACGCAGGCCCGCAGCATCATTGTCGGCGTGATGAGCGATCCTGACAATGTGCTGACCTTCGAGCCTGTCCGCACGGTAACGGTGGACGGTTTCCGCACGAAGAAAGAGTTTACCGTGGAGTTTTCGGGCTATACCGGCAATGCCCGCCGCATAGCCTTCCTCTCGCAGTTTGACCAACCCAACCAGTTCTATATCGACAATGTGCTGATAGACCGCATTCCTTCGGTTAAGAAGGTGGAGACCGTGAAGGTTACGCCTTCCGCCAACGGCGCCGTGTTCGCATGGGACGCCGAGCAGGGAACTGACTATCAGGTTGTCGTGTCGGCCAAAGAAGTGGCCGATGCCGCCCAACTTGCAGCGGCTGACATCATCAAGCAGGAGAATGCCTCCGCTGGCACCCTGACCGTTTCCGGTCTGAATGTGACGACCAACTATTATGTATATGTACAGAGCAGCAAGGGCGGCCAGTCGGTATGGTCCAACCCGCAGCCCTTCCGCACGCTTGCATTGCGTGACCTGCCGATGCGCTTCGGCTTTGAGATAGACGAGGACTACTATAACAATCCGGGTTCGCAAACCATGTATCCCAAGGGTGTTGCCCTCTATTCGACAGGCCCCGAGCTGCCCTATATGAAAGACAAGGCAGGTCATGAGTCCACCTACAGCCTCTATCTGGACCAAGATGCAGGTTATGACGCATGGGCCGTCTATCCGGCTGTCGAGAAAGTGTCGGACCTCTATATGATGTTCTACCTGAGCGCCCTGAACCAGTCGTACGTGGCTTCTTCGCGGTTGGTGGTAGGTGTGATGACCGACCCTGCCGACCTGCAGACGTTCTCGCCCGTGCAGGAGTTCAATGCACAGGCCACATGGGCACGCTATTATGTCGATTTCTCTTCCTACAAGGGCGAAGGCAAATACATCGCCATGCGCTGGGTAGAGCCTGAGAACGAAAACGCATGCATCAACTATGTGGATGATGTGGTCATCGGCGAACGCGGCAACTGCTCTGTTCCCGACCAGCTTGAAGCCCTCACTACCGACACGTCGGCTGTCATCACCTGGGCGCGCGGCGATGCCACGCAGTGGAATGTGCGTGTTTCTTCCGTACAGCTCAACGAGACACAGCTGGACTTCATCACGGCCAACCTGCTCAACAAGACGGGCATCACCGAGCCGCAGGTGGAGATTCCTTCCGGTCTGGAATGGTCCAGCCGCTATTATGTATATGTGCAGGCGCTCTGCTCCGGCAATGAGTCCAGTCTCTGGACAAGCTTCTCCTTCGTTACGGATTGTCCCGCTTATATGAAGCTGCCCTATCGGGTTGACTTCGAGGGTGTACGTGAAGGCGGTCGCGGCAATGGCTTCTATCAGGCCTGCTGGACCCGCAGCAACGACTATCCCTATCTGCAGCAGTCCGACCCGAACAACCAGACCCATACCGGCAACGGAGCCATCTCGCTGCGTGCCTATACAACCTACGGTACATGGGTAGGCGTTCCCGAACTGGAAGAGGAGGTAAAGAACGTTCAGGTCAACTTCTGGGTGAAAGGTTCTACTACAGGAGAAAGCCCGCTGCTGATTGGTGTCATGGACAAACAGGACGATTTCACGACCTTCACGCTGATGGATACCATCATCGTGGTATCTGGCTGGCAGAACATCACCTACGACTTTGCCGAATACACGGGAACCGGCAAATACATCTGCTTCTACAATCCGCCTACGGCTGCCAACTACCGGTCGCTCAACCTCGACGATATGGAGTTCCGTACTTCTATCAACCAGCGACCGCTCAACCTGATGATGACGAGTGCCTCGCAGACCGATATCGCCTTTTCGTGGGAAGGACGGGCTACCGACAACAAGTTCGATGTCCTTGTGGCCAATGCTACGGTTGACAATCCCGCCAATCCGCCTGCTGCTGCCGTTGTAAAAGCGGAGACCGTTACGGGCACCACCCATACGGTAACCGACTTGGCCTCTAACACCGTCTATTATGTATATGTCAAGCCCGCTGCCGGCACCGATTGGGCCATGGTGGCCATCCGTACCGATTGCGACTTGATCGACATCACCAAGACCTACGACTTCGAAGAGTTTACGGCCGGTGCAACTTCGCCTGCAGGCGATTTCCAGCCCAAGTGCTGGGTGGCCGGCAACGAGCGCATCACCCCCAGCGTAAACGTGACGAATACAATCCGGGCCAATATACCTTATGTATATACGCTTGCTACAGCTAATACGACAGCCGGCGGCTCCAAGGTGCTGAAGATTGCCCAGACGGCCACCTATTGGCCTGCATGGACGGCTCTCCCGCACATGGACGTGGAGGATATCAGCCGCGTTATCGTTTCGTTTACCGGACAAGGCACAGCTGGCTACTACATCGTGGTAGGTGTAATGGACAATCCGGCCGACTTCTCCACCTTTACCGCTGTGGACTCCGTCCGTGTTAACGGTCTCGGCTCGGGAAAGAGCCTGAACTTCTCGGTTGAGTTGGCGGAATACACCGGTACGGGCAAGTATATCGCTTTCCGTGGACAGAATGTCAACAAGGCCATCACCACCTACATTGACGACATCTCCTTCTCCATCAACCGTTGTCCGGCTCCTCGTCCGTCCTACAGCATGCTGACTGACAAGTCGGTTCGCATTACTTCGGGAATGAGCATGAGAAACCGCAACCCATGGAAGATCTATTGGTCCACCAAGGAGCTGTCGGCAGACAAACTCTATGACGGCACAGAGGATATGACCGGCGTGGACAGCATCAAAGCTTCTGCTACTGATGTCGTTGCCCAGCTCAACAACCTGAAGCCTTCCACTACCTATTACGCTTATGTCGCAGGTGATTGCGAGGCGGGTAGCAGCCAGTTCAAGGTACTGACCTTCAAGACACTCTGCCCCGCACAAAGCATCGCTGAGTTCGGCGGCTCGGGCAGTGGTGTGGAAGATTGGGAGACTTATACCGCCACAACGAACGGTTCGACGGCCGACCTTGGCTGCTGGATTTTCGGCAACAAAGTGGATGTGGGCACTACCACCGGATGTATTCCGTATGTACCCACCTCGCCTGTGGTTGACAAGTTCGGCAAGTTTGTCAAGCTCTACACTACAGCATCCGTCAACTCGGCCCACATCATCTCGCCTGCATTGGACGTGGACGACATCTCCCGCTATCAGATCCGTTTCCAGGCCTGCACGGGAACCACTTCTACAACTTATGCCCACAAACTGATTGTGGGTGTAGCTACCGACCCGTCGGATGTTTCTACGATGGTCAATGTTGATACGGTCAGTCTCGCGCTTTCGATGGGTCAGGAGATATCCAACTTTGTAGTGCCTCTTGATGCCTATATGGGCGATGCACAAGGACAGAAAGGCAAGCATATCTTCTTCCTCTCCGAGTTCTCTACTGCCAACCAGGCCTATATCGACAATATCCGGATTGAACCCATACCTGCCTGCCGCATTCCCAACCACCTGCGTGCCGACTCCGCTTCGCTGACTGAAAGCGGCGTCAACATAAGCTGGAAGGGCAGTGCCTCCAAGTATCGTGTGGCGCTGGCCAAGGAAACCACGCTTACGCCTGCAACGTTCAAGAAGTTTGTCTTCTCGGCCGAAACCGATACGGCATTCTATGCCTTCAGCGGTCTCGCTCCCGCCACCAACTACTATGTATATGTAGAGGCGCTTTGCGGCGAAGACGGCTCTGCTTGGGCCACCGATGTACTCTCCTTCCGTACCAACTGTCCGGAAGAAGGATTCGTCATTACTGCCGATACTCCTTACGAGCAGAACTTCGATGACTTTGCCAACATCGCCGGATTCCGTGAAAACTCCTGCTGGGGAACGGTCTATCTGAACACGAAGACCAATGCCGTCACAACTTCTTATCCGTCGTTAAGCACATCGGCCGGACGCGAGAAGACGGCTGCGCTTTATATGTTCAACACCAAATCGACATCGGCTCCTACTGTAACGTACGCTGCACTGCCGTATATCACCAACAACCTGAATACGCTCCAGCTGTCGTTTGCCTATGCCGCCAATGCGGTATCGACCGCAAGCCCCAATCGTAAGATTAAGGTGGCGCTGGCTGATTCTATGCCGACGGCCGACAACATCACCACCTTTGACTACGTTGTATTCGACGAGTTAACCTCTACGCAGGTGTATTCCGCAGGCTACGACACCTACAGCAAGTCGCTTGAGTCTTACACCGGCAACGGCCACTATATTGTCTTCATTGCCGATTATGGTGACGGCGGTACCACCGGCGGCGGTATCTATCTGGATGATATCAAGGTGGAACTGATTCCTACTTGCGCACAGCCGCAGGGTGTGGCCCTTACGGAGGTGGCTCATGAGGTGGCTACGGCCGTAATCACTCCCAATCCTGACAGCGATGCCGCCCAGTGGCAGATTGCAATCCTGCCCGACTCGCTGACGGATGAAATCGTTTCGCAGGCTGACATTGCCCGTCTGGCCAAACTGTTCGATGCTTCTTCCACCACTGTGCAGCTGACCGGCCTGACCCACTCGACAGGTTATAAGGCCTACGTTCGCAGCCGTTGCGGCGAGAACGACTTCAGCTCTTGGACCAATCCTGTTTCGTTCGAGACGATGGTTAAGGTGAAGAAGAACACCACATGGTGCTTCGAGAACAACGAGAAACAGATTAGCAATGGTGCATCCACCACCAGCAAGATTCCTTATGGCTGGGATTGCGGCTTGGTAACAACCTATGCTTATGCAAGTTCTTATTACCCTGCTATCTATACGAACAGCACCGGCGAAGGTACGGTCCGCTATGCCAAGCAGGGCGACAATGCACTTCGTCTGTATAACTATAATACCACATCGATGGTAATAGATAGCTCTTACGTAGTGCTGCCTTACATCGAGATGGAAGGACGCAAGGCCATTACGATGGACGTCCGTTCCGGCCAGGCCGTGTCTTCCAAGCCGGCAGCTTTGGGCTATGACACGGTATCCTTCGGCATGACGGCCAAGTTGCAGATTGGTCTGATTGACAGCTTGGGCACGATTCAGTCGTTCCGTCCGCTGGCATCTTATAACATCGCTTCGAAGGTAGGCGGCATTGCTACGGTGGAGAACAACAAACTCTTCGACCATATCGTTGTCGAACTGCCCGCCGACCTTACCGGCAAGCAGGTGGCTATTATACGTACCGACCATACCACCTCTTCCTTCGGCTATCTGTGCATCGACAGCGTTTCGGTTTCCGACTCGAAGGGCTTCACCTCGCCTGCCGTCACCGCCTTTGCAACCGACACGTCGGTTACGCTGTCGTGGGCCAATGAACAGGGAGTCGCCTACAACGTCTATCTGATTGACCAGATAACAACCTTGTACGATGCTGATGCGGCTCATGTCACCAAAGTGGCGAATGTCACGACCGGCAGCTACACCTTCGGTACACTGATGCCGGGAAAGGAATATGCCGCCTACGTACAGATTGCCAAAGAAGAGCAGACCATGGGTTCGCTCTCGCCGCGGGTTATCTTCAAGACGGCTTGCCAGGCAGCTCCTGCCGGAACGGTCTATGGTTTTGATGACAACTGGGAACTGACGGTTGCCAACGGAACAAGCCTCTATTATCATCCGGCATGCTGGGTGGTAGGTAATGCCTCCTCGCAGATATCTACTGCTGCAGAAGGCTCGATGACGACCTCCAATTACAGCCATGCGCCTTATCTGCGTGAGTCGTATGCCTCCTCGACGCATCACCTCTCTGACTCCTCTGCACTCTTCTTCTCGAATATATCCAGCTATCCGGCAGGTATGTATGCGGCGATGCCGCTCGTTGCCGCCGACCTGGACAATATGCAGTTAGAGTTCTACATGCGTTCTGTCTATGAGAGTCCTACCTATCATACGCCTACGTCGGTAAGTGCCACCTATGCTAACAATTCGCAGCATATCATTATCGGTACGATGACAAATCCGGCCGACTTCACCACCTTCCATGCAATAGACACGGTGGAATACACCTATAAGGGCAATGAAGACCTTGTAGAGCATCGCGAGGGAACGGTTGCCGGTACGCCTATGGATTCCGACCCGACCGGCCTGAAGTTCTGGCAGAAGAAAGTGGTGCCCCTGAAGGGTGCTATCGGAGCGTATGTAACGTTCTATACCGACAGAGCGACACAGATGTATATCGACGATGTAAGCATCCAGCAGCGCTCCGGTTGGCTTGCCCCGAACAGCCTGAAGCTTCTGTCAAGAGACAGCGTATCGGCTATGGTAAGCTGGAAGGGCTATCAGCAGGGACAATACGTGCTGCGTGTGGCTACCGACAAGGCATTGCTCAACAATGTCTATGAATATCCTGTGGACGGCACATCCTTCCTTATCACCGGTCTGAACCCCCAGACGCAGTATTTCTGGGCCGTTATGCAGAAGGGTCAGGGCGACGAGCAGTCGGCATGGTCGGCTGTAGAGCGTTTCCGCACCTCTGCACGTATGGTGTCCACGTCTTACACGACGGGCTTTGAGATGGAAGAAGGCTGGTATGCACTGCCCGGCTTCTATCAGGATGAGTATAAGGTTACCAACGGTTGGAAGTATGATACGAAGACAGCTACTGCTTCGGTCACCAGCCGTCCCTACAACCGCGTAGATGCTGTTCCCACGGGAACAACAGCGTCCTATGCTTATTCGCATCGCGGAATGTACGCGCTTGAACTGAACACCACCACTTCCGCCAACGGTGCCTACGCTGTTATGCCGCCCGTTGATTGCAAGCGGATGGATACCCTGCAGGTCAACTTCTATATGTCCGCTCTGTATCGCTACAACAACGGTACGAACGCCGGTAAGATTTCCGGTTCCGGCTATGCATCGGCAAGCTACAAGCATGCTGTGGAGGTAGGTACGTGCACCAATCCTGACGACCTCACCACCTTCGTGCCCTTGGATACCGTTTACTACAACAGCGGACTCAAATCGGGTATGCTGGTCAACGAGTCGAACGACTTCATGTACGAACCCAAGAGCGTATCGCTCGAGAATGCGGTAGGACCGTATGTATATTTCCGTTCCGACTTCAATTTGAGCAATCATATCTGGATTGACGATGTTTCCTTCCAGCCCTACAACGGTTGCCGTCCTGCCAATATGTTGGCAACGGAGAGCGTCACCGATTCTGCAGCCGTGCTCACATGGGAGCATTTCCAGGGCATCGCATGGACAGTGGAAGTGGCAGAAGACATCGACTTCACGAACATCGTGAAGACCGTTGAAAAGGCAACCACCGACAAGGTTACCGTCACAGGTCTGGAACCGAACAAGACCTACTATTGGCGCGTTCAGCAGTTCTGCGAGGAAGACGGTGTTGCCGACCTGAGCGGTACCGCAGTGTTCAACACATGGAAGGCTCCGTTGTTCAACGAAGACTTCATGGTGAACGTTCTTCCCGAGGGTTGGGCCGATATCACCGGCAGCCTCACGCTGAAGGAGGTGGAAGCTGCCGCTGCTACGCTTCCCGATGAAAGAGGTACCGTTTGGAGCCGTTCCACCACCGGCAAGGGTCTGCCTACGTCGCATTATATGACCACCCTGATGGGTACTGCCCGAAAGGCATGGTTGCTGACGCCTGTCATCAGCCTCAGTGCCACCGACACGGCCATGCTGCAGTTCGACTTGGCAGTGACGATGGATGGCGCCGAAGTGCCGGTATCGTTCAACGACAATATGCGTGACGACCAGTTCATGGTGGTTATCTCCGATGATGCCGGTATGACATGGAAAACGCAGAATGCCGTTATTTGGAACAACGACTCGATTGACAATCCCGCCGATGCAAACTATCGCTATGGCATTGCTGAAAAGAGCCTGCGCGATGTATCGGCCGAGGGCGAGAAAGTGCGTATCGACCTGAGCGCTTATATGGGCAAACCTGTCCGTATTGCATTCTATGCCGAGAACACGAAGGCTACTGTAAGCGGACAGCGCGGTATGGATATCCATATCGACAACATCCACGTCAACTACGTCATCAAAGACTACGAGACGGTTGACCTCTGCCAGTTCGAGGATTACGAGAATGTGGCACTCGGCTACTACATCGACGGCGATGCCGCCGAGGCGGGTGTGACTACGCTGCAGAAGATGACCCTCGCTATGCAGAAGGGAGATAACGACACCCTGCATATCCTTAATGCAGCCGTGCGTGAGGCTCCTATATATGAGTTTGCCGACACAATCCGCACCGGAACGGTATATAACAAGTACAACTTTGCAGGCAAGACCCGCTCCGGCCGCTACAAGATGAAGTTCGCCAACGGAGCTTCTACCGGTTGCGACTCTGTATGCGTACTCAATCTGACCGTGCTGAACCAGATACATATCGAAGACGTACAGCAACTCTGCTACACGCAACTGCCGTATGTGCTCAACCAGAAGAAATACGACCGTACGGGAGTATATCGTGATACGGTTTATTCGGGTGTTGACAATCTTCCCGATACTACCTACACGCTTGTTCTCACCGTTCTCAGCGTGTACGAAGAGACCATCAACGACACCATCTGCTACGGCGGTACTTACAGCTTCGGCGATGAGCAGCTGACCGCTTCCGGACAGTACATCCACCGTATGGAGACTGCAGCCGGCTGCGACAGCGTCATCACGCTCAACCTGACCGTGCTGCCCGAGAAGCGCGTAGAACTGACCGAACTGCGCTGCAACGGTTCGTCCTACGAGTTCAACGGAAAGACAATCACCACCGATGGCGACTATACGGCAACGCTGATGTCCAAAGACGGATTCGGCTGCGACAGCACCGTCATCCTCCATATCAGCTTCATGGATGCCATCCTCAACGAGGTGACCGACACCATCTGCTATGGCGGAACCTATAAACTGGGTGACGACGTTCTGACCGCCGGTGGCGACTATACCAAGACGCTTGTGGCCTCTATGGGTTGCGACTCTACGGTTACGCTCCATCTGACCGTGCTGCCCGAACTGATAGACACCATCACCGATTTCATTGCGGAAGGTGACGTCTATAGCAAGGGCGATTTCGTCGGCCTTACCGGTCCCGGCTATTATACCAAGCAATACACCTCCGTACAGGGTTGCGACTCGACGGTTGTACTGGATCTGCAGTATGCTACGGCACTCAACGTACTCCAGTCTGACCAACTCACGCTTATCCCGAACGTAATCAACCGCAACGGTACCGTAACGGTTCAGGGCGACTTCACGGATAGCGAGCTGCGCAACATGACGGTGGCTGTTTACGATGCACTCGGCAAGTGCGTGGCTGTACATAACGGCCTTAGCAATCCGGTCACCGTATCCGACTTCCCCGTCGCAGGTGTATATTCCGTCCGCATCTATACCGGCAACGGCGATGCGATGGTAGGACGGGTTGTTGTGAAGTAACCGGGCTCTGATGCTCATGTATGAAGGGACAGTCGCAGCACTGTCTGCGGCTGTCCCTTTCTCTTTTTAACCTTGGAATCAACATAACCTTGAAATCAACAGGAAAAATCACACGGGTACAATGTCTATATTGTCAAAAGTATGTAATAGGATGATGCAGGAACCGCCATGTCGCCGCTTAGGGCGGGCATGTATGTTTTTGCTTGCGGTTTTCGTCTCGTTATATACGCATGCACAGCAGGCCCACTATGTGGCCCTGCGGACCGAGGCGGCGTTTGCCTCGCTAACGGATAATGTGCCTTCTACCGCTTTCGCTTCCGGTGTGGGAGTCGGAATCGGTGCCGATTGGATGTTCCGCCACAAGCAGTTTCTTTTCTCGGCGGGAATCATGCTCTCTCCCTCTTTTACGTTTACTCCTGTGGCTGATGCAAGGGAAGACTTGCCGGCCATGGATACCGAAGGCGAGCAGTTCCTCTATCATGTGGAGCTCTCCCGCCGGCGTGATGCCGTATATCGGCTGGAGGCTTCTGTCCCGCTGATGGTGGGGGCGCAGTTCGGCAAATTCTATTTCATGGCGGGCCCGCAACTGAGTCTGCCGCTTTTGTCCGTCGGTACGGTGGATGCCCTTCTGAACACATCGGGCATCTACGAACGGGCTGCCCAGCCTTTCGAAGGAATGGACAACCATGCTTTCCTGCAGGATTACGAAAGCCGTACCGTCAATCAAAGCGTTCCGCTCTTGCCGGGCATTTCCGCGCGTATAGAGATAGGCGGGGAAATCACGCCCGTCACTCGGGAAACAGGCTACGATGTGCTGCATCCGCGCCATCGTTGCTATCTGGCCTTTTTTGCCACCTACGGGTTCCTCAACCGGCATACGAATGTCTCAAAGGGAGCCGTCTTCTCGCAAGAGAACCAACAGGGAATTCAAATGAAGATAAACCATATATACACTTCCGATGCGGCACTCGGTTGTCGGCTTACTGACCTCACGGTGGGCTTGCGCTTCACCGTACTCTTCCCCCTGCCGCAGAAGAAAGAATGTGTTATTTGTAACGAATAAAGGTAATGCTATGAAGAATATCTGTAAACAACGCAACTTCTTGTCCGTATTGACACTCGTGCTGTTGATAGCGTTCGGTGTCCCCGCTCCGCTTTGTGCCGCCTCCGCTTCCCCTGTAGGGACGCAGCAGAAGTCGAAAGCTGCCCAACAGAAAAAGAAGCAACAAAAGAAGCAGCAGCAAAAGAAGCAACAACAGCAAAAGAAAAAGCAGCAGAAGCGGGCGGCAGCCAAGCAGCCGGCATCCCGGCCGTCGTCTTCGCAGCAGAAGCTTTCGCAGGAGGAGGCATACGAGTTGAAGGTGTCACAGATAGAGGCCTACAACCGTCGCGTGTCGGCCTACATGAACCGCGACATCTCCCATCGCCTCGGCGTATGGGGTCAGTTTGGCTACAGTTCGCTCTTCCAGAACTTCGGCTCGCAGTCCGGTGCCGCCTTTGCCGGTCAGTCGAAAGGCTGGTTGGGCGGCGGAGCCGGCTTGGGCTACCAGTTGCGCTACAAGCGGATGCTCTTCACGACGGGGCTGGAGTATGAGCACTACAACTCCCTGACCGGCATCACGGCTCCTGACGGCAGCGTCCTCACGCGCACGTTCGGTCTGCAGCCCTATGAGGCGACCATGACCTACACCTATGCCTTCCCGCGCATGACCGACCGCTGGACCGCCGCTTATGTGCAACTGCCCGTTCTCTTCGGCGGTGAGTGGGATGCCGTCTATTTTCTGGCGGGTCCCAAGGTGGGTCTCAACGTCATCGGTCGTTCGCAGAACAATGCGCTGCTGACCACCTCCGCTTCCGACGCCGAACTCTCCGGTCCGTTAGGCGATATGTTCACGCACGCGCTTGTGACGGAGAGTCCTTACGAGATGTCTCCCGCCAAACTTCAGTTCGGTCTTAATCTCGCCCTTGCCGCGGAAGTGGGTCTGAACCTCGACCGCTGGATAAGCTACGAGCCCAAGCAGGACAAGGGCGGGAAGAAGCAGAAGGAGAACACCTTCCTCAAGAATCTTCACTACCGTGTCGGCCTCTTTGCCGAATACGGTGTCCTCAACATACAGAGTGCTCAGAACGCCGCAGGTGCCGCCAACGACATGCCGGCCGTATTCCTGAGCGATCCCGCCAATCCGTTGAAGCTGCCTCTGACGTCGGCTCTGCAGACCTCTGCTGCCGGGAAGGTGGCAGTGAATCCTTTCCTTGTTGGCGTGAAGGCTAGCATCTGGTATGAGTTGCCCCGCAAGCAGAAGCGTATGCAGAAGCTTCCTGCCGAGCCCACACCGCGTCTGGCCGTCCGTGTTCAGAACAGTGAGACGGGCCGCGGCATCGGCGGTGCTCTTGTCAGCATCTACAACGGTCAGAAGGACAAGATGGTCCGGAAGACGACCAACGGCAGCGGTATGGCAGTGGGTCGCTTCTCGCGCGGAAGCTACCGCATCAATGCCGAGCGTGCGGGCTACCTGTCAGGCGAAGCCGTGGACTACACGCTGCGCCGCGACCTTCAGGATACGCTTGTCCTCAGTCTTGTTCCCGAACCGAAGCCTGTGGAGTATCTGCTGTGCGGCTATGTGCTTGACGGTGATACCCGCACTCCGCTTGAAGCGCAGCTCACGCTTTCCGATGCCGGCGGTACGCCGCTCTATCAGGGGACGGCATCCGACGACGGCCTCTTCGTGACGTCTCTTCCTGCGGGCACCTACTATGGCCATTTCACGCTGCAAGGCTACATGCCTTTGGACGATACGCTCCGCTTCGAACAGGACACGCTCACCGTGCTGATGCATAAGATTCGCGAGGGTCGGAAGGTGCGTATCAACAACCTGTATTTTGCGACGGGCAAGACGGTTATTCTTCCTGAGTCGGAGGCTGCCATGGAAGACCTGGCTCAGTTCCTGACCGACAATCCGGAGGTGCGTATTCTCATCGTGGGCCATACCGACGATGTGGGTAGCGACCAGGCCAACCAGCGTCTGTCTGAGGGCCGTGCTGCCGCAGTGCGTCAGAACCTCATCATGCGCAACATCTCGTCAGACCGCATCGAGTCCGAAGGCCGCGGCGAGAGCGAACCTGTGGCCGACAACCTGACCGAAGAGGGCCGCGCACAAAACCGCCGCGTAGAGTTTACCATCATCTCGACCGGAGCGTCGGATATAAAGCAGATACGATGAAGAAACAGTTGTTGATAGGGTTGTGTGCATTTGTGCTGTGCCTGTCTGTAGGAGCGCAGACACAAATCCATGTTCCGTTTGCTTGCGGTTTTGAAGCAGGGGAAAACCTCAGCGACTGGCACCTCAACGAAGGTACGCCTGCAGCTCCTGACCGTTGGGTGATAGGCAACGGGGTGCGCAACGACGGACGGCAGAGCCTGTACATCAGTAGTGATGGTGGGCAGAATGCCTGCTATAGCGGGGAGGCCAATATTGTCTGTGCTTATCGGACCATCCGTTTCCCGCAAACGGGCAAACGCGAGGAGTATGAGATAACCTTCGACTGGAAGTGTGAAGGCAATGCACAGAAATCGGCTATGTATGTCTATATCGGTGCGGCTTCCACCCTGGCATCCATACCGGTCAGCTCTACGAGTGGTACGTTGGACCCCAATTTCATCAAGGGATGCAAGGTGGTCAGTACGCAGACCGACCAGGCGCTGTCAGGACAGAATACGTGGGTGAACGCCTCACTGAAGGTCCCCTTTGCCATCAGTGCCTCGGCCGCGCAATACGACTTTATTCTGGCCTTTATATGGGTCAGTGGCAAAACGGCTGCCGAAGAAGTGACCGGCCGCCTGTCGGCATGTGTCGATAATGTGCAGATTGCTTCCAACCGTGCCAAGAAACCCGCTTCTGTCACGGTCGCCCCCTCCTGCGAAGACTCGGCCTTGGTGGTCACTTGGGAGAGCGTACTGACGCAGTTCATGCTGGAATACAAAAACGTCAATGCCTCCTACTGGCGTAGCATCAGCGGTATCAGCAGCAAAGGTACTGTCCATACTTTCACGGTTCCCCAGTTGCGTGAAGGCGCTTACAGTGTGCGTGTGCGGGGCATCCTGCCGCATGACGACACGCCGGCCGACACCAGTGCCTATCAGGTGGCCAATAATGTCGTATTGTATTGCCCGGAAAACCACTGCATCAATTTTCTGGATTTGGACAATCCCGATACGGAGTGTACCTATGGTACCTACTCCAATCCGTTTGCCCATCAGGGAAAGGTGGACTTCGGCCCGGATGAGATAGAGAGCCGGCATACCGTCAATTGGGAGCAGGGAATCACTGACCCCCGCACGGACAACAAGTTGCTCACCATCCCCCCCGGCGCAATGGCTTCTGTCAGGTTGGGCAACTGGAAAACCGGCGGAGAAGGAGAGGCTATTTCTTATACGTTTGTGGCCGATACGGTTGATCAGGCTATCCTCCTGCTCAACTATGCCGTTGTGCTGGAAGACCCGAATCATAATAAGGAAGAACAGCCATTTTTCTCGTTGGAAATTCTCGACCAGAAGGGCAATCTCATCAGTCCCGACTGCGGTGCCGCCAGTTTCTATGCCGGATATGGCGATGGCGAGTGGCACGATATCCTCAACGAACGGCGTGAGCGGATCCGCACTTGGAAAGACTGGACGTCGATAGGTCTTCATATCCACAGCCGCTACCACGGGCAGACGCTCCAGGTCCGTCTGCAGACCCGTGACTGTACCCTTGGCGGACACTACGGCTATGCTTATTTCACAATCGACTGTGTCTCCGCCCGTCTGCATACCGACAATTGCGGCAACGATTCCCATATCGAAGTCGAGGCGCCGGAAGGCTTTGTCTATCACTGGACCGACGATATCGGCCGTGACTGGGGTAGCGAGCGGGATATAGTGGTCGATGCCGACAAGCATACCTACTATTGCGAGGCATGCTATCGTGAGCAGAGCGGATGCTGCTTCACACTGTCAACCGATATGGCGCCGCGTTTTCCCGTTGCCGACTTCACATGGCGCTGGACTCCGGAGAAATGCAAGAACAACATCACGCTCGTCAACCGGAGTCATATCATGACGCGCTACAACGGAGTGGAAAACCACACCTCCGAGGCTTGCGAGAGCTATGAGTGGTATTTCAGCAACGGTGTAACCACATCGGTCCCCTCACCCGTAATCACATGCCGTCCCGAAGGGGACACGGTGGTTGCCACTCTGCGGGCGATGCTCTCCGAAGGTGCCTGCGACACGGTGACTACGGCTACCATCATAGTGCCTTCTATTCTGACACCCGACCAGACCGTTCGCGAGGATCGCTGCGAGGGCGAGGCCGTCTTCTTCGATGGCGACTGGCGCTCTGAACAGGCCATCTATACGCAGACCTTCAAAAACCGCTTCGGTTGCGACAGCGTCATTCACCTGAATCTGGTTATCCATCCCGTCAGTCCCGATACGTGGCTGACCGATACGGCCTGCTCCACCGACACGTATGTCTTCGGAGGCTTGCAGCGCACCGAAAGCAATCCTGATTACCAGTATTGGGCGAAGAATATGTGGGGATGCGATAGTGTGGTCCACCTCAATCTTACCGTAGTGGAGCATCTCGAACTCAATGTGGAGAACCTGCCCGTCTTGTGTGCTGACGACGAGCGGCTGCAAATCGACTACCAGGTGTTCAAAGGCAAGTTCGATAGCCTTGAGGTGCGCTTCTCGGCTGATGCTTTGGCGGCAGGGTTTAGGAACAGGGTGATTTACGACAACGATGTGCTGTCGGTTACTTATGAATACGGGGCCGATATCCTTCCCGGACTCTATAGTGTCGAACTGGAGTTCTTCCAGAGCGGTTGCACCAACCAGTTGTTCACTTTGCCCTTTGAAATCCGCTATCCGGCATCTGTCATTGAGCAGAAGTGGAACGATGTACTCTATGTGCTCAATAGCCGCTACAACGGAGGCTACACCTTTACTTCCTACCAGTGGTTCCGGAACGGGCAGCCGATCGACGGAGAGGTCAATTCCTATCTGTATTTGCCTAAGACGGAGCTGGGCACGGAAGACCTTTATACCGTCCTGTTGACCCGTCAGGACGGCAAGCAGGTGCTCTCCTGTCCTTTTGTTCCGACGGTTCATACCGACCTGTACGAATTTCCTACGCTGTTGCGCACCGGACAACAGGTGCCTGTGCGGATGCCCCGCAAGGCCGTGCTGAAGTTCTATACGCTGACAGGCGGATGCTATTCCGTGCAGGCTGTCGGAGAAGGGGAGCAGAATGTCTCAGTCCCCCGCCAGGAGGGCTACTATTTGTTGCATACAATGTTCGATGATACCGATACCGTCGTCAGGAAAGTATTGGTAACGGACTGATTAACCATCTGATATGAGATAATATGAAAAAGTATTCATTGCTGATTGCCTGTGTTTGGGCTGCCATGCTTTCGGCCCAGACCGTTCCGAATTATATCTGCGATTTCGAAGACCCCTTGCAGAACGCACAATGGGTGCTCAATCCGGGAACCTTCGGAGAGAAAAGTCCCAATAAATGGTATATCGGTTCGGCTACGCAGAATGGGGGGAAGAACAGTCTTTATATCTCCAGCTCGAAAGGGGATACGGCCAACTATACCAACAGCTCCTATTGCATGATGGCTTATACGGAGATTACGCTTGAGGCCGGAACCTACCAGCTCGGATTCGATTGGAAAGCCATGGGGGCCGACCGCCAGCAGGACCAGCTGATGGTGTTCTGGGTGCCGCAGAGGCTTATCGGTCCCGGCATCGATGAAGAGATTGTCATCAGTTGCATCGGGCAGAACTCCATACCGGCCAATATCGCGGGCTCTGCAATCGAGTTGACGATTGATGAGCGGACCTACCTGAACGGGTCTTACACATGGAATACCTGCGAAACCTCGTTTGAGACCGATGGCGCTCCTCACCGCCTGCTCTTTGTGTGGCATAACGGAGCCTCGCTGCCTGTCAATCCTGCGGCGTGTGTGGACAATATCACCATCGTCAATGAGATGGCCTGTTCCAAGCCCGAAAGGCTGAGCGTATCCGTCGAAGGCTCCGCTGTGAAAGCCTCTTGGCAGGGCGATGCCGAGAAATACGAAATCCGCTGGTACTCCCATGCCACGCAGCAGTGGAAGTCGCTTTCCACTACCACTACCTCCGCCATACTCGGCGATGTGGACGAGGGCTATTGCGACTTCTACGTGCAGAGCATCTGTGCCGACGGTGTGGTCAGCATCAACTCTTCGCTCTCGCAGTTTATCTACTATCCTGTCGACAGGTGTATCGACTATCTGACGCTTACCGATGAAAACTGCTATACGAGCGAAGGCTTCGGGAGCACATCTGACAAGATAACCTATGTCCCGGGCAAGGTGGACGAAGGCTACGAAGAGGCCAACAGCCGCCATACGGTGCATTGGCTCCGCGAGGAAACCGACCCGCGTACGGGCGGAGCCCTGAAGACGGTGCCGGACGGGGAAATTGCTTCGGTGCGCTTGGGCAACTGGAACACAGGAGCCCAGACCGAACGGGTGGAGTTCTCTTTCAAGGTGGACACCACATTGGCGCCGGTGCTCCTGATGAAATATGCGGTCGTGCTTGAGAATCCCGGACACGGAGCCGGAGCCGACCCCCGTTTCACCCTCTGGGTGCTGAAGGACAACAAGACGATTGGCCCTTGTGCACAAGCCGATTTCACGTCCTCGGCGCAGAATGTGGCCGATTGGAATATCTATCAGCCCTCGTCCAATGGAGTCCCTGTGGTGTGGAAAGACTGGACTACGGTGGGCATCAACCTGTCTGAGTATCAGGGTGAGGAACTCACCATCCAGCTCAATACATTCGATTGCTCCCAGTCGGGACACTATGGATATGCCTATTTTACGCTCGCTTGCTCCGACGGCAAGATGACGGGTATCAACTGCGGCGATATCCCTACCGAACATTTTACCGCTCCCGATGGCTTCAAGTATCGCTGGTACAGGAAGGACAACCCGGACGACTTTCTGTCCTTCGACCAGACTTTCTATGTGGACCAGCGGGATACGCTCACCTATGGGTGCGACCTGATGTTCCCTAAAGACACAACCTGCTATTTCACGCTCTACGCCTCGGCCCTTCCCCGCTATCCCATCGTGGAGGGTACATGGAAGGCTGAGCAGAAGAACTGCAGCAATATTGTCACCTTTGACAATACCAGCCATATTATGACGGTCAACCAGATTACGCGCGACAGCGTACATCGGTTTACCGAGAAGTGCGAACGTGTCTATTGGGATTTCGGCGACGGAACGCAATCCACCGAATACAGTCCGGTGCATGTCTATCCCTCGGAAGGCGGAACCTTCCATGTCACGCAGAAGGCTGCCGTCTCTTTCTGCGAAGAAACGCGTGAGTTCGATATTGTTCTTCCCGAACTGAAGCAGACGGTCGATACGCTGCATCCTGTCACCTGCGCCGGTACGGCATGGTCCCACAGGGGCACTCCTTATTGGGAAACCGGAATATACAGGGATACGCTTCAGTCGGTGGCCGGATGCGACAGCCTGATTGTGATAGACTTAAAGGTGGTTGAGAAAATAGAAACGCTTATTGACACCACCATCATGTCCGACCAGACCTTCCGTTTCGACGGACGGGACCTTTCCGAAGGCGGTGTCTATACGGTCGTTCTGAAGAATGTCACGGGCTGCGACAGCACGGTGACGCTTGATCTGAAGGTCCACGGCCTGCTCAAGGTGAAGATGGATTCCGTTTTCAGCGTATGTGCCGACGAGCCGGCTATTCATATCCCCTTCGCCATTACGCAGGGGGCCGCCGATGCCTATTCCATGACGTTTGTGCCCGAGCGCCTGTTTGCCAACAAACCGTCTGGCGAAGTCCCCTTGGGAGAAATCGTTCTCCCCTTGCCCGAAGATGTGATTCCGCTGCAGACGACGGCGCAAATCGTCTTCTACGACAGTGCCGGTGTGGACTGGCAGAAACGCATCCTTCTGGAAGTGCGTTATCCCGACTCCGTCATCACGCAACGCTGGAACGATGTGCTGGCTGTGCGCAACAACGGCTACAACGGAGGCTACAACTTCACGGCCTGGCAGTGGTATAAGAACGGGCAGCCTCTGCCCGGAGCAACCGGCCATTATCTCTACGAACCGCAGGGACTGGATTTGTCGGCGGAATATGCGGTGCTCCTTACGCGTCTGGAAGACGGGGCGGCTGTCATGTCCTGTCCGGTAGTGCCGCAGTATTTCGATGCCGCACGCAACATTCCTACGCTGGTTGACCGCAGTGCCGCTGTGGCGGTGCAGAATAATGTGCAGGAAGCGGTGTGGATTGACGCTGTAGGCAATCGCCTGCAGGGTGGGGCTGTACGCGGAGGATATACGCAGGCACCTGCACTCCCCGGCATCTATATCCTTACGTTGACCGACGACAAGGCCGTACGGACTTCACATCGCATTCTGGTCCGCTGACCTTCTTGGCCCGTATCGCGGTCAGGCAGACCGGTACTCGTCAGCCGACGGGTGCCGGTCTGCCTTTTCCTGTGCCGAAAGAGGATTTGCAAAAACCGAAGAAAAAGCGTACCTTTGCCGCCGAATATGTCTATGAAACGCGTTTTGTTTGTTCTGGGGTTGCTCTTGTTGCCTTTCTCGGCTTCTATAGCGGCTCTGCGCACAGCGGAGGAGGCGGCTGAATTGGCTTGGCGCCAGGTTGTCCTCTCTGCAGGGACATCCGGCCGTAAGGCCCCCGCACGTGCTGCCCTCACGTTGGTGCAGACGGCGCCGGCCTACTATGCCTTCAACACGGGTGCCGGCTTCGTGCTCGTCGGGGCCGATGACCGCGCTTGCGATATTCTGGGCTGGTCTGACACAGGCTCTTTCTGTCCCGATTCGTTGCCGGACAATATGCGCTGGTGGCTTGCCTGCTACGACGAGCAGGCCGCCTTGCTGTCCGATGACACCGCCGGCGCAGCAGTGCCCGCCCGTGCCGTTGAGGCCGCGGCGGCTGTCACACGCATAGGACCTCTGCTCACGTGCAACTGGAATCAGAACGCTCCTTTCAATGACCGCTGTCCGGAGTATGCTATGGGCAAAACGTCAGCTGCTGGTTGTGTGGCCGTGGCAGTCGGGCAGATTATGTACTACCACAAGTATCCCGAGCACGGCATCGGCAGCTATTCCTATCTCTGGTACAATGCCGACTCCACCATCAGCCGCACCCTTCAGGCCGACTTTGCCGCTACCACCTATCAGTGGGCCGACATGACCGACAAACCGGCGGTCGCTTCTTCCAATAAGGTCAAGAGTGCGGTGTCCACGTTGCTCTATCATGTCGGGGTCGCCTCCAATATGTCTTACGGAGCCAGCAGCAGTGCCGTGCCCAACAAGGCCGCTTCCGCACTGGTATCCCGCTTCGGCTACGACAGCAGTCTCAAGCCCCGCCTGCAGCGCAAGAACTATACGGACGATGCTTGGGAGACGCTTCTGCGCAACGAGTTGGATGCCGGACGACCTGTTCTTTATTCCGGCTGGGGGGAGGTGGATCCCGCCACCAACAAGCGCCCCGGACACTCTTTCGTGTGCGATGGCTACGACAGTCAGGGACTCTTCCATATCAACTGGGGCTGGGGAGGCTCTTCCGACGGATGGTTCCGTACGGCGCTTATGAACCCGCAGCAGCAGGGTATCGGTGGCAGCACCGGCAAGTATTCCGAGAATCAGGAGATTGCTATCGGCATACAGCCGCCTCAGTCGGCACCGCAAATACGCTGCGACAGCATCTCTGTTTCCGACACGGTGTTTGCCTGCGGCGCTCCCCTGACGCTTACTGTCAACGGCCTGATCAACTATGGCGTGGACGACCTCGGCGGGCTGGCTTGTGCGGTCGCCCTGAAGAATGAACTGACAGGCGAGGTTGTCGCCCTGCCGGATTCGCTGACGCAGACGTCACTCGCCTCTTTCTCCCGTGCAGATCTTCTCTTCCCCTCTTTCCGCCTGCCGGCTTCCCTGCCCGATGGCTGGTACCGCTTCGTCCCGCTCTGTGCCGAAGCGGAGAAGGTATGCACAGCCTACAATACCTTCCTCGGGATGCAGTTAGGCTGCAAGACCTACGCATGGCAGCGAACGGCTGCCTGGCGTGAGCTTCCTGTCAATTCCTCCGAGCCGCTTCTCATTAGGGTTTATGGGGGACAGGCAGAGCGGATCAATATGTCCGCTCCGGCTGTCCTGCAGCTTGCCGGAAGACCTTCTTTCCCCGACTCTGCGAGGGTCTATCGCACGGGTGCGCAGTTCTCCTATACGCTCACATGCATCGCCGGACGCTTCGAGGGCGAAGTCCGGGCATTCCTCTATAGCGGCAGTTTCGCCCGCGGCAATGCAGGAGAGGCGGAATCGCTTTGCCTGCTTCAGGGACAAACCCTCACAAAGACCGTCACTGCCGACCTCACGCAGGCGGAAGGCGATTATCTGATGAAGTTGAAGTACCGCCCGTCAGGCACCTCTGCGTGGCAGGATTTGCAGCCGGCAGCGAACAACGGTGTCGGTTTCCGACTCTATAACGACCTGCCCGTCGAACCCGATGTACGGTTGTCCGCCCCGCTTGCCTTTGTCGGACCCGACTCTGTTTCGGCCGACAGCTTGCGTGTCTGTTGGAAACTCACCAACAGCGGGGCCCCCTTCAGCGGTCAGGTGGAGGCCTTCGTGAGCGATGCCTTTGGCGACACCATCTGCCGCTCGCTCGCTTGGCCTGTGATGCTTGCGATGGACAGCAGTAGGGCGGATACGGTGCTGATTCCTTGTGTGCCTTCTCTTGCTCCCGGCAGTTATGTGCTTGCCCTGCGTCAACGCCTTTCTGCAGCATCACCATGGACCGATATGGAGCCTGTCCAATACGCGGCGCTCTCATTTGCCATCCCGCAGCGGATTGTCACGGCGACTGACGGCGGGGACGCAAATTGCAATTTGATTTGCAGGTACAGTGAAAAAGTTGTATTTTTGCAAGCTGATTGTCCGCTGCAGGAAGTGCAGGTGTTTGCAGCCGACGGCCGCTGTCTGCTTGCCTGCAGGCCGGGCACCTCTGCCGTCTCGCTTCCGCTATCGGCGGACGGTGTGTGTCTGATATTGGTTAGAACGAGAGAATCTGTATATTACGAAAAAATCATAGCACAATGAATTGTCGAAAGCTAACTCTTCTGCTTCTTGCCTTTTGCGCGGGATTCGCTCCCGCGTACGCCAAGCAAAACAGCGATGTCAAGTTCAACAGCCGTCACTATGTGACAGGTGAACTCGGCTTGGGGTATTCGGCTCTTATGCACAATGTGCCCGATGCGCAGTGGAAGGGGAGTGCCGGAGCTATCGGACAGGTGGGCTACGAGTGGAAATATAAGAAGTTTCTTCTTCATACCGGTCTTGAGTTGAGCAGTATCAATTCGCTCTCTGCCGTTAACGACCGTACCCTTCAGATCGATTATACCTATTCCGACAACGTGGTCTCCGGTGCAAAAATGCGTGAGACTTTCGCTTTCTCCGGATATCGGGAGCAGCAGGCTATGGGGTTGCTCAATATCCCTGTCATGGCCGGTGCACGTTTCGATAATTTCTATTTTCTGGCCGGTGCGAAAATAGGCATCGGGCTTTGGGGAACGGCTTCCTCCAAGGCCATGCTCAACACCACCAACGAAGACCTCGGCCTTATTGGCGAGATGCACAATATGCCCGACCGCCAGTTCTTCGAAGGGCCCGTGAGCAGCCGCAACCGCTTTGCGCTGTCCATCCCTGATGCACAGCTCTCGGCCGAAATAGGCTGGTATCTGGACGATTATATGCCCAAGAATTGGAGGGTGCAGCCCTGGACCAGAGACAAGAAACCTATATCCTATCGCCTCTCGCTCTTTGCCGACTACGGGCTTACCAACTGCATCGGCAGTCCGGCTTCGTTTGCCGATATGGTCACGGTAGGCTATCCCCGTGAAGTGGGTATGCAGAGCATGTACAATGCCTATCCCGCCAAGGCGAACTCTTTGCTGGTAGGAGCCAAGTTCGCCGTGCTCTTCCAGGTCAGCAAAGAGCCCAAGAAGAAGCCTGCCGCCTCATGGCTGATGCTTACCGCTACGGACGAGGCCACCGGCCGTCCCACGGCTGTCAATGTCGCGATGAAGAATATGCGGACCGGCCGTATGACCATCAAGGGAAAGGCCCTCGGAAAGGGCTCCCTCAAGCAGAAAGTGGCCAAAGGCGATTATGAACTTACGGTCAGCAAGCGCGACTACTATCCGCAGACCCATACTTTCAGCATTGTTGATATGGGCGACACCGTCACTCTCAACGTGGCTATGCGCCACCGCCCGTGGTTGCGCCTCTTTGTCAGCAATGCCGAGACGGGCGAAGCCATTCCTGTGGTGGCTAATGTGCTCCAGCAGGGCAAGGATGCCCCTGTGGCGGCGCTCCACACCGATACCGTTTCGGGCACGGCGCGGGTCATGTTGCCTGACGGCGAAGGCTACTCCCTCCGCATCGAGCAGCTCGGCTATGAGGCTTGGTCTGCACCGATTGCCTCTATCGGCGACTCGCTCGCCATACGCCTTACGCCCATCAAGAAGGGCCGCGTCATTGTTCTCCACAACCTCTTCTTCGCCACCAACAAGACGCGCATACTTCCCGAGTCGGAAGAGGCGCTCAACGACCTCTATCTCTTCATGAACGAGAACCCGCAGGTACGCATTCGCATCATCGGCCATACCGACAATGTGGGCTCCGACGAGGCCAACCAGAAGCTTTCTGAAGGACGTGCCAATGCCGTCAAGGACGATATTGTAGGCCGCGGCATCGATACGCAGCGCATCGAAACAATCGGCAAGGGCGAGTCCGAACCTGTCGCCTCCAACGATACCGAGGAGGGACGCGCACAGAACCGTCGTGTTGAATTTGTAATATTATAATCAAACCAACTATATGCTTAAACATGGACATATCCTGCTACTGATGCTGACAGCCTTCTTGGCCTCGTCGTGTGTCACGCAGCAGAAACTGGCCTATTTCCGCAATATCGACAACATCAGTGCCGATTCGCTCAATGCCGGCTATAAGTCTTATCCCGAACCCGTCATCACGGCAGGCGACAACCTGCTCATTACCGTATCGGCCCTTGATGCCGAGGTGGCGGCTCCCTTCAACCTGCCGGCCATCACCTATACGGCTCCGGGAAGTGCACAACCCACCACTTCGCCCGCCTTGCAGCATTATACGGTCGATACGCAGGGATGCATCAACTTCCCCGTAGTCGGAAGACTGCATCTGGCGGGGCTGGATAAGACGGAGGCTGTCCGCCTCATCACCGACACCCTGCGCTCGGCTATCAACGAGCCGGTTGTCAACCTGCAGTTCCTCAACTTCTCGGTCACGGTCATGGGAGAGGTCGCACATCCCGGACCGGTCAGCACCACGAAAGAGCATCTCACCATACTGGATGCCCTGAGCCGTGCAGGCGACCTTACCATCTACGGCAAGCGCAATACCGTCAGGGTGGTCCGGCAGAACACTGACGGACGTCTCGTCTCTGGCACGGTTGATATCAACACGGCCGATGTGTTCTCATCGCCCTTCTACTATCTGCGCCAGAACGACATCGTATATGTCGAGCCTAACAATGTCCGTGCTGTGCAGGCGCAAAACCTCTCGCTCTACTTGTCTATGATTACCTCGCTCGCCTCGATGGCTACCGTCATCGTCTCCGTGGTGAACATCAGTCAGAACAAGGCAGCGTCAACGGGCGGCGGAAACTGATTGGAAAATCCTTGTATATCTGTCCTGCTTAGCTAAATCTGTTATGTTATGAACGTTTCTTCAACTCTCGATAACGAAGGGAAAAATATCAACCTCAAGCAGCTGGTCCGCTGGTGTTGGAGGCATTGGTATTGGTTTGCCCTCTCCTGCTTTGTGTGTGGCATGATATGGCTGTTCTATATCCTCGCCGCCAACAACAAGTATTCGGTCGTATCTTCTTTCATGATTCGCGACCTCAACCAGAGCGGCCTCAGTATGTTGCCCCAAAGCGATATGCTGGCCATGCTCGGCATGAATACCCACGGAGTGGACGTGGAGAGCGAACTGGTTATCTTCAACTCCCGTGCGGTCATGGAGCAAACCATCAAAGACCTGAATCTGCGCACAACCTACCGCAAGCGCAAAGGGTTGCGCTGGGAACCGCAATATGTCCAGCCTGACCTGCGCATCTGTTACGCTCCGTTGGTGGAGGACACCATCCGCTCCGGTCTGTCGCTGACGCTGAAGTGTAAGGCCGACGGCTATGTGCTCCGCATGAAGAGCAAGTTGTACGGTACTGAGGTCTATCGTTTCGCTAATCTGACGGATACGGTCAACACGCTCGTCGGACCGGTCACCTTTGCGGTGTCCTGTATGCCGCAGAAGGGTGATGTCTATCGCATCTCCACACCCGAACTCTCTATGCAGATTTTCACGCTGCGCAAGCTGCTGTCCGGCAAGCAGGTGAAGAAAGGGGCTAAGGTCATCAATGTCACGATGGAGACCGACGACCCGCTGTGTGCCATCGACATGATGAACCGGATGACGGAAATCTATATGATGGATGCTGTCATTGAGAAAAACCGGATGATTGCCGATGCCAACGAGTTTATTGAGCAGCGTCTCCAGCTGATTACTGAAGAGCTGGCTGATGCGGAAGAAGAAGTGGAGAAATACAAGAAAGACAATCATATCGTCAGTCTCAGCGAGGAAGCGCAACTCTATGTGCTCAACAGCGACGAGTATCAGAAGCGCCGCGCCGAACTGGAAACCCAGAAGACGCTGGTCGCCTATCTGAAGGAGTTCATGATGGACCCGGCCAAGAAAGGGGTCTTTGTTCCGGCCAATATCGGATTGAGCGACGAAGGACTCATCAATGCGATAAACAACTACAACGGCCTGCTGCTGCGCAAAATGCGTCTGGAACGCTCTGCCTCCGACAGCAACCCGCTCTTTACGCAGCTTGAACAGCAGATTGATGTGTCCTATGAGAATATCCTGACCAGTATCGCCAGCACGGAAAGCGGCTTGGCCATCCGGCAGACCAATCTGGAGCGCCAGGCGGCCGAATATAGCGGCCGTATCAGCGACGTCCCCACCCAGGAGCGCGAGTATGTGGAGATACGGCGGAACAAAGAACTCAAGCAGCAGATGTATCTCTACCTGTATAAGAAGCGGGAGGAGAACGCAATATCCCAGATATCTTCCGTTACGCGGGTGAAGGTTATCGATGCCCCCCACAAGCTCCCTCGGCCTACGGCTCCCCGCAAACTGGTGTTGCTGGTGGTAGCTGGCATGATGGGCTTGTTCATTCCTGTCTTGGTCTATTTCATACTCTTGTTCCTCAATACGGGAGTGCGTGTACCTGAAAAAGCCGCTGCTCTCCTCTCAATGCCGCTTCTGGCGCGATTGCGCAGGCAGCAGAAGGGCTCCGGTGTGCTTTGTGATACCGCTTCTCCGTTGGGCGAAGACTTCCGCACCCTGCGTACGGCGCTGCAGCTGAGGAGAAAGGAGCCGACGGGCTCTTGCGTTCTGCTGGTCACCTCCGCCCGGAAGGAAGAAGGAAAAACCTCCGTCGTCCTCAATCTGTCAGCTTCCTATGCGGCACTCGGCAAACGTGTGGCTGTGGTGGAACTCAATCTGCGCACACCCGTGCTGGCCGAATATCTCGGTTTGCGCGACGGACTGACCGACTGGTTGCAGGACAAGACCGGCGATGAGGCACCCATGAGCCACAACTCGGTGCAGTGCCCCGGAGTGGATATCTATGCTGCCGTCAAGGCCGATTGTCCCAACGAATTGCTGCAGTCGCCCCGCATGAAAGAGCTCTTTGCCTTCCTGCGCAAGCACTACGATGTCGTGCTGGTTGACTCGGCCGCCTTGCTCGACTGCAGCGACACGCTTCTGCTTGAGCAATGGGCCGACAGCATCCTCTGGGTGGTCGCCTCCGGAGCTTGCGAGCCTGACTGCCTGACGCAGGCGGCTGCCATGCTGGCCGCACCGCAGAAAGCCATGCTGGTATTCAACAAGGCTGACGTCTGATAGCATCTGCAGAGCCGTATATATAAGGAGAATATAAGAATATAAGGAGAATACAAGAAGCGGAAGACATCATAATGTTTCCCGCTTCTTTTTTTCGGCCGTGCCGTTGTCAATTCGCCAATTGCTTTTCTATCGTCTGACGGATGCTTTCCCGCATGGCCTCATCGCTGATGCTGTCCACCACATCGGCCATGAAGGCCTGTAGCAGCAGTTGGCGCGCCTTCTCCTTCGGAATGCCGCGTTGCTGCATATAGAACAGCGCGTGTTCGTCAAGCTGGCCGGTGGTGGCGCCGTGTGAGGCTTTCACGTCGTCGGCGTAAATCTCCAACTGCGGCATGGTGCGCATGCGCGCGCCTTCGCAGAGTAGCAGGTTGCGGTTGGTCTGCTGCGCCGAGGTCTGCTGGGCATCCCGGGCTATCACCAACTCGCCCCGATAGAAACCGCGCGACTGCCCGTCAAGAATGTATTTGAACAGCTGGGCCGAGCACCCGCCGCCTATGGCGTGGTTCACGTGTGTCAGGTTGTTCACCTGCTGGGTGCCGTGCGTCAGGGCCAGACCGTACAGCTCCGTCTCGCACCCCGCTCCCCTCTGCTCCACCGTGATGCGGTTGTCGGCATCGCGGCCGTCCAGATTGATGAGGTGCAGTCTGAGCACGCTGCCGGCCTCCTGCAGGATGCAGAGGTCGGCCTCCGTCGGGTTGAGCAGCACCAGCTCGCGCCGCTCGTCGCGCTGTAACGTGATGTGCTGTGTCATAGTCCCTCGAACCCTTTCTCGTCAATCAGACGGGCCAGGTCGGCACCGCCTTCGCGGACAATCCGGCCGCCTTGCAGCACGTGTACATAATCGGGTTTGATATATTCTAACAGCCGCTCGTAGTGGGTGATGATGATGGCGGAGGTGTCAGCCTTGCGTATCTTGTTGAAGCCTTCCGCCACAATGCGTAGCGCGTCCACGTCCAGACCCGAATCGGTCTCGTCCAATATGGCGAAGCAGGGCTCCAGCATCGCCATCTGGAACATCTCGTTCTTCTTCTTCTCGCCGCCCGAGAAACCTTCGTTCACGGCGCGGTTCTGCATCTTGCCGGTCACGCCTAACAGGGCTTCCTTCTCCCGTTTCAGTTTCAGGAAATCGGTGGCCGACAGCGGCTCCTTGCCTTCGTAGGCACGCTTCTCGTTCACGGCGGTGCGCATGAAGTTCACCATGCTCACGCCCGGTATCTCCACAGGATACTGAAACGAGAGGAAGATACCTTCCCTTGCGCGTGTCTCGGGCTCCATCTCTAACAGGTTCTTGCCTTTGAACCACACCTCGCCTTCCGTCACTTCGTAGGCCGGATTGCCGGTCAGGACGGCGCTCAGCGTGCTTTTGCCCGCGCCGTTAGGGCCCATCACGGCGTGTATCTCGCCGGCACCGATGTGCAGGCTCACGCCTTTCAGTATCTCTTTGCCGCCTACCGAGGCGTGCAGATTCTTTATATCAAGCATACTATATTCTGTTTTCTCAGTTCAGTATCGTTGTCAGCACCACTTTGCCTACAGCCTCGGGCGTCGCCGGACTGACGGCGCTCATGTCGTCGTGCAGGGTGTGCCAGTAGTGCCCGAAGCCGGTGCTGCTGTGCGGGTCGTAGTGGATGATGTCGATGCAGGGGATGCCGGCCAGTGTGTTGATGTAGTAGTGGTCGTCGGTGATGGGGTAGCACACCTCGTCGCGGAACAGGGTGCTGTAGCCCAACCGCCGAGCGGTGCGCCATACGCGCTCCGTGTATTGGGCGGCAAACTCCATCGAGTGGTATTCTTTCGGGAAGACGGCCTCCGGCGAGCCTACCATGTCAAGCAGAATGCCGTAGCGGTATTGCTTGCTGTCGCGCACACTCTTTGCCCACAACTGCGAGCCGAGGCACCAAGTGTCTTCGCGCTGGCGGCCGGTGTAGAAGTCGGGTGTCCCCATGTCCTCGCAGTCGAACAGCACGATGTCCACGGCCGGGCCGGTTTTTTCGCGCATCCCCAACTGCCGGGCAATCTCTAACAACACGCCCGTGCCCGAGGCGCCGTCGTTGGCTCCCGTCACGGGGCGCATCCGGTCGGCGTATTCTTCCTCCTGGTCCGCCCAGGGGCGGCTGTCCCAGTGGGCGCACAGCAGGATGCCGGGCCGGTTGCCGTCGAAGCGGGCGATGAGGTTCACCACGGGTTGCATCTCGCCCCGATAGTCGGGCATCTGTCCCTGCTGGGTCTCCACCGTGGCGCCGAAGCGCTCCAGCTGTCCGCGCAGATAGCGGGCGCATTCATAGTGGGCCGTCGTGCCCGGCACGCGCGGACCGAAAGCCACCTGCTCGGCGATGTAGCGGTAGGCCGAGTCTCCCGAGAAGGGGGCCGCCTGCAGCGCGTCGGCCGTTTGGGGCGTCTTCTTGCATCCGCCTAACCCGGCTGTCAGCAGCAGCAAAATAACAGGGATAATGCAATGCTTTGACATAACAACAGGTTCTTCTATCGGTTCGGATTGAACTCCGAGATGCTGCGGTGTTCCTGTATGGCGCGGATGGTCTCGGCGAAAGGCAGTGCCACGCTGAGTACGCGCACTTTCTGGCAGCGGGCGGTGTCAAACGGAAGGGTGTCGGTAAACACCAGCTCGTCTAATGCCGACTCCATGACGCGCTGGCAGGCGTTGCCCGACATCACGCCGTGGCTTACAACGGCACGCACCGATGCCGCACCCTGCTCTTGCATCAGGTTGGCCGCTTTCGTCAGCGTGCCGGCCGTGTCGGCTATGTCGTCAATGATGACCACGTCTTTGCCGCTTACGTCGCCCAAGACGCGCATCTCCGCTATCTCGTTAGCCTTCTGGCGGTTTTTGTAGCACATCACCATCGGAACGCCCATGCGGGCTGCAAACTTGGCCGCACGCTTCGAGCCGCCTTCGTCGGGAGAGGCGATGATGAGGTTCGGCAAATCCAACTGCTTGATGTATTCCGAGAAGGTGCCCAGGCCGTAGAGGTGGTCAACGGGGATGTCGAAGAAGCCTTGTATCTGTTCGGCGTGCAGGTCCAGCGTGATGATGCGGTCGCAGCCGGCCACCTGGAGCAGGTTCGCAACCAGTTTGGCACCAATCGATACGCGGGGCTTGTCTTTGCGGTCCTGACGGGCCCAACCGAAGTAGGGTATCACCGCTATCACTTTGTACGCGCTGGCGCGGCGTGCGGCATCAATCATGAGCAGCAGCTCCATCAGGTTGTCCGCGCTCGGGCAGGTGGACTGCACCAGATAGACGTACTGACCGCGCACCGAGTCCTGAAACTCGGCCGCATACTCGCCGTCGGAGAAGTGCTCGATGTTGACATGACTGAGCGGGCAACCCAGTTGCTCGCAGATTTCTTCGGCCAGACGGCCGCCTTTGCTGCCGGCAAAGATTTTGAACCGGCGTGATTCATCAACCATAGATACAGGCTTTTGCGGGGTGGATTAGAGGGGCTGATTATTTGAGTGCACGCAGCCGCGTCGGCCTTGTGCTTTCATACTGCAAAGATACGGCAAAAAACGTGAATGCCCAAATTTATTTTTACGTACTCTCTTTGCCTGTTTCCCCACTCCCCTCCGCTCCCCTCCGCTATCACCGCCCCGCCGCCCTC
>JAFUEI010000069.1 GCA_017464025.1 Paludibacteraceae bacterium | reverse complement strand
TGACCGAGTGGACAATCCTGTGAGCCTCTACGCTGCCACAAAGAAGAGCAACGAACTGTTCGCTCACTGCTACAGCAAGCTCTACGACATTCCCAGTACGGGACTGCGCTTCTTTACGGTGTACGGCCCTGCTGGAAGGCCGGACATGGCGTACTTCGGCTTTACCAACAAGCTGCTGGCCGGCAAGACCATACAGATTTACAACTACGGTAATTGCCGCCGCGACTTTACCTATGTGGATGACATCGTCGAGGGAATCGTTCGCGTGATGGCCAAGGCTCCCGAGCGCAAGAAAGGGGAGGATGGCCTGCCCGTTCCGCCTTACGCGGTATACAATATTGGTGGCGGTCAGCCGGAGAACCTGTTGGATTTCGTGAATATCCTACAGGAAGAACTTGTCCGTGCCGGCGTACTGCCTCAGGACTATGACTTCGAGGCCCACAAGGAACTCGTTCCCATGCAGCCCGGCGACGTGCCCACCACCTATGCCGACGCCAGCGCCCTGGAACGCGACTTCGGCTTCACCCCCAAGATCACCCTCCGCGAAGGTTTGAGGAAGTTTGCGGAGTGGTATAAGGAATACTATCGATAAAGTTCGCTATATGTTGAGAAGTTTTTGTATTTTTACAAAAAGTTCTAAGTATGGAGAGATTTAGGCGCCAAGATTATATTGCACGTATCTGCAGCCTGCTGGGTAAAGGCGAGGCCGTGGTACTGACCGGTCACAGGCGGGCAGGCAAGAGTTGCATCTTGGAACTGCTGGCTTCAGAACTGGCCGCTGACGGTCATGTGATATACATCGACATGGAAGACCCGGCCAATGTCGACCTTGAGACGTTCCGTGAACTGTCGGAGCGGATTAAGGACGAAGTGGTGGAAGGCAGTCGCAATTATGTGCTCGTTGACGAGGTGCAGGAAGTGGCGGAGTTTGAGAAAGCCCTGCGCTATTGGGTGAAGCAGGACGGCGTCGATGTGGTGGTGACGGGCAGCAATGCCGCGATGCTTTCGAGCGACATCGCCTCGTCTTTTGCCGGACGCTACCATCGGGTGCATGTGAGCAGCCTCGACTATCGGGAGTTCCTGACGTTCTATGCTCTGGAGGATTCCGACCATGCCTTCTCGCAGTACCTGCGCTGGGGCGGGCTGCCGTTCCTCTACCGCATCCCCTTGGAGGACGAGCGGACTAGGACGGAGTATCTGGGCAGCATCTACGATACCATCTTCGTGAAGGACATCGTGAGGCGCAGGAACATCCGCAACGTGTCGCTGCTCGACAATCTGGCGCGGTTTGTGGCGGATGGCAGCGGCAAGGTGTTTTCTGCCAACAGCATAGCCAAGTATCTCAAGGGTAATGCCGTGGCCGTGAGCGCCAACACTGTGGCAGAATATATGGACGCCCTGTGCGACACCTATATGATAGACAGGGTGAAGCGTTACGACATCAAGGGTAAGAGCGTTTTCGAGCAGCAAGACAAGTACTATTTCGAGGACCTTGGCCTGCGTAACTATCTGTGTCGCGACAAGCGTACCATCGATATAGAGAAGGTGCTGGAGGGGGCCGTGTACCTGAAACTCAAGCGTAGCGGTTACGATGTGTATGTCGGACAACTCAACGCCAAAGAGATAGACTTCGTGGCCCGTAGGGGCGACGAACAGATATATGTTCAGGTGGCCGTGCAACTGGCAGGCGAAGAAACCTACCAGCGCGAATTTGGCAATCTGAAACAGATCAAGGACAACTACCCCAAATATGTGGTGACAATGGATCCCAACGTCGGGCTTATCCACGACTCGGGAATTGTCGCATATTCTGCGAGGGAGTTTTTATTGGAATTCGGATCTTAACCAATGAAAGGAATAGTGCTCGCCGGTGGAACCGGGACAAGACTTTACCCCATCACAAAGGGGGTGAGCAAGCAGTTGCTGCCCATCTATGACAAGCCGATGGTGTATTATCCCGTGAGTGCGCTGATGCTCGCGGGCATCCGGGAGATATTGATTATCTCCACGCCGCAGGACCTGCCCGGGTTCCGGCGGCTGCTGGGAGACGGTTCCGATTACGGTGTGCGCTTCGAGTATGCGGAGCAACCTAGCCCGGACGGACTCGCACAGGCTTTCATCATAGGGGAGAAGTTCATTGGGAATGACTCCGTGTGTCTGGTGTTGGGAGACAATATCTTCCATGGCAACGGCTTTACCGAGCTGCTGCGGCAGGCGGTCTGTGATGCCGATGCAGGAAAGGCCACCGTCTTCGGGTACTGGGTCTCCGACCCCGAGCGCTATGGCGTAGCCGAATTTGATGCTCAGGGCAACTGTCTCTCCATCGAGGAGAAACCGGTGAATCCCAAGAGCAACTACGCGGTGGTTGGCCTTTACTTCTACCCCAACAAGGTGGTTGAGGTGGCAACGGGCATCAAGCCCAGCGCCCGCGGCGAGTGGGAAATCACCAGCGTCAACCAGGCCTTCCTGCAGGATGGCGAGCTTAAGGTGCAGGTCTTCGGACGCGGCTTCGCCTGGCTGGATACAGGCACACACGATTCGCTGGCCGAAGCATCGATTTATATTGAAACCATTGAGAAACGGCAAGGCCTGAAGGTGGCTTGCCTCGAAGAGATAGCTTACCAGAACGGTTGGATCACTGCGGAGAAACTCCGCGAAATCGCCGCCCCCATGGCGAAGAACCCCTACGGGCAGTATTTGATGAGGTTGGTGGGGAAGGAGTGAAATGTCAAGATAATGCTCTATGAGTGTATATGAGAATAATATCGTGCCGTTAAAGATCAGTCAATTGGCTGAATATGTGGCGAAGATGAAACGCATTGCATTTGATGATGCGTTGGTATACATCTATATTAATCCTCTATATAAGGAATTGTATAATGAAAACTCAAAGTGGTGGTATTTAAGTACCGAAGCTTTGTATCGAGAGTTTGAGATATGGCGGAACAGGCAGAAGCGAGAGTTGCCGAGCGAAGTGATACAATTCTACACTTATTGTCTTGAGAATTATGCCAAGAGTAAGCATATCGGGGGAATCAATGCCTGGGCTCTGTTCAAGGAGACAGGTGCTGATGACTATTTGATCGACAACTATGATCTCCTTCATACACAGGGGACAGAGTATGTATTGGACGATATTCAGCGCTTTATCGACAAAAGAAAGTAATGAAACTATACCACGGTTCAACTCTTATAGTAAGGAATCCCAGTCTGAGACCGGGACGGGCTAATGCTGACTTTGGTAAAGGGTTTTATACAACAAGCAATATAGAACAGGCAGTGCGGTGGGCGAATATAAAGAAGCAGAGAGAAAATGCCGAGAAAGCCATAGTGTCGGTATATGAGTTTGATGAGTCCACCCTGAATGATCCGGGACTTAACATCCGCCATTTTAACGGGGCGGATGCAGAGTGGCTCTATTTTGTGACAGATTGCAGGAAGTCAAAACCTCATGATTTCGATTTGGTCCTTGGTCCGGTTGCAAATGATAAGGTTTTCACGACCGTAAATTTGTTTGAGAGTGGAGTGCTGAGTGCAGAAGCGGCAATTCTGCAGTTGAAGGCGTACAAGACGTATGACCAGATATCTTTTCATACAGATAGGGTTATTGGTATGCTAAAGTTTATTGAAAAGTTCGAGGTTTGATAATATGAAAATCTCAGTAGCAGGAACGGGATATGTCGGGTTGTCTCGAACGAAGATGTGGACGCACAAGTTGAATCTGCAAAACAAGACCAGTTGGTGGTAGGGAATACAATAGAGTCATAAGCACAAGTAGTTTAAACTATTATGACACAACTATCCGAAAAAGAGCACAATGCGCAGATGGCGGATATGAAGGCGTTTGATGAACAAATGCCTTCTGTGGGTATATTCTGGTATGATACTCAAGAGCATACTCTGTTCGGTGTCTGCAAGAAAGAGTTGACTCCCCGCGAAGTGGAGGAGGCTGCGGATAAAGGTGTGCCATTCATAAACTACCCGAAACTACATCGCCAGGTATGGGCGAAAGAGTACTTCCGTGCGCAGGCCCAACATAAAGATACCAAGTTCAAAGGCGACTATACGCAGGTGCCACGCGGAAGAGTGGCTTGGACAATTGACAAGTTTATTGTTCATGTAGGAAAGTGGGCAGAACCATTGCAGGAAGAACTGACGGAACTGATAGAAAAAGAGTTCGCCCTTCCTTATTTTGAATTTGTTTACGATGAACACTGGGACCTTGGCCATGGTTGGAGCGGGGATATGCCAAGATAGAAATAGATGGAAAAATGACAGCGAAGCCCTGCTGGCTGTCGACGGCAAGCCGGAGCTGGTGAAGAAAGTGGTGCTTAAGGTGCCGGTGGGGAAATAAAAGGGTTTAAAGGTATTTATGAATAGTCATTTTCAAACATTATTTTATATGAAAAAGATATTTGCTTTTGTTATTATGGCATGTTTTCTTTCTTTCGGCTGCTCGGCTCAGCCTAATGTAGACAATTCAGTCAAAGGTGGTCTCGAACTTGACAAGTATCTTGGCGACTGGTACGAAATCGCCCGTTTCGACCATCCCT
>JAFUEI010000068.1 GCA_017464025.1 Paludibacteraceae bacterium | reverse complement strand
TACGGGTCGGAGCAGAAATTGGCAAAGGTAGTTTTGGTATCACTACCTTTTTTTTGATACCAGATGGTACTTGACTCGTGGATATAGAAGTCGTAACTCTTTCCATACGCCCATACCGGCAGGACGAAATGTACACGATCAACTCCGGTTGGATAGGCTTTGTAATGATCCTCTTTCTCCAAATAATCGTTTGCTTGCGCCATGTGCGGGACAAGGGACAAGAAGCAAATGGCAAGGGCCATCACAGCCGCTTGTCTAAAACTTGCGTTGAGAAACCGTTTCATGGGTTCTGAATATTTATAGGGAACTTCTAAAAATTCCTGCTTTTAGTTAAACTTTAGAGCTTTACGCTTTTATGAATCTTTTTTATCGGCATCTTTTTGTCTTTCGCTCGGTTACAATGCCCGCATAGTGGCCTTACAAAGACCAAAAATCTTTCATAAGGCAATTTTTAGACGTTCCTTATAACTGCTTTACGGGAAATTCGAAATAGGTGTCGGGGTAGGGTTCGTTGCGGAGTGTGAAGTGCCACCACTCGGAGTCGAGCGGTTTGAAGCCGTGGCGCAGCATAGCGTTTCGCAGGAGCATGCGGTTGCGGAACTGCTGTTCGGTGAGGGGCAGCCGGCGGTAGGAACCTTCCAGCACAACACCCGTATATTCGCCGGTTTCGGGGTTGCCGCAGTAATCGGGATGCGACTCCACGCCGAACCAGTCGAAGGTGCCGCCCATGTCGAGTTCTTTCTCGGTCTGCATGTCGAAGAGTGTAAGGTCAACCGTTGAGCCGCGTGTGTGTCCCGACTTGGCCATGATATAGTCCTGCTCGAAGAGGATGGGCTTATCCAGCATAGGATAGAAGAACTGTTTCATGCAAGTGTCGGCGGGATTGTGTGACCAGCGCACGAAGTGGTCCACGGCTTTTTGCGGTCGGTAGGCATCGTAGATTTTGAGTCGGTAGCCTTGTGCGACCACGTCGTCGCTGACGGCGCGGAGCGAGTCGGCCGCCTCTTTGGTGAGGAGTGCGACGGGTTGCAGATAGCCGTCGATGCGTGTGCCGACGAAGTTGTAGGTGCCATAGTAGCGGATTTCGAGAATGGCATCGGGTACGACGTCGGTGATATTGACGAACAGGCTGTTATTCTTTTCCAGACGCGGGAGTTCGGACTTGTTGTTGCACGACAGCATCACTGATGCCAGTGCAGCGAGGATAAAAATAGTTTTTTTCATTGCGGGTATGTTGTCAGAATGTAAAATCTGTTTTCTCTACGCCTTCGCCGTAGATAGTCTTGAAGTCGTCGTGCATGGAGATGACGATATAGCCGGCTTTGCGCCATTGGTCGGCGAGTTGGAGCGCTTTGTCGCGGTTGGCATGGTCGCGTTCGTCATCGTCGGCAATGAGCATGAAGGCCGCTGTCTTGTGTTCGGTATTGCTCAGACAATAGTTATGCATGGCGCAGTCGCCGCCGCTGTTGCCGAACGAGAGCACGGGCACTTTGCCTATCTCCTGTGCAATCTGCAGCACTTTGTTGGTCTTCAGGTTCTTAATAAGCAATTCATCGGTGCGGACGATGTCTTCCTCTTTGCCCATTGTATAGTTGACGCCCGCTTCTGTGCCTTGTGATGTGGATTGCAGGCGCACATCCATACCAATGACGCGGTTGGGAGCGATGCCGAGCGGCTCCACCAAGGCGCGGCAGATGAAACGGTCGGAGCCAGATACCACGTAACAACTGAAGCCGTTGGCATGCAGATAGTCGAAGACCTGGAGCATGGGTTTGTAGAAGCTCTGGCCGTAGGTCATTTCCGTAAAGCCGTTGGCGGGTTTGGCGGCATAGGCCTTGACATAGCTGTCGAATGCGGCGAGGGTCATGCCGGAGTAGGCCTTAGCGGCAGCATTGGCATGCTTCATATCGAAGTGGTCGGGCAGTTTGGTGCCGTTGCGCACAAAGTCGCGTATCTGCTGTGCCGTCTGACGCACATCGTCGGGCGCTTTGTCGCGATACGCGGTATCATCAAGCACGCGGTATTCGAGCAGGTTGTATTCAAAATAGGTGGGATACAACTCTCCGACGAAGGTGCCGTCCATATCGAAGGTGGCGATGCGGTCGGCAGGGTCGATGAAATTCGGGGAGTCGGGGTTGGTCACATCGGTGATATAGGTCTGCAAAGCGGTGAGTGCATCGCATTGGTTCCAGAGGGTGAAAGAGTCTTTCGGCTGCAGAGGCTCGTTGCTGTTGCAGGCGCTGAGGATGATTACGATTGCAAAGGCAATCAGGGGGAAGGTATGTTTTCTCATTGTCATTCGTTTTCTATCCATTCAAAATGCTGAAAATCTTTGCAGGAAGTCCAGTCGCCTCCCCACTCGAAGCCTGCTTCGGTAAAGAGTTTGAAGCAGAGGTCATCGTGGTCGATTTTGTACGGGAAATCCTGTGTGCGGTCGCAATAGTCGGCCGCGGTGGCGGGCTGGATGAAGCGTGTGCCGTCGTCACGGTCTTTGTAGTAGGGGTTGTAGAGGGTGTTGATATCAACGGCCAGTCCGCGGGCATGTTTTGACAGTTTGGTGGTGCCAGCAATAGCGCGGTAGCAGAAGCAGGAGGAGTTGTTGTCGCGCATCTGCAGTTCGTCGTCGGCATCATACACATCGGGTAGTAGCATCCGCTGTATGGGGTATTTGGCATCGAAGAGTTTGCGCATGATAGTGGCGACGCTTCCGGCAATCTCAGCATTGCATATCATCTCGCCTACGTGCATTTGGTTGTCGTAGTCCCAATGCAACACGCGCACATGGCGCAGGTCGTCGCGGCCGATGTAGGGGTTTTCCTTGTAGGTCTTGCCTTGCATCCGCTGCCATACTCTGTCGGGTATGGGGTCGGCAGCGAAGCATGCGTCAAGTCCTCCAAAGGCTGTTACAACAGCCTCGCTTACCGTCTGTCCTGCCTGCCATTCGTCAAGCACGGTGGTGTCAACGGTTTCTTGTTTACATCCGCTCATCACTGCACAGCAGGCAGCGATGGCAATCATCCGGAATTTAATTGATTTCATTGTTTGTCAGGTTGTTCAAAGAAACTGCTTATCGTGTGTTATCTTGTTTTTTTGATGCGTTTGGCAAGACCTATAGCACCAGTGGGGCAGACGAGCCGGCAGAGGTGGCAGCCGACACACTTGGGTCCGACAATATGCGGTTTGCGGTCGGCATCAAACTCGATAGCCTGGTGTCCGCCGTCCATACAGGAGACATAGCAGCGTCCGCAACCGATACATTTGACGCGGTCAATCTTAGGGAAGACCATCGTTTCGCGGTCGAGGTCGGAGGGGAGAACGATGTTCTTGAGTTCTTCGCCGACAAGTTTTTTAAGTTCTGTTATTCCACGCTCCTGCATATAGTGCTGCAGGCCGAGTGTGAGGTCGTCGATGATACGGTATCCATACTGCATGACGGCTGTGCATACCTGGACGTTACGGCATCCGAGTTGGATAAACTCAAGGGCGTCGCGCCATGTCTCAATGCCGCCGATGCCGCTGATATCCATGTGTTTCTCGATGCCTGCTTTGTGCAGAACGGGGTTGCCGGTCATTTCGTATATCATACGCAGTGCAATAGGTTTGACGGCTTTGCCGGAATAGCCGCTGACAGTCTTCTTGGCGCTAACTTCTGCATCGTGGCTCATGGTGATGGATTTGATGGTGTTGATGGCGCTGATGCCAGAAGCGCCTGCATAGAAGCAGGCCAGTGCGGGGGAGGTCATTGACATGATGTTGGGCGTCATCTTGGGAATAACGGGGATGGTGACGGCCTCACGCACATAGGATGTATAGAAGAGTATCAATTCGGGATTCTGTCCGATATCGCTACCGAGGCCGGTGAGCCGCATCTGCGGGCAGGAGAAATTGAGCTCGACGGCATCGCACCCTGCGTCCTGCGCCATCTTTGCCAACTCAATCCATTCTTCTTCGGTCTGTCCCATGATAGAAGCGATGATACGCTTCGACGGATAGTTCTGCTTGAGACGGTGGAGAATATCGAAATCCATCTTGTACGGATTCTCGCTGAGTTGCTCCATGTTGCGGAAGCCGATAAAGGGTGTGCCCTCTTTGCGCACAGCATCGAACCGCGGGGAGACCTCGCGGATATCCTGCTTGCAGATGGTCTTGTAGAATACGCCTGCCCAACCGGCTTCCAACGCGCGAGCCACCATGTCGTAATTGGTGCAGATGGCGGAAGATGCCAGGAAGAAGGGATTTTCGCAGAGCATGTTGCAGAAGTTGATTTCGAGCGAGGGTAAGCGGCCGGGAGCCAGGCATCCGGTGTTTTCCGCCTCCCGACAGGCTTTCGCCAGCTCCGTAATGCGGATGGGACGGTCGTAATGGATACATGCCGCTTCAGCTTGTGCCAGTTCTTCCTCCGTGAGGGCGTTGAACAGTTCAACGGCTGTCCATAGGTTGTCAAAACGCAGCGCCCGTATGGCACGTGCGGCTTTTTCTGTGCAGGGGGCGTCGTGGCATAGCAGACACCGCGCTGTTTCTTCATTGATGTGTATCATGAGGGAAGGTGTTGTTTTGAAGTTGCAAAGATATGAAATTGCTGGCAAACAGGCAAGCAGTGAGGTGTTTTTTTTCCTTGAGCATATATTTCTGACAGGCGATTGGCGATTGGCGAAACGTATGATAAGATGGTAAACCGCTATTTTTTAGTACTATACACATTCCGTTTGCAGACCTCGCGCGAAAAGAGTATCTTTGCGGCGGATTTTGGGAGTTGGGGTGTTGATGAACCGGTGGAATTAGGGAATTGATGAACTGGTGAACTGATAAATTGTAATGAGACCTGTTAAAAAAGTATTCCTCGGGTTAGGCATTGTTTCGGGTGTCGTGTTGCTTGTCATCGCGGGTGCCACCTGCTATGCCGTCAGCGTTTTCGGCGACCAAGTGCGTGCCGTGCAGTCGGTGCGCGAAGTGGCTGACGAACTCTATGAAATGACTTATCGCGGCGACTACGGCACAGATGACTTTATCCGTCAGGGCGGCGTGAGGTCCGACAGTGAACTTCAGCCGTTTCTGCAGCGTTTTCTCTCGCACGGCCTGCTATCCGTTGAGGCCGCAGCGCCCGAGCTGCCCGATTTCGGCTGCAGCACCCTTTGTGCACCGATGGCCGGTGCTGAGGGTTGGCTCTTCGGTCGCAACTTCGATTGGGCCAAGAAGGGCAATACCATCATCATACGCACCTTCCCCCAACACGGCTATGCTTCTGTTTCCACTTCCAATCTTGATTTTCTCGGCATACCGCTCCCGCTGAAAGACGACGGTATCATGAAGCGTATGCCCGTTGTTGCCGCCATCTATGTGGCGCTGGACGGCATCAACGAGAAGGGGCTGATGGTGGCCGACCTGTTTGCCGGCGACCATGAGAAGACGGCGCAGGAGCGCGGTAACCTGTCGGTTACGACGACTACCGCCATCCGTCTCCTGCTGGACCGTGCCGCCACCACCGACGAGGCTGTCAGCTTGCTCGCATCGTGGGATATGCACTCTTCCATCGACTGGGCGCACCATATCGCCATTGCCGATGCCACCGGCCACAGCGTTGTAGTGGAATGGATTGACAACGAGATGCAGGTCACCGAGACGCCTGCCGTGACCAACCACTACCTTACACCTCTGCGTCCGCATGTGGGCATCGGCGCCACCGAGGCGCGTCGCGACACGCTGTGTGCCCGCTTGGAGAAGCATCATGAGATGCAGAAAGCCGACATGCGCAGGCTGCTGCAGGATGTGTCGTTTGAGGATTATACAGGCTGGTCGGTCATCTTCAACAGCCGCGACCTCGATGCCACCTATTACTACCGTACCGACTTTGATACGGCATTTGTGTATGGTTTGCATTAACTCTTCTAAAACTACTGATATGGAGAATTTCATGGAATCGTTGCAAGAAATGTTTGCCGGCTTGTTTGCCGGCTTGTCGGGTGTGGCCGTCGGTCTGCTTGCTGTGGCCGTCGGTGTCCTATCTCTTCTGCTTGTATATCTTGTTCGTATCCACATTGCCTACCGCATGGCCAAGAACCGTCATCGTGACCCGCTTGGCTGGGTGCTGCTTTCGCTTTTAGTCTCGCCGTTGCTGACCTGGATTATCCTGCTCATTGCCGGTGACAGCACGAATGGATGATATGAAAGCCGTTATGAACAAACGATTTCTGGCGGTCTTGTGGATGCTCTACATTGTCTGCACTCTGCCGGCTCAGGAGGACGACTGGACGCGCACCAATATCCTGCGCGTCCGCTTCGGAAGCGGCTACCATATAGATACCTATCTCAGCCCGTTTGCCTATACGGGGCTGCAATACGGTTTGTCCAACGAGTGGTGGCAGCCTTTCCGGCAGGACAGCCGCTTAGGCGAGACAGGCCGTTTGGCAGGGTGGGGGCATGTAGGGCGCATCAGCCTGACAGGCTACAACTGTCGTACGACGGCCCGGTCAAACACCATCAACGGTCTGCATGTGGGGGCGGGATGGGGAGCTTTCTACTGCTGGAAATGGCTGAACGACAGGTTGCAGCTTCACTTGGGCCCCTATTTGGAAGCTTCTTTCGGCGCACGTAACATCGGCAGCAACGTGAACAAGCCTCTCTCTTTCGATATCGCTGCCGAGCTGATGGGCATGACGGGCATCAGCTGGTCATTTTACGGCAAGAAGACCAGCTACCGCCTCAACTACCTGCTACGCACCAACCTCATCGGTTTCGACTATCTGCCCGAATACTGGCAGTCGTATTATGAGATAGAGCAGGGAAGCAAAGGAATGGCCCGTTGCTCGGGTCATTGGAACCACCACACCCTCAAGCATGAGCTTATGCTTGACATGCAGTTTCCGCATACCACGTGGCGCCTCGGAGCGGAGCATGTCTATACCGATTATGGGACGGCTTCGCAGCGCTTCATGAGTCATAGTCTGAGCATCGTGCTGGGCTGCATCTGGCAATACAAACTGAAATCGAACAGCCGATTATGAAAGCACGCACATCTATCATCCTCTTCGCCGCCCTGATGCTGGCTGCCTGCCAGACACCCGTCGAGCAAAGCTACTCGGCCGACCCCGTGGAAAACGTGGAGGCCCTTTGGGAGATTATTGATACCAAATACTGCTACATCGAGGACAAGGGCATTGACTGGGATGCTATCCGTAAGGAATATATTGCCAAGGCGGCACAACTGAAACGCGGAGACCAGTTTGCGCTTTTCGACCTCTGCGCCGCGATGCTGGACTCGCTGCGCGACGGGCACGTCAACCTCTATTCGCCTTTCGACCGCTCCGCTTCTACGCGGTGGTATGAGCCCTATCCATCTAACTTCAGTACGTCTTTGCAGCGGCAATATCTGCAGGGAGGCCGCATGGCGGGCAGTCTGCAATACAACCTTATCGACGACGGCCGTGTGGGCTATGTCTATTACTCCAGTTTTTCCAACGATATATCGGTGGCCAATCTGGCCTGGGTGTTCCGCACTTTCGCCGACTGCCGCGGTCTGATCATCGATGTCAGGCAGAACGGAGGGGGCAGCATCAGCAACTCCTTTATGCTCTCTTCGCCCTTTTTCAGCGAGGACATCACCATTGCCTACATGCGGCATAAGACAGGCCCGGGTCATAACGACTTCTCGGACCCCACTGCCTTGAAGACCGATGCTTCGCTCTTTTCAGGGAAATGGAACAAGCCAGTGGTGGTACTCAGCAACCGGATTACCTACTCGGCCGCCAATCTGTTTGTCAACATCATGCGCTATGCTCCGAATGCCACCATCGTTGGCGGTAAGAGCGGAGGCGGGGGAGGTCTGCCGATGAGCTATGAGCTGCCTATCGGCTGGTTAGTACGCTTCTCCAGCGTGCGAATGTATGACCGTGAGATGAAAGACATCGAGCAGGGGATTGAACCCGACGTGGCCGTTACGCTCACCGGCCCTGACAAAGACGACATCATAGAGGCGGCTATAGACATCATCAACGGGCAATAGACGCTGCAACTCCTATGAGCGTGTGAAGCGCAAATACTCCACCGTGTTGCCCAGGGTGTCGAGGAAACGCTGAAATGCCTGCCGGCTGATGACGACGGTGCCGCGGCAGTCGTTGGGATGGAAACTCAGTGCGGGGGCATCCTGCAGGCGGCTGTCGAGGAAGAGGATGACATGATGCTCTGTGTCATTGATGAGGCCGAAAGGACTCACGCTTCCCGGCTCCAAACCTAAATAGCGCATCATGCGCTCCGGCGAGGCAAACGAGAGTTTGCCAGGGGCCTTGTGCCCTTGCGAGACAAGCACCTCTTTGAGCCAGTGCTCGATGTCGTGAATGGCCAGGTCGTCGTCGCACGGAAAACAAATCAGGTAGTGCTGGTCGCCTTTGTGGTTGCGCATGAAGATGTTTTTGCAGTGGAGGCTGCCGTCGTCATGCCACCAGCGCTTGGCCTCTTCAATGGTCTTTCCCTCGGGGTGGTTGTAGGTGGTGAAAGGGATGTTGTGCTCTTCCAGATAGCGGAGCACACGCTCCTGACGCTCGGAAATGATTTCGTAGTTTTTCATCTGTCTTGGCTGTTTTTCATCCGAAATGACTGTCAGCGGGTAAGTAATGCCGCCACTTGCTCGAGCCGGCAGCGGTCGGTGTCGTCAAAGGCGGCCGTCTCGCGGCTGTCGATGTCAAGCACAGCCGTTACTCTACCGTCCGCCATGAGAGGCACTACGATTTCGCTTTGCGACTCTGACGAGCAGGCGATGTGTCCTTTGAACTGATGCACATCGGGGACCACGATGGTCCGCCCCTGCTCCCAGGCCGTGCCGCATACGCCTCTGCCTTTTCGTATTCTCGTACAGGCCACAGGTCCTTGAAAAGGTCCGAGCACCAGCTCTTCGCCCCTGACGATATAAAATCCTGTCCACCAGAAACCGAATGTCTGATGCAAGACGGCCGCGCTGTTGGCCATGTTGGCAATTGTGTCGTTCTCGCCGGCTATGACGGCTTCAATCTGCTGAATGGCAAGGGTGTATTGTTCCTGTTTGGTCATAGTTGTTCTGTTTGTCGGTTGTTTGTTCTGTGCCTTCGTTCAGACACCATGCTATGGCGCGGGCAGTGCGCCGGTCGGGATGGTTAAAATGGGTACCTTCGTTCCATTCCAATATGTGGCTGATACCTTGATTTCCGGCTAATTCGTTTTGTCGGATGATGCAGTTCTTTACCTCGCGAAGCATAGGAATGCGGCTGCGGTCTTCGCGGTCCCCCAGGCTCAGATAGAGGGCTTGGGCTTGGAGGGGATGCTGTTCAGCGAAGGCTATCCAGCCTGGGAACCATACCGAAGGCGAGGCGGCGGCAATGCGGCTGAAGAGGTTGGTCTGCGTGGCGGCCCAAAGGGCAAACAATCCGGCCAGCGAATAACCCGCCAGACAGACAGGCAGCGTGCCGTATTGTGCTTGCAGCCGAGGCAGGATATTCTCCTTCAGCTGTGCCAATGTGCAGGCCGCTTTGCCTGCGAAGTTCTCCTTTCCGAAGGCGGGCGGTGCCTGCCACGGTGAGAGACTGGCATTCCAATCGCTCACCTCAATACGGCAAAGCACGAAAGGCACCGAGGTGAACGTCTGCAGGTGCTTCAGTTCCGGCGCTATCGTCTCCCGCTCGTGGTCGGCACTCATCTGAAGGACAAGCGCCTGCGGGTTGGCAGAAGCGTATATAATATCCGGTATCAGTTGCTGTTCCATAGTATCTTTATGCGGATAAATCCGTATATTGTTGTGTTCGCCGGTGCGCGTGACAAGGGGGTTATCAAGCAAGGCTTTCGATGTAAAAGCTGACAGGGCGGAAGCCGTCGTTGCAGCTTATCATGGCGCTCATCGGGTTGCGCATCCAGCCATCGTAGAAGTTGCCTTCCCCGCGGGCGAGACTCTCCACAAAGGGTCGCATGGACTCCCATGCTGCAGGGCACATGCCTTCGGGACGTTTGCCGTCCACCGACACCCACTGCAGACCTATCCTGACATCGCAGGTGTGCTCGATAGGGTTTTCATACTGCGCCATCAGGTCTTCATACTCGGTCTGGCGCACGGCGGTTATTCGTATTCGGTTCATGAGTTGGAGGTGTCAGTTACGGTTGGCCTTTTTCATCCTATTTCACCGGAATCGCAATGAAGTCGTTCAGTTGTTTGCGGAGGAGTTTCCAATTGGGCAGGCGTTGTGTCATGAGTTCCTGGAACGCAGGACCATGGTTCTGGACGGCGAGGTGGGTCAGTTCGTGCACTACGATATACTTGATGCACTCTACCGGCACCCGCGCCAAATCGAGATTAAAGACCAGATGCCTCTTGTGCGCCATGCAACTTCCCCATTCGCGCTTCATGTACTTGATAGTCCACTGCACAGGGGCTTCACCCAATTGCGCGCACCATTTGTTGACCAACCCGGTCAGCATCGTCCGCAAGTGCCCTCGATACCATTCATGTAATTGCGCACGGCGGTTGTCTCTTGTCGCATTCGGACGGCAACGCATGATCATCTTATTGCCTTGAACTGTGACCGAATTGGAGCCGGTTGTAATAGGTTCAAGAATCAGCATGTAGCGTGTACCAAAGAGGTAATGGCTTTCGCCGGAGATATATTCCCGCTCAGTTTGTCGCGGCTGGCGGAGCACTTGTTCGCGACTACGGCATATCCATTGCCATTTCCGGAGCAGGAACGATTTGGCATCCTCATCCGTCAGAAAGAACGGCATACTGAGATGCACACGAGCATCGGGCGGATAGACCGACAGGTGCATGTTGCGGATGGCCTTGCGCTCCACTTCTATTTCTATGTCTTGCAGACGGAGGATGGTCATTAGAATTCTTCGTTGGCAATTACGATTTACGTATGTATGAAATTTGTTTCAATCATTGTTGTGCCCAATCATCTGCTATGGCATTCATCGCTACTATTTCTTCCCGCTCAAGGACCTCTTTGTCCGGCTGACCCAACAGCAACCTGCTACGGCACATGCCTCAAAATAGACACCCTGCGGCTTGAAATACTTATAGTTCGGACTCTCCGGTTCGGGGAATCCTTCCTTCAGCAGGATAATAAGCGGATAGCCGGCTTCCGTAATGCGCGGCTTTCTCCTGTTTCTTTACCTCTTTGTATCAGGGGTGTGTGTTTACAGTCCACCATTTTACCAATCAGGGCACAAAGATACAAAGACGAGTTGATATGTGCAAATAATATGCAGGGCGGCGACAGACCTTAAAGTTCTAACAACGGGCATCATTAAAGTAAAAATAATGAGGCATTTCAAACGGAAGAAAACAATAAAGTCACTTCAATTTGCCGATGAGAATTATTTTCAGTATCTTTGCGCCGATTTTGTGACGGGCGAAGAAACAAAAAATCCAATAAATATATGAAAACAAAACATG
>JAFUEI010000067.1 GCA_017464025.1 Paludibacteraceae bacterium | reverse complement strand
TATCCCCGCGTGAGGTTTTGTTGTGTGCGAAAATGCGAAAATGCGAAAATTGAGGAATGACGCATGTCATGCGGGATTGGCGTCATCGGGGGCGGCGGTGTGCATATCGGTCGAGGGCGATACCGAGGAGCCACACTGCGGCGATGGCGCCGGCGAGCAGGATGCGTGCGAGAGCAGGATGTGCATCAAAGAATCCGCGGGCAGCGGTGATGCAGCGGGTGAGGATGTCAGCGGGCAGCATAGGTCGTCTTCTCGCAGGAAGAGGGAAGAATGCATGTCGGGATTCAATCCCGACGAAAAGAAGAAAGCCATCCGGTCAGGAGAGGATTGCGGTCGGGTAAAGATTGCTATCGGATAAGGATTGCGGTCGGGTAAGGATTGCGGTCGGAGAGGATTGCTATCGGGTAAGGATTGCTATCGGATAAGGATTGCGGTCGGGAGAGGATTGCTATCGGGTAAGGATTGCTGTGAGGAAATACTTGCTAATCAAGGATGTATATCGATAACGGGAACAAGTGCTCAAAATGAGCAACAAAACGGGCTGTAAAGTAGTAATTTTGCAGCGTCAACCAAGGCGGTTGGCGCTGCGATGTTTTCTGCGAGGGAGGGGCGGGGGCTTTCGCGGTGCAGAGCGGCGACGACCCGACCTTGAATGACTCGGGGAGGAGTCCTAAATTGTTGAATTGGATGAATTGGGGAATTCTTATCCTCGCTTTGCTCGGAACGATCGGCAAAGCCGTGGATGAATTGGGGAGATGGAATTCACATTTTCGCATTTTCGCATACGTTGCATATCGTAGCTGATTTGCCATGCGGATGCGCGAAGCGGGGATGGCATGTCGCTACGCTTGCACAAATGAGGGAAATGAAGTATCTTTGCAGCCGTAAACTTTTTTTTGCGCCGATACCCTTATCATACAATACCCTTAAACAAAATACTACAATGACACGCGACACGCAGATTTTTGACATCATCCGCCGCGAGCGGGATCGTCAGACAAAAGGCATCGAACTGATTGCCAGTGAAAATTTTGTGAGTGACCAAGTGCTGGAAGCCATGGGCTCGGTTCTCACCAACAAATATGCCGAAGGCTATCCGGGCAAGCGCTACTACGGCGGCTGCGAGGTGGTTGACGAGAGCGAGCGTCTTGCCATCGAGCGTCTCAAGCAGATGTACGGAGCCTGCTGGGCCAACGTGCAGCCGCACTCGGGTGCCCAGGCCAACATGGCCGTCTTCATGGCCTGCCTGCAGGCGGGCGACAAGTTTCTCGGGCTCAACCTCAGCCACGGCGGTCACCTGAGCCACGGGAGCCCCGTCAACTTCTCCGGTCTGATGTTCAAAGCGTTGGAATATAACGTCAAAGAGTCTGACGGGCGCGTGGACTATGACCAGTTGGAGCAGGTGGCGCGTGCTGAGCGGCCCAAGCTCATCATCGCGGGTGCGAGCGCCTACAGCCGGGAGTGGGACTACGAGCGCATACGCAAGGTGGCCGACGAGATTGGTGCCATCTTCATGGTTGATATGGCTCACCCTGCGGGTCTGATAGCGGCGGGTCTGCTGAAGAATCCCGTTCGCTACGCCCATATTGTGACGAGCACCACCCACAAGACGATGCGCGGCCCGCGTGGCGGCGTAATCATGATGGGTGAGGATTTTCCCAACCCATGGGGCAAAACGACGCCCAAGGGCGAGGTGAAGATGATGTCGGCTCTGCTTGACTCGGCCGTCTTTCCCGGCACGCAGGGCGGCCCGTTGGAGCACGTGATAGCGGCGAAGGCCGTAGCCTTCGGCGAAGCGCTCAGTCCTGACTTCAAGCTGTATCAGCAGCAGGTGCAGAAGAATGCCGCCGTCATGGCCCAGGCTTTCATGGAGAGGGGTTACAACATCGTCTCGGGCGGCACCGACAACCACTGCATGCTGGTTGACCTGCGCACCAAATTCCCCGACCTGACGGGGAAGATAGCCGAAAAAGCCCTCGTCAGCGCCGACATAACCACGAACAAGAACATGGTGCCTTTCGACAGCCGTTCGGCCTTCCAGACCTCCGGCCTGCGCTTCGGCACTCCCGCCATCACCACCCGCGGCCTGAAAGAGGACAAGATGCCCTGGATAGTGGAGTTGATAGACACCGTGCTCAGCAATCCGGAGAGCGAAGAGAACATCCGCAGCGTGCGCGAGGCCGTGAACAAAGAGATGGTGCAATATCCGCTGTTTGCGTGGTAACAAACGGGGCGTTAGGGCGTCATCATCAACTATTATGGAGACATTGCTTGGCATGACATTGCCTGAACTGCAGGAGGCAGCCCTATCCGTAGGTTTGCCCCGTTTTGCAGGCAAGCAATTAGCGGAATGGCTGTACGGGAAACGCGTATGCTCTTTCGAGCAGATGACCAACCTTCCGCAGAAAGGGCGCGCTGCTTTGTCGGCGCGCTACCGGATCGGCCGCAGCCTGCCGGCCGCCGAAGCCGTGTCGGCAGACGGGACGAAGAAATACCTGTTTGCAGCAGAAAGCCCTGACGCAGGAGGCAAAGAGAATTACATCGAATCTGTCTATATCCCTGACGATGAGCGTGCGACACTCTGCGTCAGCACGCAGGCAGGCTGCAAGATGGGCTGCAGATTCTGCATGACCGGCACCTTAGGCTTCCACGGTCAACTGACAGCGGCCGATATACTGAACCAGATATTCTCCATCCCTGACGCCGGCAAACTGACCAACCTCGTCTATATGGGCGAGGGTGAGCCATGCGACAACACCGATGCCGTGCTGCGCTCTATTGAGGTAATGACCTCCGCCTGGGGTTGCTCCTGGAGCCCCAGACGCATCACCGTGTCGTCGGTAGGTTGGCTGCCGGGGTTGAGGCGACTGCTTGACGAAAGCGAGTGCCAGATTGCCATCAGTCTGCACACCCCCTTTCCTGCCGAGCGCGCAGAGATGATGCCTGCCGAGAAGAAATACTCCATCGAGCAAGTGCTTGGCCTGCTGCGGCAATACGACTGGCATCACCAGCGGCGTCTCTCGTTTGAATATATCTGCTTCGGCGGGCAAAACGACACTCTTCGTCATGCCAGCCAGCTACGCCGCCTGCTTAGCGGGTTGGACTGCCGCGTGAACCTGATAAAGTATCACAGCTCCGGGGCTTCCGCATTCCGCCCCTCGGAAGCCGAGCAGATGGAGTGGCTGCGCGACTACCTGAGCGCCAACGGCATCACGACCACCATCCGCCGCTCTCGCGGCGAAGACATACTGGCCGCCTGCGGCATGCTGGTCAACTCGCTACAGCAACACGCATGAGGCGTCTGCTTTTCAATATGCTGCTGCTCTTCTGCCTAACGGCAGAGGGGCAGTTGCGTTTGGTGAGCTACAACGTAGAGAATCTGTTCGATACCCGCCACGACAGTCTGCACAGGGATGAAGACTTCACTCCGGAAGGGAAGTATCGCTGGAACAATCACCGCTATAACCGGAAAGTGGAGAAGCTGGCCCGCGTGATTGCCAACATCGGGGGTTGGCAGCCGGCGGCTGCCGTAGGGTTGTTGGAAGTGGAGAATGAGCATTGTCTTCAACGCCTGCTCTGCCGGGGTGGTTTGAGAAACATGGGCTATAGGTATCTGCATCGCGAGAGTCCTGACCGGCGAGGCATCGACTGCGCCTTGCTCTATGACCCGCAACAACTGCAGCTCGTTGACAGCGCGTGGCTGCGGATTCCCACCAAGGAGCCGACCCGCGACATACTATATGCCGCCTTCGGTTGTGGCGGGGAAGACACGTTGCACATTCTTCTCTGCCACCTGCCCTCGCAGCGCGGCGGTGCCCAACAGAGCGAAGACCGACGGGCTGCCGCCTATCATGTTGCCGAGCAGCACACCGACAGTCTGCTCCGCGCCAATCCGGCGGCGTGCATCGTTGTAATGGGCGATATGAACAGCCAGCCCTCCGACAGGATAAAGGGGCTGCATAACCTCATGATCCCCATAGAGAAAGCAGGGGAAGGGAGTTACAAATGGAAAGGAGTGTGGAGCTGTTTGGACCAAGTGTATGTAAGCCCGAGCCTGCTAACGCTGACGGAGGCACACATCTATGATGCCGAGTGGCTGCTGGAAGATGACAATGCCTATGGCGGCAAGCGTCCGATGCGCTGCTACCGCGGTCTGCGCTGGCAAGACGGCTATTCTGACCATCTGCCGGTGTATGCAGACTATACGCCATCCCGCAGCAACGAGGCGCCGTGATGCGTCAGCAGGCGGCTATGGGACATATTTCAGCGAGTCGGAAGAAGAGGCCAAGAGTACCCCGATGACTTTATGCCCCTTGTCGGTATCGGGGAAGTTGCCCATCACCTGCACCGGCTCCTCAATGCCAAAACCGATAGCGCTTCCTGTCTGAGCACTTTGTGTCGTCATCCGATACAGCCATGCCTGCTTCGTATAGACATGGCAATAGAAGATTAGCGACTTTAAGACAGGCTGATTGGGGCTGTTGTAAGATGAGTAGTTGTGCTTGAATCTGATTTCTACCGTGCGCCCTTCTTGCAGAAGTACACTCACGGGGAATTGGAGCTGTCGGGAAAACTGCTCACTTCCGTTATTTTCTATTCTGTTGAAGAGTTCTTCCATTGCGCTGCCGCCTGTGGAAGCCATCTCGGAGAACATAAAATCGGCGGAAGAAAGTTGCAGGGGCACAACTCTTTCTATGGTGTCATATCCTTCTTTGGTTTGTCGTGGGAAGAGCATATCCAAGGAGCCGACAAGCATCCCCACGGCAGAAGAGTCGCCCCAGTAAGGGTCAAACTGAAGCTGCACAGTATAGACAGTCTGATTGTTGTTACCTGCCTCTTCCCTGACAGGTTGCTCCGTGAAATACATTTCCACCGGCTGCGGCAATGTCTGCTCGGCCTCAGTTGTACCATAGTCGGGATGCGAGACGCGCACCCTCAGCGTCTCTCCGGCATGAATGACAGATGCGGCATTGGCAGAGTCGCTGAAGCAATTGCCGACGAAAGGCAGTGTCAGCCATTCCCCGTTGTTCACGCAATAGTGCACCGTAGCGTCAGCGAGTTGGTTGCGAATCTTGTAGTCAGGATAATTGTTGTCTGCATTCAGGAAAAACGAACTCTGCTGCACATAACACGTGAGCGGCCTGCCGGAAGCGGCATCAGCGAATGCCACCAGCTCGGGCTCAGTTATCTTGCCGTTGTATTGTATCTCTGTTTGACAACTTGCCAACAAGAGGACAAAAGAAAGGAGAGAGGCTAATCGCTTCATAGTGTTCAGAATTTGAAGGTGTAACTTACGCTGGGCAATATGGGGAAGAGCGACACTTTGTACATCTTCGTGCCCGAATGGAAGAGCAGAAACGGATTCATGCTGTTATACACATTGTATATACTCACATTCCAGACAGACTCCCACTCGGGATGTTTCTTGAGGGGATGGTGGAAAGTGGCTCCGATGTCAAGACGATGATAATCGGGCATCGTGTAGTTGTTACGCTCGGGGATATAGGAAACATTCTGTTTCATGATAGGGTCATAGTAGTCTTGTGTGCCGAGCGTTGCCCTGACGCCGGTGCCATAAATGAACGTTGCACTGAGGTCAATCTTCTTTGTGACTTGATACTGGAGCGTGATACTCAGGTCGTGCTCGCGGTCGTATTTGGCATGGAAAGGCTTGCCGAAGTTGATTTGCTGGCCTTCGCGGTTAAACTGCCGCATGGTGCGGCTCCATGTATATCCTATCCATCCCGTGAGTTTGCCCATCTTGCGTTGTGCGAGAAACTCCACACCATAGCTCCAGCCGTCGCCCATGCAGACTTTCTTTTCCCACCCTTCGGTGGTGCCCATGAAAGAGGCGCCGTCTTTGTACTCCACGAGGTTAAGCATCTTCTTGTAGTAGCCTTCCACGGACAACTCCACCTGCCCAAGTACATTATAGCTGATGCCTGCCGCCACCTGCATGGAGCGCATCGGCAGAATCTGCTTTGTAACAGGCACCCAAAGGTCGGTAGGCAGCGACACACTGGAGTTGCTCAAGAGGTGAATATACTGTGACATATAGGAATAGCTGGCTTTCAGCGCGAGATTGCGCATCGCAAGTGCCCGTATGCCTATGCGCGGCTCGATAGAGGGATATACCTTGCCCTCCACACCATACAAACTGCCGTGCAAGCCGATGTTGAGGCGTAGCCAGCTAAGCGGTGTCCACGTATCTTCCACATACACATTGGCTTCATGCGCCAACAATGTCCCGTCGGTGAGCATAGTGTCGATGCCAAGGCCTTCGTATTCTTTGGTCAGGTCAGGGTCGCCCCCTAAAGAATATGACAAGGAGCTCACCTGCGGTCGGAAAGTATGAAACGTATAGGCGCCGCCCCATTTCAGTTCGTGCCGCGGCGAAGGCGAATAGTCGAAATTGGTCTGCAGCATCAGGTCGCCCACAAAAGAGCGATATTGCATAGCTTCCCTGAGCGTCATATTCATCCCGCTTTCGGCCTCCTTTATCGACATCTGCTGCTTGAGATTGTAGCGGTAGCGCGTGAAAGAGAGCTGCGTGGTAGAGAACATGCGCGGACTGAAACGATGCTCCCAGTTGAGAGCCCCCAACAGATTGCCCCAGTCGAAAGTGAGCCGCATCTGCCTTTCCTGCTGAGAAGCATCAGTATTCTCCTTATAGCGATACGCAAGATAGATATCGTCATCGCCTATATAGAAAGAGGCCGAGAGATGGTCATCATCCGTAAAACGGTGGGTGAGCTTGAGGTTGATGTCGTAGAAAGCATATCCCGGCACAATGCGCTCACCTTCAGAAGCCGTGACTGCCGCGATGATAGGAGCCGTAAAGAGGTCGAAATAGGTGCGGCGGGCAGAGAGGTTGAAGGTGGTGGCATTGGTTTCAATCGTCTCCCCGTTTTTGAGTTTGGCGACCTGCTGTTTGGTCCAAGGAATCGGCCCTTCCACATTCAGTTTGGCGGAGATAAGGCCAATCATTGTATTTCCATGCCAATAGGTCTGGTTACCATCGTTTTGTCTGACATCAAGCACACTGCTCAAACGCGAGCCGAAACGGGCAGGAAAATTACCTTTATAGAGCGTCACGTTTTTGATGGCATCCGCATTGAAAACAGAGAAGAAACCCATCATGTGATTGACGTTATAGAGCGGCACGCCATCCAACAGTATAAGGTTCTCATCGGGTCCTCCGCCACGCACATATAATCCGGCAGAGCCTTCCGATCCGCTCTGCACGCCAGGAAGCAACTGCATCGCCTTAAGCACATCCACTTCTCCCAATAAGGCCGGAATACCTTTGATTTGCTGCACCGGCACTTCAATAGCCGACATCTGCACCGACTCAGGACTGCTGACCGACTGATGGCCGACAACCGTCACCTCTTGCAGGCGCGTGTTCTCTATCAGACGAAAATTGAGCAGCGTATCTTTATTCAAGGAAATCAGTTGCACCGGCGTGGGCGCATAGCCGACATAACTGACCTGCAGACCAGCATTGCCTTTCGGCAGAGTGAGCGTATAGAAACCGCTGTTGTTGGTGACAGCACCACTACCGCTGATAGTATCCATCACCGTCGCACCTATCAATCGCTCGCCCGATGAGGCATCGCTCACATAGCCGTTCACTGTATAGCGCTGCGCCAGAAGCGTTAGCGGCAGAAGCAGGAAAAGGAGAGGCAAAAGGGATTTCTTCATACAGAGAGTGGATTCGTTTCGCTGGCAAAGGTATGACAAATCCTTTATACAG
>JAFUEI010000066.1 GCA_017464025.1 Paludibacteraceae bacterium | reverse complement strand
GACACGATTGATGACGTTATTATCGCACAAATACAATATAAAATCAACAGAAGACCAAGAGAAAAACTCAACTTTATGACACCACAGGATTGCTTCTTCAAACATTTTTACTAATTTTGCACTTTGATGTTGAACCTGCCCCCGCCTCAACTCTCCTTCACCCCTTGCCCGTTTGAGAATAAAATCCTAACTTTGCAGTCCCGACCCAAACGGCATACCCCCCGACCGCCACAAACCATCAAACTCCTTACCGCTATGAAAACTACCCCCGAAAACACACCCCAAAACAAGAGAAAAAACGCTGCCCCGCAGACGGGACAGAAACGGATGAACACCTTCCTCCGACGCCACGGATGCAAACACGACGACTGGGAAGACACTTCGCTCGAAAACGAGAAAAGCCTGAATTTCCGGTATCACTCCTACCAATTCACCGCCACAGCCGACACACAATCAAAGGCACTACGCATCAGCCACTACAACCTCCACGAGGAGACACTGAACCATCCCTCCCGCATGGAAAGGATGGCCAACCACTATAATTCCGTTTACGACTTCTACAAAATAATTGCCGGATACGACGCGGAAGAAAACGTAATGTGGTTGGACGTACATTACGAAGCGCTGCAGATGACACACGACGACATTATACGTTTTCTGGACTTCGTCCCCGCGCTGAAACAACGGATAGCCAACGATATCGAAAAAGGCCTGTTCGAACTCTCCGCAGAAGAAGAATCCAACTTCGCCCGTCGCATGCATCTGATTCGCGAAGCCGAGTTGGACGCTCGTCAGGAGCTCCCGTTCAGAGCATCTTCCGTTACCCCCCTGACCCTCGGCCTGGCGATCGAGCATCTCTTCGGCTGCAACGAAGCCGACCTTCTGGTCGGAATGTATGTGTTCTCCGCACAGCAGAACCAACACATCACCGACAACTTCGACGTGTGGTCATTCGACCTGGTGTCAGTTGTTTACGACCACGATCGGCGGCGCATGCGACAGCCCGTCGTGCTGAAAGCATGGTCGCTTCGTTATCAATATATCCTGAACATCGACCCCGTATCACAACACAAGTCAACGGCCTATTTCCGCCTGACAGTAACCCAACTGCCTGTCGTCAACCCCAAGCAGAAGCGCATTGTGACCGAACCGGCACCGCACTCCGTGACCATGCTTTATGCCTACGACAAGCGCACAGAAAAGAACAGGCATGCCGAATACCGCTATATGCTGGCCGATGCCAAGGACAAAATCGCCAACGGCAAACGCAACGAACTCAGCCCCGAGCAACAGCTGATAGTGGGAATGGATGACGACCCCTTTTCCGAAGCTGTCTATTTCGGCCGGAAACACTACAATGCCAAACGATTCTTCGAGGCGGCATGCACGCTGCTGCCCGTGTTCGCGGAGATGAAGAAGCGTTTCTACCAGTTGGAGCAACGCTTCCTCGACCGCTATTACGAAATCTGCTTCCTCATCGGCTCTTCCTACAACCACCTCGGCCAATACGACCGGGCCTGCTACTATTTGGAGATTGCCTGGAAAGCTAACCGTTTCGAATTTGCAAGGGAGTATATCAATGCGCTCGTCAACGGTCTGGACCCGAAAATCTTCTCGGTAACCGACTTCATGATGCAGGTGATTGTGGCGCAGGCGAAGATAGACAATATTAGTGAGGAGCATATAGAGTATTACCACCAATTTAGCGAGTTTATGTCCCGACGCCGCGGATTCGCACTCATCGAATTCGGCCGGTTGGACGAGGCCGAGCAACTGCTAAACAGCCTGCTCGACTCACCCGATTCGGGACACTACGCCCGCACCCAGCTGGACCGTATCGCCCACTTGAGGGAGCTGCAAAAGACGTCGTGTTAGAAAAGAAACGCATCAGCATGCTCCTCTACAAGCGGACACAAAAAAGAGACGCATCGTCGATGCGTCTCTTTTGGTGGGGTGAGGACTCCCGCATCATGCTGCAGGATCGGTCAGGGCTCACCCTCGATAGCAACGGCTATCGAGTTGGCTATCTGCGCCATCTCCTGAGGCTCAAGCTTCAGCTTGGGATTGGAGAAGAGCATGTCTGTCTCCTTCTTGAGGGGAATAAGATGGACGTGCACATGGTTCACCTCCATGCCCAGCACCGCCACGCCGATGCGCTTGCAGCTGACGGCCTTCTTCATGCCGACTGCCACCTGCTTGGCAAAGACCATCATGCCCGCCAGCAGGTCGTCGTCGAGGTCGAAGATGTAATCCGCTTCCGGCTCCGGAAGCTTCGGCACTACGAGGGTATGCCCCTTCGTAAGGGGATTGATGTCAAGAAAGGCATAGAAGCGGTCGTTCTCCGCTACCTTGTACGACGGAATCTCACCGTTGATAATTTTCGTGAACAGAGTCATACTATCTCACCGTTAGAGCGTTTTACTACTGACTGATTTGCCGGAGAGCCGCGAAGGGTCAGAAACTTATCTCCAGCACTTCAAACTCCAGCGTGCCGGCTGGCACGGTCACTTTGGCCACTTCGCCTACTTTCTTTCCGAGAAGACCTTTCGCAATAGGAGTGCTTACCGACAGTTTTCCTTCCTTGAAGTTGGCTTCGCCCTCAGTGACGAGCTGATAGTTCATCACCTGGCCCGTCTTGCGGTTCTTTATCTTTACTTTCGTAAGCACCTGCACCTCGTCCGTCTTGATACGGCTCTCGTCGATAACGCGGGCATCCATGATTTTCTCTTTCAGCAGGGCTATCTTCGATTCCAGTTTGCCCTGCTCTTCTTTTGCGGCGTCGTACTCGGCATTCTCGCTCAAGTCGCCTTTGTCGCGAGCCTCCTGGATGGCGGCAATCACGCGGGGGCGCTCCACGCCTTCCAAGTACACCAGCTCGTCTTTCAGTTTCTGCAGACCGTCTGCAGACAGATAAACTACTGCCATAATATTCGGGTTTGGCCGGTTAAAAACACACGCAGGCTGCCTCAGGCAACCGGCGAATGCGCTTTACCGTATTTTGTTAGTATATTAAGTTAATATTTCCGTTCCATTATCTCCGCGGCAATGACGGCACGCCGTGCCTCGTCGGGGTCGGTCAGGTCTGGCAGCTGCCCGCTCCCATCTTCCTCCGTCTGCAGGTCTTCGTCTTTCTGCCCCACACTCTTCACCGAAGCCTGCCCCTCTTCGCGCAACGATGTGCGCCGGCGGGGTTTCGCCGTCTGCATAGGCTGCTCTTCCCTGCCGGAGGACGCGTCTTCCGCTTCTTCCTGATGCCGCGACGCTGCCCTCAGAGCCGCTTTGCGGCTCTTCCTGACAGACTTTATAGCACTCACCGCTACAAAGGCCAGCGTAATCACGATGACTGCCAATGCCTCCATTTTCCGCGAAAAATCTAAAAACAACACGTAACTTCCCAGCCACGTGTTGCCATTAAACCTAAACCTTAACTATGAAAATTTTATTTGTTTTCGAGTGCAAAGGTAGTGCTTTTTCCGATACCCGCCAAATCTTTCGGCAAAAAAAGCGCAGTTTTATCAAGATTTAACGCCAATCCACGTAAAATACAACGCAACGGGCAGCGTATATGCGGCCTTTTTTGTATCTTTGCAGGCAAAACACGCTGTAAGCGCACACATGTATCCTACTACACACACAGACAATATCCTATACCACATACAGACAATATCCTACCACACGCATGGACAAGTATTTCTACATAGAGACCTACGGCTGCCAGATGAATGTAGCCGACTCGGAGGTGGTGGCTTCTATTCTCGGCACCACCGACTACAAACTGACCGACGACATCGGGAAAGCGGGGCTGATACTGCTCAACACCTGCTCCATCCGCGACAATGCGGAGCAGAAGATATTCCACCGCCTGCAGGAGCTGCACAGCCACGCCTCCCGCAAGGGAGCGCAGCGCCCGCTGGTAGGCGTTATCGGCTGCATGGCCGAGCGCCTCGGCGAAGAGCTGACAGAGCACTGCCATGCCGACTTTGCGGCAGGGCCCGACGCCTATCTGGACATACCCAACCTGCTTGCCCAGGCCGAGCAGGGGCACAAGGCCGTTAACGTGGCACTCTCCACAACCGAGACCTACCGCAACGTGCTGCCCGCCCGCATCGGAAAGAGCATCTCCGGCTTCGTGAGCATCATGCGCGGATGCAACAACTTCTGCTCCTACTGCGTTGTGCCCTACACACGCGGGCGGGAGCGAAGCCGCGACGCGGAATCTATACTGAATGAGGTGCGCGACCTGCAGCAGAAAGGCTACAAAGAGGTGACCCTGCTGGGACAAAACGTCAACTCCTACCGCTATGAGCAGGCCGACGGCAGCATCACCGGCTTCCCCGCCCTATTAGAGCGCGTGGCCGAAGAGGTGCCCGACATGCGCATCCGCTTCACCACCTCACATCCGAAGGATATGTCAGACGAGACCCTGCAGGTGATAGCCCGCCACGACAACCTCTGCAAGTTTATCCATCTGCCCGTTCAGAGCGGCAGCAACCGCATCTTGAAGCTGATGAACCGCAAATACACCCGCGAATGGTATCTCGACCGTATTGCCGCCATCCGCCGCATCCTGCCCCAGGCCGCCATCGGCACCGACGTGTTCTGCGGTTTCCACAGCGAGACAGAGGAAGACCATCAGGCCACCCTCTCGCTGATGCGGGAAGTGGGCTTCGACACGGCCTTCATGTTCAAATACTCCGAGAGGCCGGGCACCTATGCGTCGAAGCATCTGCCGGACAACATCAGCGAGGCGGAGAAGATACGCCGTCTGAACGAGATTATCGCCCTGCAGCAGCAGCTGTCGCTGGAGAGCAATCTCAGGGAGACGGGCAAGACGGTGGAGGTGCTGGTGGAGGGCTATGCAAAGCGCAGCAACGAGCAGATGTTCGGCCGTACATCCCAATACAAGACCGTAGTCTTCCCCCGCGAAGGAAGGCATATCGGCGAGACCATCCATGTACGTATATTATCCGCCACAGCGGCGACGCTGTTGGGTGAAATCGTCTGACCCGCCATGACACAGAAGCACTGCCCCCGCTGCGGACAGCCGTTTGCCTGCCTGCACGACGACGACATCCGCCTGTGCCAATGCGCCGGCATCAGGCTGAGCGCCGGAGCACGGGCGTATATCAGCAGCAGCTACAGCGATTGTCTGTGCCGCAACTGCCTGATGAATATAGAAAAACATTTCCAACAAAACACCCTCATATAATATATATACTTCGTATATATATTAGAAACACAGAGAAAACGGGGCATTGTCGTAACAATGTCCCGTTGATGGTATGTATGCGGGAGGTGGAGGAGACGGGGGAGGCGGGGGATTTGCCTGAGGGCTGCAAAGGGGCTGCAGGGGAGCTGCAGGGGGGTTGCAGGGGGGCTGCAAGGAGCTGCAGGGGGGCTGCAAAGGGGCTGCAAGGGGGCTGCAAGGGGGTTGCAAGGGGGTTGCAGGGAGGGTGCAGGGGGGGGTGCAAGGGGATTGCAGGGAGGGTGCAGGGAGATTGCAGGGTTGCGGAGCGGAATCAGAAGTAGTAGAGGATGGCGGCGGCCAGCTTCCAGTCGAAGACGGAAGGGTAGG
>JAFUEI010000065.1 GCA_017464025.1 Paludibacteraceae bacterium | reverse complement strand
GGTGCCCGCGACGTGAATATCTCCCGAGAGGACGACCGCCCCGATATCAAGATTACCGTTGACAAAGAGAAAGCCTCGCGTCTCGGTCTGTCTTCTGCCACCATCTCCACCTATCTGCGCAACCGCGTGGCCGGTATGTCCTGCGGCTACCTCAAAGACGACGGCTCGGAGTATGACATCGTGGTCCGCCTCGAAGAGGACGACCGCAACTCTATCTCCGACATCTTGGACCTCAGTATCCCTACCGCCACCGGCAAGACCGTCAAACTCTCCGAAGTGGCGGAAGTGGGCGAATACTGGGCGCCGCCTACCATCGAGCGCAAGGCGCGTCAGCGTATCGTCACCGTCAAAGCTACGCCCTACAACACCACGCTCGGTGAACTCGCGGCTGCCATACAGACCGAGGTCGTGCCGCAACTCGACCTGCCCGTAGGCTACTCCACACATATCGGTGGTAACTACGAGACGCAGCAGGACACGTTCTCCGACATGATTCTGCTTGGCTTGCTCATCATCCTGCTTGTCTATATCGTTATGGCTTCGCAGTTCGAGTCGCTCAAGATGCCGGGTATCATTATGTTCACCGTGCCTTTTGCCCTCTCGGGCGTCATCATCGCCTTGTGGCTCACCGGTCGATCGCTCGATATGATTGGTGCTCTCGGTCTGGTGCTGCTCGTCGGTATTGTGGTGAAGAACGGTATCGTGCTTGTGGACTATATCAACCTCATGCGTGAGCGCGGCTACGAACTCAACACCGCCATTCAGATGTCGGGCCGCAGCCGTATCCGTCCGGTCCTCATGACAGCCTTCACCACCATCCTCGGTATGATTCCTATGGCCGTCTCGTCGGGCGAAGGTGCCGAGATGTGGCAACCGCTCGGTATCGTCGTTATCGGCGGTCTTACCGTATCCACCTTCCTCACCTTGTATATCGTCCCCGTCCTCTATGGTGCCTTCACCCGCCACGGCGACCGTGACAAGCAGGAGGCACTCCGTAAGAAGTTCATCTTCATGAATATCAAGGTGAAGGACAAGGAAGTGTAACCGATTCGGTATGCCGATATATCGGATTTCCGCCCCCCCGGTATATCGGCATATCGGATAAACAATAAGACGAACAATGAAATCCGTATTTATAGTTTTCAACCAGGCTAACACCGAGCGTGTGGAGTATATGCTCGATGTGTTGGAAATCAAAGGTTTTACCTTCTTTGAGCAAGTGCAGGGTAGGGGTTCCGATACGGGCGAGCCCCGCCGGGGCACCCATACGTGGCCCGAGATGAACTCTGCCGTCATCACGGTTGTGGACGACGACAAGGTGTTCTCGCTTTTGCAGTCCGTCCGCCAGCTCGATGCCCGCAACCCCGAGGTAGGTGTCCGCGCCTTCGTCTGGAATATCGAGCAAACCGTCTGATTCCGCTGTCTCGTCGGACGTCGGCATCTTCTTGGCCGGCCCGTCCGGCCCTGTGAAGACGTGCCGCCGGCGCGTCTCTCTTTCCTGTTGCGACCGGCGGAGGCCGTCGCTTCATCCGTTATGCCGGATATTATCCGGTGTCGGTCACGGTGTCCCGCAATGCCCGCACCGGATATACAACTACGAAAAAAGGAGCCACTTTCGTAACTCCTTTTTTTTGCGGTGCCGACGAGACTCGAACTCGCGACCTCCGGCGTGACAGGCCGATATTCTAACCAACTGAACTACAGCACCGTTTGCATCTGTGAGACGTTTCTCGCTCTCTTGCGAAAGCATCCGCCTCTCATTTGCGGGTGCAAAGGTAGTGCTAATTTCTGAATCTCGCAAATTTTCGCGGAAAAAAATAGCATTTTTCTCCTAAAATAATCCGGCTCGGTGCCGTCGCCTGACGATGAATAGAACGATGGTTATTGTTATACAGACTGTTAACGCGATGCACAATCCGAGGCTCCAGCGATAGACCGCCGGTACGTAGCGCTCTTTTCGCACCTCGCTCACCGTCAGATATACCGTGTCGGTCTGCAGCCGTTCGCGTTCCCGCCAGCGGGTGTGCCAGCGTTCTATCACCACCGTGTCGGGCGGAGCGGTCTGCGCTGCGGCGGCCGGCGCATAGCGGATAACCACCGAGTCGCGCACCATCGTCGAGTCTGTCAGCCGCCGCTCCCGGGCCGTCTCGCTGTTGCGCACGGCCGCCGCTCCCGTGCTACGGCATCCGTTCAGCAGGAGGACATTCACTGTCGTAGCCGCTATACAGCTCAGGATCCACAATATGGATGTAAATCTCTTCATGAGGCTCTGTCTTTCTTAGTTCCCGGATAAGCCGGTTCTCCGTCTTTCGGCTGTTGATGAGCCGTATCTGCCCTGCGGGGTCGTCTTCCCCTACGAGGATGCAGCCCGTGGTGTGCTCGGTGGTGTTGCCGCTGTGCATACGGATGCCGCTGCGGCCGGGCACCATCTCCAATACGGGAAGGATGCGTTGGAAATGAGGTGAGTAGGTGAGCTTTACCTTGTACCAGCCTGCTGGAATAGGACCTTTCCCCTGACCTCTTCCGGGCTCTAAAGTGGCACTGAACGGCCTGTCATCCACCTGCAGACTGCCGCGGGTGGCATGATCGCTGACGAGCGTACGTTGTAGTGTGAGTAACATGGCGATGATGAGTTTTTTAGGTTGCATGGAGTGCTGTTTTGAAGGATGTTTGTTCTGTGCCTGACGAAGGGCTGAAAAAGCGCCGGTTGTCGGCCGGCGCTTCCTGTCCGCTTACAACTTCGCGTATGCCTCTTTGAAGAGGAAGCTGTACAGCGACCCGTGCTTGCCTGCTGTCTCCCAGCGCAGGATGGCGGCCGCCTTCTTGTCGGCGTCCTTCATCTCGCTGTGGGCGGTTGTGGCTGCTTGCTTGAACTTCTCCTGCGCGGCCTGCTCCGAGGCCGACAGCGGATTTGTCTTGTAGTCGCGCGGGTGGCAGATGCGGCTCGTGAAGTTGGTTCCTGACTCGCTCTGATGTTTGAAGATTACCTCAGAGTGTTTGCAAATCTTGCCACGGAAGGTGGCGATGGGCTCGATAAATGTTACCTTTGCCATAATCTGAAAGAATTAAAAGGTTAATGTATGGGTTCTGTCGTTCAAGGGTTGCGCGCTTTCCTTTCGGACATTGCAAAATTACGCCGCAAACAGCCCCTTTTGTTGGTAAACATGCACAAAAAACAGAGCGGTGCACGTTTCGTGCATCGCTCTGTTTCTGTGTTGGTTGCGGCATTATCAGATGCTCGCCTCCATTCCGTTTTGGTATTTCCTGTTTCTGTGGGGTCTTTTTCAGGGGGTCTGGCGGCTCCAGCGCTCCGCCAAACGTAGAAATTCTTCCTGTGTACGGGCAGGCGGAGCCTCCTCTTTTTGTGCCACCACCATGAGACGGAACCGTGCGTACCAGCCGAACGTGGCCGGCACATCATTGACGTGTGCGCCTGATGGCCTGTCGGTGCGGTGCAGCACGAGTGGCACCAGCAGCTGCTTCCCGTCGTCAAAAGGCCTGCCGGCATACGCCTCACCTACGCTCACGGCCAACCCGACGGTCTCTTTCCCGTATTTCACGGTGTCGTTCACGGGCCAGTCCGTACCCCAACTCGTCAGCAGCACGGCATGCTCGGTGATATCTGCCCTTGTGCTGTCGCCGCCCACGTGCTGTACGCCTGTACACAGACAGCTTGACGGAGCTGTTGCATACACTTCGCACACCATCTCACGGCTGGCCGCCGTCATCGTGTAGCGGGTGATGACGGAGACCGTAGAGTCTCCCTCTTTCGCCTTGTCCTCTCCTGCCTCTGTCGGTGGTTGCCAGTCGTACACCTCGGCCTGCACAACGGCGGTGTCTCTGCTCAGGCGTACGATGCGCTGGGTGCGGCGTTCCATCGGTTCCCACGCCAGCAAAGCCGAAGCCTGCCCCTTGTCGCCCGACGAATCCTGCCGGAAGGGCCGCACCGACCCCACGCCGATGCTGTTGCCCACGCGCAGCACGTCGTCCCCGTAGCCGCAGGCAAGCAGCGAGTCGTTCGGATACCACAGCGACTCAGCCAACTCCAGCTTCGGACGGCGCTTCGCATATACGTCCACTGTCTGCCGTTTGTCGAAATAGATACGGTAGGCCATCGGACCGCTCTCTATGGCAACGCCGTGATGGTGCATCCGGTTGAACGACTTCACGCCGGGCGGAAAACTCAGCGAATCCACGGCCAATATGCTGTAGTGCTTGCCCTCTGCGAAGCACTCTTTATACCCTTGCCTGTAATACGCCGTGTCGGCCTCGCCTTTTACGTACATCTGCGCCCATACCCGCGGGCCCGCCTTCTCCTGCCTGCATGCAGTGAACAGCTCTGCCGCCATCAGCAGCATAAACAAGGACACTATATATAATAAGGAATAACGAGACATAATTTTTCCCTCCTCATGCTCCCCGCGCGTCTCGCACCCGCATGGCTTTTTAATTTTTAATTTTTACTTTATTAATCTCTACGTCTTCAATCACCAGATTCTCAGTCCGGTTGAACTGCGAGTTGTCGCCGCCTGTCATGCGGATGTGACGCAGCGTCACGTTGCGGATCGGCATCTCGGGCAGACCGTTGAAGTAGATCGGACGTTTAGCTCCGCGGCACACCACGTCTTCTATCACGATGTCGCGGAAAGCGGGCGTCTCTTCGGTTACGGGGGGCACAGAGCTGCCCATGCGGGCGGCTATTTCCTCGTCGGTCTCTTCGCCGGCTCCCTTGCCGCCGTAGAAGAGGTCAAACAGCAGAGCTTCGTTGGGGATGTCGGTCATGCCGATATGTTTCACGTAGATGTTCTCCACCACGCCGCCGCGGCCGCGGGTTGACTTGAAGCGCAAGCCTACGTCCGTGCCCTCGAACAGGCAGTGCTGCACGCTCACGTTCTTCACGCCGCCCGACATCTCCGAACCTACTACGAAGCCGCCGTGCCCGTGATATACCGTGCACCCGTCCACTACGATGTTCTCTGCCGCTATCCCGCGCTCCCTGCCGTCACGGTTCTTGCCCGACTTCATGCAAATCGCATCGTCGCCTACGTCGAAGGTGCAGCCGCTGATTACTACGTTCTTGCAGCTCTCTACGTCCACGCCGTCACCGTTCTGCGAGTACCACGGGTTGCGCACGCTCAGGTCGGCCAGCACCACGTTCTCGCACATCAGCGGATGCAGGTTCCAGGCAGGCGAGTTCTCGAAGCAAACGCCTTCTAATAGTACGTTCTTGCAGTTGACGAAGCTCAGCATCACAGGACGCAGAAATGCGTGGATATACTCCCATTCCGCCTCGTCCTTCACGTCCTCGGGCACGTTCTGGTCCTTGCACAGGCTCACGGCGTAGCGCGCACCCTCGGTCGGATACCATACCTTCCCGTCCTCCGACAGCACGCCGCCCGACTGCACTTTCTTTTTCCATTGCCCATCGGTCAGCTTGCTTTTCTTCACGGGTCGCCATGCGTCGCCTTGGCCGTTGAACGTTCCCTGACCGGTGATGGCGATGTTTTCCGCATCATGGGCGTTGAGCGGCGAGAGACAGCGCCGCGTGTTCACGCCCTCAAAGGAGGTCTCTATGATGGGGTAGAGTCCGAAGTCGTCGCTGAACAATACAAGGGCACCGCGCTCGGTATGCAGGCGCACGTTCGATTTCAGTTCTATCGGACCTGTCAGCCAGATGCCTTCGGGAATGACCAGCGTACCGCCGCCTTGGGCGTTCAGCTCGTCAATGGCCTGACGGATGGCTTCGGTACACAGCACAGTACCGTCCGGGGCGGTGCCCGGGCACTCGCTCAGGTTGATGCTGCGCTGGGCAAACTGCGGGAGCTGAATGGCCGGCATCGAAAACGGAGCACCGGTTGTGAGTGCGTCAATACGCTGTTGCAGAGCGTCCTGCTTGCAGCTGCACGAGGCAAGCAGCAAGGAAAGACAAATGAAGAAGATGCTTTTTTTCATGGTATGTAAATGGTATATGAATGGTTTGTAATGTGTTGTTTCTGTATGCGTTATTCTGTTTGTGGCACGATGTAGGTCTTTGCCCCCCTAAGGGTTTATAGGGGCTATAGATTCTGTAGATCCCATAACCTCCATAAAAGGACGATAGTCCCGTCCCCCTCCCGCATAACGTCCTCTGGTCCTTGCATGGTTTTTACGGGGGCAAAGGTACAGCGTATAAACAGAATATGTGGGGAATAATTGACGGAAGTGGTATAAAGGGGATATGAAAAGGAAGTAGTATAAGGGGATATGAAAAACGGAAAGGCGGCTCTTTTCTGTTGACGCAGCCCCGCCCTTCCAACTTTTTAATTTTTACTTTTTAATTCAGAGGAACACTTCCTCCGGATACTCCACCTGGGTGAGGTATAATCCTTCGGCGGGGGCCGACTGGCCGGCTGCCTCGCGCTGACGCCGGTCAATAATCTGTTGGAACTGCTCGATGCTCATGCGCCCGCGTCCCACCTCAAAGAGGGTCCCCACGATGGCGCGCACCATGTTTCTTAGGAAGCGGTCGGCCTCGATGGTGAACACCCATTGCTCTCCTTGCTGTTGCCAGTCGGCGCGGGTCACGTGGCAGAGGGTGGTCTTCACGTCCGTATGGAGCTTGCAGAAAGAGGCGAAGTCGCGCGTCGCAAGCAGCAGGGCCGCTGCCTGGTTCATGCGCTCGAAGTCGAGGTTCTTCGGAATCCGCGTCACAAGGTCGTAGAAGTAAGGGGTCTTGTGCTCCATGCAGAAGTATTTGTACTGCCTCTTCACGGCCGAAAAACGGGCATGGGCGTCGGGCTGCACCGTACGGATGTTGTGCACGGTGATGTCGCGCGGTAGCAGGTTGTTGAGGCGGCTTGCAAAGTTGTTCGGCAGCGCTGCCTCCTTTGTTTCAATAGCAGCTGTCTCCGCTGCCTCCCTCTCCTCCGCTCGCATCGGCCAGTCAAAGTGCCCCACCATCATGCTCGCGTGTACGCCGGTGTCCGTGCGGCCGGCACCGGTGATGGGGACGCGTTGGCGCAGAATCAGCTGAAACGCGTCTTCTAACACTTCTTGTACGGTCAGCGCATTGCCCTGACGCTGCCAGCCGTGATAGGCTGTGCCTTTATACGAAAAATAGACGAAATAGCGCATAGTATTAGATTATTGTCAGTCCGTTAACCGCTCTTTCTGCGGTCACGTGTTTTCTTCCATAGTTCTGTCATCTCAGGCGACAGCCGTAAGGCGGTGAGGCAGGCGGGGAGCAGGAGCAAAGCATCGCGCAGCAGGGCCGACAGCCATACGTTCATCGTCGCTAAAAGGCGGCTTAGTATGGCGTTCATGCCGAATACCGCCGCCATCACCGCCAGCATCAGCAGCATGCTCCGCGAGAACGGAACCGTACCCGTCGATAGCCGCACCGCTACTAACAGACAACTGTAATATACGCAGTATGCCAACAGGTTGGCCGTCGCAGCTCCCGTGATGCCGTAGCGGGGAATCAGCTGGTTGCCCAGCACCAGCGTCAGCAGGGTCAGCAGCAGTGAGAATACCAGCGTCAGCCGGTAGTGCCGCGAGTAGGTCAGCGTCACCAGCGTGATGCTGAACGTCGAGAGCAGCAACTGGCTCAGCGAGAGCAGTAGCACTGCCTCCCTACCGGCTTCATACACGCTGCCGTTTGGAAGGATGTGGAAGATGAGGTCTATGTTCAGCCAGATGGCGGCCGTTATCAGCCAGCCTGCTATCCACAGGTTGCGCGCCACCTGCTGCGTCAGGCGGGCTGTATGGTGCTGGTCGCCGCGACTCATCGCCGCCGACAGCTCCGGCGAGGCAATTCCCGTCAGCGAACGGCTGGGGATGCTCACCATCGCCGACATGAAGAACGCCATCTTGAAGATGCCGTTCCAGTCCAACCCTTGGCGCGCCGAGATGATGAAGCTGCTCAGGTAGGGTGCCAGCACCGATACGAGGGCGCTCAGCGTCACGAATGCCATATAGTGCACGGCCTCGACCGTCAACCGGCGGTTGGCTCTGAGGAATCCGAAGTCGGGACGGAACATACCGGCTGCGTTCCGTTTCGTTTCCGTTGCACCACCGCTCGCGCTCCGCCCGTTGCGGTTGCTGGAGAAGATGAGGTAACAGATGTTTACGATGGCGGCCGCACCATACACTCCGCAGATGGCACCTACCATCCCGTCAGTGTCCAACCCGCCCAGGCCGTAGGCTAAATAAACCCCCATCATCCCCAAGCGTACGCCCACTTCGCGCACTCCCTTGGGGAACACTATCCGCATCTGCACCGTCGAGCATGTCTCGGCCACGGTCTGGTATAGCATGCCGGCTGCAAGAGGCAGCACGTACCAGTAGTAGTGGACAAACAGCGCGGAACGCTGTCCGAAATAGTCGGCTAACCAGGGCCGCAGCAGAGCATATACCGCTCCAATCAGCACAAAGCCGACCAACGGTACCGCCATCGCCCAGAACAAAAAGCCGTGGGCGCCCGCCCCGCGCTTCCCCGTGTCTCCGGCTCTCTCGGCTCCCCCGGTGTCTCCTGCGCCCTCTGTCCCCTTCGTGTCTCTTGCTGTTCCTTCTTCTTCTCTTGCTTCTGCTGCCTCCGGACTCTCTGCCGAAAACCATGGCCAGAAGCGTATGAGGGCACTGCCGGTGCCGAGTTGCATGAGGGTGGACAGCATCACGGCCATGTCTATCAGCAGCTGCGCTAATCCATAGTCTTCGGCCGTAAGAAAATGAGCCACCACGAACAACGTGGTGACTGCTCCTACCACCGTACCGGCGTATGTCAGTATGGTGCCGCGGATGCCCTGTTTGGCAATGACGCCCAAATCCCTTGCAACGATAAACAAAGAAAAGCGTTTGTGCAGCCCCCGTCAGACTCCTTCTCCTCCGTCCCGTTCCCCGGAACCTCCGGAATCCCCGGAATCCCCGTTCTCTCCGCCCCTCCCGGAGCCTGCACAACCGCTTTTTTAATTTTTAGTTTTTAATTTCTCATTTCTCTATCCCTAACAGCTCCACCTCAAAAATGAGGGTCGAGTAGGGAGGTATCTGGCCGGCCTTCTGGCTGCCGTAGCCTAACTCCTGCGGGATGTAGAAACGGAATTTCGAGCCGACGGGCATCAACTGTACGCCTTCCGTCCAACCTTTTATCACTTGGTTCAGACCGAAGGTGATGGGCTCTCCCCGCTCTACCGAACTGTCAAATACGGTGCCGTCAATCAGCGTGCCGTGATAGTGTACCTTCACGCGGTCGGTTTCCTGGGGCTTCTGTCCCTTGCCCATGCGCAGCACTTCATACTGCAATCCGCTCTCCGTCACTACAACGCCTTCTTTCAGCTTGTTCTCCTCTAAGAATTGCTCGCCTTGTGCCTTCACGTCGCCGTAGCGCAGTTCGTCAAGGGTCTTGTTCACGTATTCGCCGGCCTCCTGCATCGTCATCTGTTTGTCATAGCCCGACAGACCGTTGGTGAAACCTTGCTGAATCAGCGAGAAGAGCGTCGGTACGCCTTCCACGCCTAACAGACCCGTCTCCTCCTGTTCGGCGATGGTCTTGCCTATGTTCTCGGCCATACCGATGAGCTGCGGGTTATGCTTGCCCGACTTCAGACCTGTGTTTACGGCGTTGATGAATGCTTTCTTGGCTGTGCCCGTGGTGTCTGCACCTATCACCTGTGCACTTATCTGCTCGCCGTTCAGCCAGCCGAGGGCGTAGTTCAGCGAGTCGCTCAGCGTCTTCAGCTTCAGCTGCTTCGCTTTGGCGGGGCAACTGGCCTTCACGTACTTGGGCTTCTGCGTCGAGTCAGGTTGCGCTGTGTAATACTGCTGCTGGAACCACTCGCCCCAGTTCGTCTCCACCGAGTCGGCTGCCGGAGCCTTCTCGCCGTACAGACCGTTCACGAGGGCCTGCAGGAATACTTTCCCGTTGTAGCCCCATTCTTTCTTCTCGGCCAGACCTTTGGTCTCAAACTGCTTGGCGGTGTAGCCGATGTTCTCGCCTACGCGCTGGGCGTCGGTCTTCTCTTCTGTCTTGCCCTCGTAGGCGGCCGTCAGGGCTTCCATAAATTCATCCACCATCGCAGCGCTTGTGTCTTGCTGCATGTAGTACATGCGAATCTGCGCACCGTTCACGAGGCCTAATGCATAGTTCAGCGAATCGATTTTTCCGCCTAAGGCGGCGTTCTTGGCGGTGTAGGTGTTACCGCAACTGATCATGGCAACTGCGGCCATGACAATAAAAGGAAACTTTTTCATTGCTATTCGGTTTTTTTGTTATTTTCAATTTTTAGTTTTCAATTCCTAACAGTTCCACGGTGAAAATCAGGGCAGAGTAGGGAGGTATGTTGGCGCCGGCCCCGCGGCTGCCGTAGCCTAACTGCCACGGGATGTATAGCTTGTACTTCGAGCCTACCGACATCAGTTGCAGTCCCTCCGTCCAGCCTTTTATCACTTGGTTCAGGCCGAACGAAATCGGTTCCCCGCGCTTGTAGCTGCTGTCAAACACCGTGCCGTCCACTAATGTGCCTTCATAATGCACCCGCACCGTCTGGTCGGCCGTCGGTTTCTGCCCGATGGTCTGCTCTATCGCTTCATACTGCAAACCGCTTGCCGTCACTTTCACCTCAGGACGTTTCTTGTTCTCTTCCAGAAACCGTTCGCCTTCGGCCTTTGCCGCATCGGCGGCCTTCTTCTCAAGGTCGGCAAAGAAAGTGTTCAGCAGTGTCTGCGCCTCCTGATAACTGATGCGCGGCTGCTTGAGTTCCAATACGTCCTGAATGCCGATGGCCAGATCCTGATAGTTGAGGGTCTTCACGCCGCTGCCCATCAGGTTTTGGCCCAGCGACAAACCAAGTGCATAACTGATCTTATCCATTATGTTCGTTTTTTTTGTTTTCTCAAAATAGAGCCGACAAAGTTACTGCATTTTCCCGACATACGCAAGACTATCTTTTTTTTACGAAAAAATAGGCGGAATCGCTTGCGAGGTCCGGATAAAAGCTGTACTTTTGCATGGTGGAAAAAAGGCGCTTCCGTCAAGCTGCTATCCGGCTTCCCGCTACGCCGCAAACATTTCATCCTTTTGAAGAACAGCCGACGCTCATACCGACTTCGCCGTGCAAAACACGTTGCACATATCGTCTCTGCCGAGCCTGCCTGAAATGGCAGGCCGTGAGCTGTCGGCCTTTCTTCTCCTCCGAATACGTATTGTAAATGTCCCAAGCTGCTGAGTGCGGCCGGAGCCTCTATGCCCTCCCGCAAAGGGATTAGCAGGCTCCGGCTGACCCACCGGCATCTTGCTTGTATAATAACCTTAAATTTCTCCCGCGTTCACAAAATCCTATCCCCTTAAACTTGACCTTGCCTGAAACCTGAAAAACACACACAACCTGTATTGTCTAACTCTAAAAAACACTCTTACAGTCATGAAATCTATGATGTTCCTGATGGAAGCCCCCAAGGGTGTCTGCCCTGTTTTCTGTTCGAGTAACGGTTGCTACCGGCAGGCGCGACGCCTTACGGAGGAGCTCTGCGCTGTTCTCAGTGTGCGATATGGCATGTACCCGCAGCTGTGTGAGTTTGTGGAGCGTACGGCCACATCTAAAATGCTTAAGCAGAAATATTACGACAGTCCGGCCAGTTTTTTGCAGGAAGTGAGCATGTTCTACCATGTCGTGCTCAATCAGAATTCCTATTGCCAAGCCCGTAAAAGGGCGCTCAAGTCCGGCAGGAAAGGGTAGAGCTCCGGCCTTTGGCCGTGGTCGGATTCCCGCATCTCGCGTTCATGTACCCTCTCATGTCACCACATGTCACGTGCATGTCATTTTCCGGCCCCTGAGCTCATTTTTCCAATGTCACTTTTTGCTTCCGTAAGGGGCTGACCGGCAGTGCCGGACCCGCGCCTCCTGACAGGAAACATAAATAACCGCACTATGCATCCGATACACCATCGGATGCGTTTTTTGTATTCGCCGTACCTTTGCACTCGTAAAAGAACAAACACTCCGCATCTCCCGCAATAATCTCTATCCCCTGTCTATAAACTCCATAAACTCTATCGACTCCATACAATCGACTCCATACAATCCGCTTAGTCAACTCGAATAATAACCCTTTAATCTCTGTTCATTATGAAAACTCGTAAAATCAATGTACTCCGCTACAAACAGATGTATGCGGCCTACATCGAGAAGCGCAAGAAATGGCGCAAAATGGATGCCTATGTGCAAGTCGCTGACGATTTCTGCTGTTCCGACGAGTTGGTCCGCAAGGTGGTCCGCCGTCTCGATGCCGCCGTTGACCGCTGCCTCGACGCTCCCGCCGACTCATGATCC
>JAFUEI010000064.1 GCA_017464025.1 Paludibacteraceae bacterium | reverse complement strand
TCGCTGTCGGAGAGCAGGTAGGTGCATTCGCGGAACGGATTGCAATAGAAGGTGCGGAGCATGGGAAGAAACCCTACAAGGGCAGATAGACGGCTTTCTTCGTGCGGAAGTATTCCTCCGTGAAGAAGTCGCTGAGGCTGATAAGTTCGGCTTTGCGGCGGAATGGTTGCAGTTCGGTTTGCAGTTCGCCGCCCTTCAGGCAAATCAGGCCGTTGGGCAGTGCGTTGTGCTGCTCGTGGCTGATGTTCTTGCCAACGAGCCGGACAAGTTCGTTGAGGGGCATCACCGCGCGTGACACCACGAAGTCGTACTGCCCCTTTTCTTCTTCGGCGCGAAGCTGGCGGCAACTGACGTTTTCTATGCCGGCGGCAATGGCCACTTCGGTGGCTACACGTATCTTCTTGCCGATGCTGTCAATGAGTGTGAACCGGCATTCGGGGAAGAGCACGGCTAACGGTATGCCCGGAAAGCCGCCCCCTGTGCCCACATCAAGCACCGTAGTACCCGGCGCAAAGCGTAGTACGCGGGCGATAGCTAACGAGTGAAGAATATGGTGCTCGTACAGGTTGTCTATGTCCTTGCGCGAGATGACGTTTATCTTTGCATTCCACTCGGGGTAGAGAACGCCAAGAGCAGCAAACTGCTGCTCCTGGGTTTCCGTCAAGCGGGGAAAGTATTTTCTGATGATATCCATGGGTCAGTCCGCCATATTGGTGAACACGTTCTGCACGTCCTCGTCTTCCTCGATGCGGTCAATCAGTTTCTGTACCGACTCACGCTCTTCGTCGCTAAGCGTCTTCTGGTCGTTGGGGATGCGTACAAACTCGGCGGAGTTAATCTCGAAGCCGTTCTCTTCAAGATACTTCTGTATCTGCGAGTACGACTCGAAACTGCCGTAGATGATGATGTTTCCGTCTTCATCCTGACCTAGTTCGTCCACGCCGTAGTCGATGAGCTCCAGCTCTAACTCGTCAAGGTCGATGCCGTCTTTGGGTGCTACGGTGAATACCGACTTGCGCTCGAAGAGGAACTGCAGGCAGCCTTGTGTGCCGAGGCTTCCGCCGTGCTTGGTGAAGTAGCTGCGGATGTTGGCCACAGTACGCATATTGTTATCGGTAGCCGTCTCTACGAAGATGGCTACGCCGTGGGGGCCGTAGCCCTCATAGTTGATTTCCTTGTAGCCTTCCGAGCTCTTGTCGGTGGCTTTCTTGATGGCACGCTCGATGTTTTCCTTCGGCATGTTCTCTTTCTTGCACTGCTGGATAAGCACGCGCAGACGGGGGTTCATATCCGGATCCGGACCGCCCTCTTTGGCTGCGATGGTGATTTCCTTGCCTAATTTGGTAAACGTGCGTGCCATGTGGCCCCAGCGTTTCAGTTTGGTTGCTTTGCGGTATTCAAATGCTCGTCCCATAGGTAGAGTGTTTTTTGTTGTGTCTGTATGTTTTTTTGATTGATTGTGCAAAAGTAGTGAATTTTGCTGATATGGCAAAATGTTTCCACAAAAAAGGAGTGAGCGTCATGCTCACTCCTTTCTTGTGGTAGGCGTTATTGTGCGTTGGCAGGTGTCTGTGCTGCCGTGGTGTCCTTGGGTGCTGTTGCGGTGCTGTCCTTTGGGGTAGCACGGTCCATCACCTCTTCGTAGCTTATTTCCTCAAAGCTTACGACAAACTCTACGCGGCGGTTCTTGGCACGGCCGGCAGCGGTCTTGTTGCTTTCGATAGGCATCGTCATGCCGTAGCCGTGCGATGTCATCTGGCTCTCAGGCACGCCTGCACTTACCAAGTAGTCCTTCACTGCCTTGGCACGCCGCTCCGACAGGTCTTGGTTGAAGTCCTCCTTGCCTACGTTGTCGGTGTGGCCTTGTACCTCCACCTTGTAGGTCGGGTTCTCTATGAAGACGTTGGCTATCTGGTTCAGCAGCGGGTGCGAGGTCTTCTTGATGATGGCCTTTCCTGTCTCAAACTGGATGCCCTGCATGGCTTTCTTCAAGAGGTTGCGCACTTCTTTCTTCAGGGCGGGGCAGCCGTGGTTCTCGGCAGGACCGGGCTGCATGGGGCACTGGTCTAAATAGTCGGGCACGCCGTCACCGTCCGTGTCTTTCGGACAACCCTTCTCGTCCACGTAGTTGCGGGCTTCTTTGGGCGTGTCGGGGCACTGGTCTTTATAGTCGGGCACGCCGTCGTTGTCGCTGTCCTGACTGCATCCCCATTCGTTTACGGGAGTTCCTTCGGGCGTGTCGTTGCAGCGGTCAATATAGTCGGGTACGCCGTCTTTATCCGTGTCTAACAGACAGCCCTTCGCATCTACGAAGCCGTAGGCCTGACGCGGGGTGTCGGGGCACTCGTCCAGATAGTCAGGCACGCCGTCAAGGTCGGTGTCAAGCAGACAGCCGTGTTTGTCCACCTTGCCGGCTGCCTCTTTCGGCGTATCGGGGCAGTCGTCCATATAGTCGGGCACGCCGTCGCCGTCCGTGTCAAGCAGACAGCCTTTCTCGTCCACCTTGCCGGCCGCCTCTTTCGGCGTGTCGGGGCATTCGTCTAAGTAGTCGGGCACGCCGTCGCCGTCCGTGTCAAGCGGGCAACCCTTCTCGTCCACCTTGCCCCACGCTGCTTCCGGTGTGTCGGGGCACTGGTCTTTATAGTCAGGCACGCCGTCACCATCCGTGTCAAGCGGGCAACCAAACTCGTCGATATAGCCGCGTGCTTCCGTAGGTGTGCCGGGGCATTGGTCCAAATAGTCGGGCACGCCGTCGCCGTCTTCGTCAAGCGGGCAGCCGTCTTTGTCCACCTTCACCTTGCGCGGGGTGTCGGGGCAGAGGTCGTATTTGTCCTTCACGCCGTCGCGGTCTTTGTCGCGGTTGTGGCCGATTACGATGTTCAGACCGAAGGCCAGGTTCAGACCGTTCACTTTGTAAGGCAGCACGTTCTTGGGCTTGTCGTTGATGTTCATCGATGCGTATGTAAACGGGATGTAGTCCATCGCAACAAAGAGGCCAAGGCCTTCGTAGGTCACAAGACCCAGGGCTGCACCCATGCTGCTCCACCGGCCGTTGATGAACGAATAGCTCGCAGCAATGTTGAACCAGTGCACCGGACGGAAGGCGGCACCAAGAGTCACCTCTTCATACACTTGGCTGTTGAAGAACCGTGTACGCGAATATACGCCTACGCCCACGCGGTTGTCCCAGAAGTTGGCGTCCACGCCGATGTTCAGGCGGGCGGAGGTCATGCGGGTGAAGCCGTTCTGTCTCGCAGAACTCTGCAGCATGTTGTCGGCCACGGTCTTCAGACGGGTCGTCACGGTGTCCATCAGTTTGTTCCCGTCAAAGCCGTTCTCGTCGGTGTAGTAGTCTTCTACCTTTAGCTCGCCCATCGTCTCCGCATCGTAGGTGCCGTTGATGGTGTAGTCGTACCGATAGCCTTTATACCATGAGATGAAGCCTAAGTCGGTCACGGCTGCCGAAATCTGCACTTGAGGGATGGGCTTGTAGGTCATACCTAAGTCGATAGCGGCACCCATACCTGCCGGTTTCAGTAAGCTTTTCCAGTCGCTGAGCTGTATGCCGTTGTCAAACATGGCCTTCATGTTGTCGTAGGTGAGATGATCCGGCATGGCAAGCACTTGGCCGTTCTTGTCCATTAAGGCGTCAAACGGTGCGGCCATCATCATGCGCCCGTTGCCGTCAACGTTCCACTTGTCGTCAGACATGCTCATGCCTAAGCGGTTGTTGGTCATGCCCACAAAGCCTTGGCCGAACAATACCTTCAACTTGCCGCCCACCGACCAGTGCTCGTTTATCTCGCGCGTATAGCCCAGCCCCAGCTCGGTGTACAGTGAGATGTCCGCTCCGAGAGCCTTGAAGTTGTAGTCGCCCTTCAGACGGTTGTTGTCGTTCGGGTCGGGCTGCATCACGCCTGTGAGCACCATCCGGAAGAGGTCGCGAGGCAGCGATATGCCCATGTCGGACTTCTGGTTGAGGGTGAAATGCAGGTAGTTCTTGTCCTTCAGGCGGAATCCGAAGCTGAGCAGGTTAATCTGCATGTCGCTTTCAATAAGGGTGGAGGGCCTCAGTTTCTTGAGGAAGTTCTGCCGCCCGTCCTTCACGTCGGGGTGAAGGAACGTCACGGTCTTGCCGTCCTGGCGGAAGATGGCATCCTGCATACTGATGGAGTTGTTGCCCGCCCAAAGACTGGTGTAGCCTAACACCGGCAGACTCAGGTAGAAGTTGCTTAGCGGCGTGAAGGCAGGGTTGATATAGTGGCGTACAGGTGCGTTGTCAAGGAAGTACAGCGTGTTCACCTGCTGGGCGCCGGCGTTCATACAGAGGGCTGCAAAAACGACGGCAAGCAATGATTTGCGAATGGTTGTTTTCATTGTCGTGTCCTCCGTATTTGGTTATTTCTTGTCTTCTTCTATCTCTTTCAGGTTGAGCAGTTTCTTCAGCGAAGCCGAGGCTTTCAGCGTGATGCTCAAACCGTCATATTGCGTCACTACCACGCGGTCGCCTTCCTTCAGCGCCTTGTCGGTCTGGATGGTGGCGGCAATCTTCATCTTCTTCACGTCGGCAAACTTCTCAAAGTCCTCCGCCTTCAGCGAGATGGTGGCTAAGCTCTTCGTCGGCTGGTCCTTCAAGGTCACGCCGTTCTCATCTACAGCCGTGGCTGCGGCTACATAGATGGTATCGCTGCCCGTCTCGTTGATTTTGATGTCAACCGCACTGCCGTCTTCCTTCATGAACGTCACACCCACCTTTACGGCTAACGGAATGGTGTTGGCAACGTCAAGAATCAGCTTCAGGTTCTCCATCTCGATGTCTAACGAGTCCATCTTCATCTTCAGGTCCGACAGGTCGGCGTCAAACTCGAAGTCCGGCGATTGCAGGTCAAGGCCCTGATTGAAGATGAAGGGCAAGGTGATGTCAATGTCCAGATCCACGGTGTCGCGGTCCGTTACACGTTGCTGCAGGTAGTATTTGCCCTTGCGCATCTCCACGTCAAACTGGTAGGCAATCTCATCGGGACGTGCGCGGAACAAGTTGGCCAGGTCGCCTTTCTTCTTCTCGTGCGTCAGGTTCAGTGTGTTGGTGTGTTGCGTGTTGTAGGCCTCAGTCTTGAAGTTCTCTAACTGCTCGTCGGGTATCACGGGCCATTTCAGGTATGTCACTATCTCGCCCGTCTCGGGGTCCTCAAAGTGGGCCTTGCGGGTGTCTTTGGCTGTACCGTCGTCATTGCGTGCGGTTACCGACACTTCCTGTACGTTCAGGTTCAGCGGAGCGGCCACTTCGGTCTTCACCTTTATGTCAATCCTCGGCTCGGCTAACGGCAGATTCGCGGCTTTGATGTCCTTCCAGCCTATCTCATCGTCCTTGCCCGGCATCTCTTTGTTCAGGTCGATGATGCTCTTGTCACGCAGTTTGTTGTTTACGTTGAACCAGCCCCAGATGGCATAGTAGCGGTTCACTTTGAAGTTAAAGCTCACCTGCATGCCGTCTGCTGCACCTACGTTGATGGTTTCCCCGGGGGATGTGCTGATGACGGCGTTCACCGTTATCTGGTCAGTCACATTCTCCTCGCACTCGGCCAACGTCGGGTTCGACTGCGTCTCTAAATATTTCTTGTCCTTCATCAGGCACAGCGAGAACTGGTGGATGATGTGCTCCTTCATCGTTTCGTTAAACTTCAGCGTGCCATCGCTGGCGCTGAAATAGACGGGCTGCCCGAAGTTGATGTTGGGCGAGGTGAGTTGTATCTGCGAGATTTTGCTCTGCTCGGCAGCCAATGTGCCGGTGAAGCTCACCGTCAGCTCCAAGTCGGCATTGGCAATGAGCATGCTGTCAATACGGCCGGTCGATTTGAAGAAATCCGGGTTGTTGATGCCGGTGAACTTCACGGGTAGCGGGGCCGTGTAGGGCGAAGGCAGTGTCGATTTTCCTTCTGCTGCCAATGCCGCACCAATGGGCAGCGTGGCCGGACCGCCCGTTGCGCCCAGCGTACCGGCGAAGTCCGCACCGAAGTTGGTGAACGGCTGCTTGTTGGTGGTGTGGAACTTGAACTCCAGACGACCTGCTTCCTTGGCCGTTTCGTTGGCCTCGATGTAGGCGTTGTCGTTGAAATGAAGCTTGCCCATGTAGTCCTTGATGGTGGTCGAAATCTTGCCAACGGGCAAGGCTACATTGGCCTCTATCTCTGCTCCGGGATCAATGTCGTTCACGTTGACATCCGATTTGCAGGAGACAAAAAGCACGGCGCACACTGCAGTTGTCAGCAGCGAGGCACGGGTGAAAAACAGTTTTTTCATAATAAACAATAGGAGTATGAATGGATGATGTTTGTATGATATGCAATATGCCGCAAAATTACTATAAAAAAAGCGAACGGGCAACTATTTCGCCTTATTGGGCGATTTTTCTGTAAAATTTATCAGATACACCTGTTTCGACGCCCGTGTCAAGGCTGTATAGAGCCAGCGGTAATAGTCGCTCCCGAGCTGGTCTTCGCTTATCGGCCCCTGGTCGATAAACACGCGCTCCCACTGCCCGCCCTGTGCCTTGTGGCAAGTCACGGCATAGGCGTGTTTTACTTGCAAGGCATTGTAGTACGGACTCTCCAACACGGTCTTTGCCAGCTCTTTGCGCGAACGTATCTCCGGATAGTCTTCCGCAATGCGCTGGAAGAGCTGTTGCTGCAGGGGGTAGGCCGCTTCCGGCGATTCGATGCCTAAAATGTCAAGCCACAAGATGACGTCTATTTCCCAGTCGTAGTCCACGGCCCGCAGCGATGCGTCGGCAAAACGGAAACCGTACAGCTCCCTGCGGTTGCGCACTCTTATTACTTCAAAGATGTCGCCGTTGGCTAAGAAGTCAATGCCTTCATACTGACGGGTGAAATAGTAGTTGTTGCGTATCACCATCAGCCGCTCGCCCCCAGACAACTCGTCCTCTTTCCATAGTATGCGGGCCCGGATGCCTTGGTTGTAGAGGTTCATGCGCCGGTTGGTGTGTGTCACCACCATCGTCTCCTCCACACCCGCTTCGCGGTAGGAACGCTCTATCTCTTCCGTCATCTCTTCGCCGTTCAGGTGCCGTATGTCGTCGAAGCCTTCGGTGACGAACACGGGTAGCCGCTCCACATCGCCTTCGGCCAACTGGCGGCGCAGCCGGGTGGCATTGAACAATATGCCGCTCTCCAACGCCTGGCGGGCCACCTCTGTCAGCGTGTGCTCTGTCACTTGCAGACCGTAGCCGAGCAGGTTGTCTGGGTCAAGGGCGGGACTGTCCTGCTGCCCCACGGGCGGTAGCTGCGCGTTGTCGCCTATCAGGATGAGGGCGCAACGGTTGCCCGAGAACACGTATTGCAGCAGGTCGTCTAACAGACATCCCGTGCCGAAACTCCGATTCTCCCCCTGGCGGTTGGATATCATTGAAGCTTCGTCCACAACGAAGAGTGTGTCCTGCTGGGCATTGAAGGAGAGCGAGAACGTCTGCTTCCCCATGTTCTTCTGGCGGTAGATGCGCTTGTGGATGGTGTAGGCAGGAAAGCCTGCATGGGCCGACAGCACCTTCGCCGCCCGGCCGGTAGGAGCCAATAGTACGGTCTTGTGGTTCAGCTTGTGCATGGCACGCACCAACGCCGCCATAACACTCGTCTTGCCGGTACCCGCATAGCCGCGCAACAGGAACACGCGGTCTGCCTCCTGCGACACGATGAAATGTCCTAATTTCTCCAGCAACTGCTCCTGCTGCCCGTTGGGCGTGAATGGCAGTTCCGCCCGGATACGCGATATGACGAAGTCTGTGAGCACTTTCTCTCTATTAAATTTCTCTATCTATATCTCTATTTAACCGTAATCCTCGTTCTGGAAATCGTAATTCTCGTTCTTGGCTTCTTCCTCCGTAGAGACGTGCCACCACCGCGTCTCACACTCGCATGGCCAACCGGTTCCTCAGTTCATCAATTCCCCAAATCATCAAATCATCAGTTCCTCAAATCATCAATTCCCCATTCCCCCATTTTTTATTTGCGTTTGTCAAAACTTTGCCGTCCTTTTGCAGTCGGGTAAGTCCTGCACGACCAGCTCCCTCTGAATTCCCCCAGGTCCTGACCGAAGCAAGGGTAGGAGGTTGTAGCGGTGCGATGCAGTAAGCTTGCCCTTTTTTTGTGTCTGTCAGCGTATTATCTTGGCTGTTGTGCCGTCTTCATAGCGCACAATGCTCATGCCCCGCTGAGGCGTTTCCCGCAATCGGACGCCTTGCAGCGACCATACCTCCGCCACTTTTTTCTCCCCGCCACGTTCTTCGGCATCTGTCAGCGCGCTCTCTTTGCTGTCGCTGTAGGCTGCCCATACGTCGGGCAGACCGTAGCCTGTCTCGTTGTCCGGACGGTCGGTATGCGAGGCGTACCGTATCAGCCTGTCGCGCAGTTCGCTGCTGCCAAGCTCCGGCATAGCCGACCATAGCGAAGCGGCCGCTCCGGCCATGATGGGACAAGCGTAGGAAGTACCGTTGTTGCCGGTGCTCACGGCTCTGGGAAAGCAGATGCTGACGCGGCTGCCCAAGGCGCACACATCGGGCTTGATGCGCCCATCGGCTGTGGGACCGAACGATGAGAAACTGCTGCGCACACTGTCTGCGGTCACGGCTCCTACGGCCAGTATGCCCTCTGCGTCAGCCGGTGCGTCAATATAATGCCATGTGCGCTGGGCCTCGTTGCCGGCGGCTATACAGACCAGCATACCCCGTCCTGCTGCGATGCTCGCTGCCTGCGAACAGCGGGCTGTGCGGCCGTCCAACTGCTCATAGGTGAAGTTTCCGGCGGGGTCGTCAAACTCAAAATAACCCAACGAGGCGCTTATGATGTCAGCCCCTAAACTATCGGCCATCTCCATGGCACGCACCATATTGTCCGCCTCTAACAGACTCTCCGAAGCATCATCTTCCGTGCGGAACAACAGGTATTCCGCCTCAGGAGCCACCGCCTGGTGTCCCGTCGTGTCGCCGGCTAACAGCAAGGCTAACACTTTGCTGCCGTGTTGCGCCTGCCCGTGCTTATATACGTTGCCGCCCAATTCCACGAGGTCGGTCGTGTGCACAATCTGCTGCCGCCGATCGCGGAAGACCGGCGCCGTGTCAACGCCAAGAAAACCGTTGTCAATGACGGCAATGCGCATGCCCTGGCCGCGGAAGCCCGCTGCGTGCAACTGCTGCAACCGGTGCAGAGCAAAATGGTCGGGTTCCATCGGCGTCTCGGCTGTCATTGCCAGCTCCGCCTGCTTCTGCCACCGCTGGGGAGCGCCCGACAGGTGCAGACTGTCGCGACGGGTGCGTTGCACTTCGCAGACAAAAGGTAGCCTGATCGCCCTCTTGTCAAAAGCCGTGTCGCCGTTGCTTACTACGGCGCCGTTCAGCCAGCGCGAGGTGTAGAGCACGCGGCAACCGAGTCCCCGTAGCGAGTCGGTATAACTCGTGCTGACCGGCAGGTCTGCCGAGTCAAGTTCAATGCCCTGCCGTTGCCGCCGTTCTATGGCGCGTGACGTCAGCAGGTGGTCCGGCGATGTCAACATGCCCCTGCTGCCTTGCTTGTCGCGAAATCCTACCCACCACGTGTCGGCCGGCAGACCGGCAGCCCATAGGCAAAGCAATATGGCACATATGGCTCGTCTCATCGTCTTTCTAATAGCACTACGTTTTCCACGTGCTGGGTGTGGGGGAACATATCCACCGGCTGCACTTGGGTCACGCGGTAGCAACTGTCTAACAGGCTCAGGTCGCGGGCCTGGGTGGCTGGATTGCAGCTGACATAGACTATCCGTTCGGGGGCGGCGAACAGGATGGTGTTCACCACATCTTCGTGCATCCCGGCTCTGGGAGGGTCGGTGATGATGACGTCAGGGCGGCCGTACTGTTCAATAAAATCGCGGTTGAGGATGTCTTTCATGTCGCCGGCAAAGAACAGTGTGTTGCCGATGCCGTTGAGGCGTGAGTTCACCTTGGCGTCCTCTATCGCCTCCGGCACGTATTCGATCCCTATCACCTGTCTTGCCTGTCGCGCTACGAAGTTGGCGATGGTGCCGGTACCCGTATAGAGGTCGAACACTAACTCTTTGCCCGTCAGACCCGCAAAACGGCGGGCTGTCTTGTACAACTCATAGGCTTGCTCCGTATTGGTCTGGTAAAACGATTTCGGCCCCACCTTGAACTGAAGGCCTTCCATCTCTTCCATGATGTAGTCCTGACCGCTGAACACACTGACCGGAAGGTCATTTATCGTGTCGTTGGCTTTGGTGTTGACCACATACAGCAGCGATACTGTCTCGGGAAAACGCTCTTTCAGGTGTTGCATCAGGCTGTTGATGCGCTTCTTGTCGTCCTCGCCGAACACCACAATCAGCATCACCTCGCCTTTGCGGTTATTCCTTATTATTATGGTGCGCAGCAGGCCGTGCTGCTCCCGGAGGTTGAAGAAGCTCAGACCCTCTTCGGCCGCATAGCGCCTTATCTCGTTGCGGATGCGGTTGTTGATGTCGTCCATCAGGTGGCACTCCGTGATGTCCAGCACTTTGTCGAAGCAGTTGGGGATATGGAATCCCACGCCGTTGCCTTTGTCCACCTTGTCTATGCCTCCGGCGGCATGTATCATCTCCCAGCTCACCCAGCGTTTGTCGGAGAAGGTGAACTCCAGCTTGTTGCGGTACTCATAGATATGCTCCGACCCGAGTATAGGGCTTATTTCGGGCAGCTCCACCTTGCCGATGCGGGTCAGGTTGTCCGCAATCTGCTGCTGCTTGTAGCGCAGCTGCTCTTCGTAGGGCAGTATCTGCCATTTGCACCCTCCGCATTCGCCAAAATGCGGGCACACAGGTTCGCTCCGTTTGTCGCTGTAGGCCGCAAAGCGCTCCACACGGCCTTCCATATAGCTGTGCTTCTTCTTCGTAATCTGCAGGTCCACGATGTCGCCCGGTACACACCACGGTACGAACACCACGCAGTCGTTCACCCGCGTCAGCGCTTTGCCTTCGGCGGCTACTCCTGTTATCTCGATATGCTCAATGAGTGGCAGATTCTTCTTTTTCATTGTCAGTAAGGGGACTTCTAAAAATTGTTTTTTATTCGGGGACATCTAAAAACATAGAATTTTTAGAAGTACCCTCAAGGGTTAACCGGTTGATACAATCCGTATAGATGTCTTCAAAATTCTTCACGCTCTCCATCGGGAAGGCAATCGTCAGCACGCGGCTCTCGCCTTCATACAGCACGGCGGCGGCTATTTGGTTGTCGTGATAGCGCATCACGGCCTTGGCCCCTTCCCCTGCGGGGGCTATGCCGTCTGTGTTCTCCGTGTGCAGTACTTCAGCGTCCGGCTCGGTCTGCAGGCGGAACGACCCCTCTCCAAGCGGCGGAAGTTCTTCGATGCGTCCCGAGCGGGAGGCATGCTGCGTGACAAAGCGGCAGTGGAGCACCTCTCTCACGAAGGCTTTCTCCTCTTTGCTGCCGCGCATGTCGCTGGCTATGTATGCCCCGCTAACGATCAGTCGGCCGCCATGCTCCGTATAACGGCGTAGTGCTTGCTGCAGGGCTGGCGCAAACGTCTTGTAGTCGGTGGTCTGCATCACGGTGCCGCGGCGGGTGGTCTGCTGTTTGCCTAAGATAAGGTCCACCAACACGTAGCCCTCCTCTATGCTGTCCACGGCTGCCGCCGAGGTCGATACGTACGAATAGCCCGCTCGGGCGAGCACGCGTCCGTGCATCGACGGATAGTCAAAGCTGTTGCCAGTGAAATACAAGTGGCTGTGGTCGGTGTAAGAAGCTCCGAAGCCGCCGTTATCATCGCTCACCCACGGGATGCTGCGGTCAAACTCATACTGGGCGCCTATATAGTTTATTTCCTTTCCGTACGGAACTGACTGCGAGGCGGGGTTGAAGCCTATCGACTGGCTGTCGGTCTCTATACTCTCCGGTGCCGCCACGCGTGTGAAGCCGTTCACTACCAGGATGCGCCCTTTCGGGCTGCTGCCTATGCTCGCGCTCAGCGTCTCCGAGGGGAACGATTGCCCGCCGCGGTTGCAGGCCGTCACGCGGAAGTCGTAGCATACGTCTTTCTCCGGCATGAAGCTGTAGCTGTTCTTCTCGCAGCGTGTGCCGTTGTCCCAGTCGCCGTCCTGCCGGCGGGTGTAGAGGATGTAGTAGTCGGGGGCGGCTGTCGCCTCTAAGCTGTCGGTGCGCGGCTCCCACGTGAACTGCAGTTTGTCTTCGCCTGCAAAGCGGATGCTGAAACGCTCCACTGGCAGCGGTTGCACCACATACGGGGTGCCGTATTGCTCATGGTGGAAGCGCAGCATGCCTTTGTAGATGGCGCGGCTTACTGTGAAGCGGAAGCGCGGGTCGAGTCCGTAGCGCATGTCGGCGGGGTTCTGGTGCGACAGCAACTCCAACAGCAGTACGGGCATCTTGGGGTTGCGCGCCTCAGCGTACGAGGAGTTGTAGAGTTGCCTCCGCTGCCATTCGGGGGCGGCCGTGCGGCGGATGTCGTTAACTATCTGCGACTGTATCAGGTCGGTGTAGCTCCGCGCCGCCATGCGGCTCACGCCGGTGGGGTAGAGGGTGTCGCGCGTGTCATCGAAGTCTTTGTAGATGGCCAGTGTGCCCACTATTGAGTCGCCGCCCAGCAGACCCGCATCCGAGTGAAAGGCTAAACCCATGCTGACGGGGATGCCTAATCCGGGGTCGTCGGGGGCCACGGCCGAGCCGCCGGCCAGCCAGTTCATCCATCGCCCGCGGGAGGCGTAGTCGTCTATGTAGTCGTTCTTGCTCTGCGTGTAGTTATATACCGAGTCGGGGATGCCGGCATATTGCATCCAGTAGCGTGCCCCTTCTATGTAGCGCGGATAGCCGCTGGTGCGGGCCGCCCCTTGGTATAGCAGGTTCAGGGCTACCTGTCGGGCGGCATGCAGACTGTCTGTCTCGGTGCCGTCGGCCGTGCCGTCCTCGGTGGCGGATGGCAGGTTGCCGATGCAGTCCTCCTGCCGGTAGCGGGCTACAGAGCCCATGCCGCCGCCGAAACGTACGGCATCGGAGGTGATGATGCGTCCCTCCTTGCCGCGGGCTACCACGCGCACGCAGTTGCCGTGGGTGTCGTCTTTGCTGAAGTGGAAGGTCCCTAAATATACCCATGTGCCGCCGCCCATACGCTGGTTGACGCTGAAGACGGTCTTCATGCCGCTGTGCATCACCTGGTATTCCACGGCCTCTTCGCTCTCTGACAGCGAGCGGTAACTTACATAGACGGCATAGTCGCCCGATTTCTGGAGGGTGGGGGTATAGCGCAGCGACCGGGTTCTTCTGCTGTCTGTGCGGGCTTGGGCCTCCGTCTGTTTGTAGCCGCCCCTGCGGAACGGATTCTCTCCTTCCAACAAGGGGTGCTGACCCCGTCCCCAGCCGCAGGAGTCGGCCGTGGTCCAGCCGTCCGTACGGCCGAGGTCCGCATCATCCACAATCACCTCCTCGGTCTGGGTGTCCCGTTCCCGCGGATACAGCACCACGGCGCCGGCGTTCTCTAACATCGGCACAAGGAAGGGGAGGGTATAGGAAGAAGTATAGAGGTCTTCTACGGTGGTCAGCAGTCGTGCCCGCTGGAAGATCCATCGCTCCTGCTCTTGGTTGAAGTAGATACCATGGCTTCCGTAGAGGGCGATGTGGGTGCCGTCCAAGCCGCTCCCGGCCTCCCAGAGACGGCTGCCGGCGCTGACGAGAGGGTACTCGCATGGGGGAAGACAATAGCGGTGGCGGCGTTCCTTGAGAGGACGCAGATGGTCGGGCAGAAGGTCGGCCAGTTCGTAGCCGTCCGACCGGACCGTCACCTTCCCGCGGGCATCGTTGAGAAGAAAATGCCGGATGATGGCGCGTATTTGTCGCTGTTGGTCAGGATAGAGGGGCAGCGAGGCAAGCGTGGCATTGGTCTCCACCTCGGCTTGTCCGCCACGCACGTTGACGTTGCTTATCCTTACGCGTCCTACGCGCGCGATGCTGTTGGCATATACGGTGAGCGAGTCCTCAAGGGCCTGCTTGTCATAAGCGCGGACCGGCAGGACGGAGAGCGTAATTGTCAGTGCGATGGTGAGGATACGGAAGCAACGGGAGATACCGGAAGAATATAGGAGATTCGGAAGCCGGCATATACGGGATAAATAGGCGGGTTGGAATATATTGGACAGGGGCTGCATGGCATTATATAATTTTGGTGCAAAGATACAACTTTTCCCTCACAACCGCAACACCTCCCCAATTCCACCTTCCGTCTTCCGCCGTCGCCTGTTGCCTTCCTGCTGCATTTCTTCGTGCATTTCGGCTGCATTTTTGCAGCCGGTATAGCCATAAGTAGCGTTTTCGCCCTGCTCATTCATGAGCGGATAAAGAAACAAGGCTCCCCATCGGATTGCCTTATTCCCCTCCTTCAGGTAGTCAACGCCCCTCCCGCTCATTTCGGGCAAAGCGAGGATAACAGGTCCCCGGTTCACCCCCTCTTGTATTCCTCTAACAGCTGGTGGGCGGCAATGAAGGAGGATAACTGGTTGTCGAGGACGCGTTGCTCGGCTTGGGGAAGCAATTCGGCGATGCGGGGGTTGTGGTAGAAGTTGTCAAGCAGTTGCTGGTTGATGGTCTCGTACATCCAGTATTTGGCCTGCCGTGTCCGCTGGAGGTCGAAGTAGCCTGTCTTCCGGGTGAAATCGATGTAGTCTTCCACCATGTGCCACACCTCCCAGATGCCTTGTTTCTCGATGGCGGAGCAGGTCAGCACATCGGGCACCCATCCCGATTCCGAAGGCGGGAACAGCATGAGGGCGTTCTTGTATTGCGCTTTGGCCACGCGTGCTTTGTCGCGGTTGGTGCCGTCGCATTTGTTGATGGCAATGCCGTCGGCCATCTCCATGATGCCGCGTTTGATGCCCTGCAACTCATCGCCTGTGCCGGTCACCTGCAGCAGCAGGAAGAAATCCACCATCGAGTGGGCCGCTGTCTCCGATTGGCCCACGCCTACGGTCTCTACGAAGATGGTGTCATATCCGGCCGCTTCGCACAGCACTATCGTCTCGCGCGTCTTGCGTGCCACACCGCCTAACGAGCCCGCCGAGGGAGAAGGCCGTATGAAGGCGTTCTTCGCGGCGGAGAGCTCTTGCATGCGTGTCTTGTCGCCGAGGATGCTGCCTTTCGAGCGCTCCGAACTGGGGTCGATGGCCAACACGGCGAGATGTTTGCCGGCGTTGGCCAGCTCGGTGCCGAGTGCTTCTATGAAGGTGCTCTTGCCCGCTCCAGGAACGCCTGTGATGCCTAAACGGATGGACTGGCCCGCATAGGGCAGACAGGCCTCTATCACCTTTTGGGCAACGGCTTGGTCTTGCGGCAAGTTGCTTTCCACAAGCGTCACGGCTTGTCCGAGTATCGAGATGTCGCCGTTGCGGATGCCGGCAACGTAGTCTTCCGGCGCAAGGAGGTGTTTCTTGCGCCGGAAGGTTGCGTAGGGATTGACGACGGGCATCTGCTCGACACCCTTGTTTACGGTCAGCCCCTTGTATTGTTCATCGTTTTCTGGATGATGCATAACAGGTCTTGAAAGATGTTGGCTCTTGCGGGAGGGGGGGGTTATTCCACGGTCCAGACAAGGGTGATTTTGCTCTTGGGTCTCTGCGGGTCGTTGGTGATTACCTCAATCTGACGGCGGTAGGTGCCTGCTGCAAGCGGCGTGCCGTCCGGCTTGACGGCGCTGACGGTGGTGTTCAGGTTGGCCTGCTTGCCGCCCTTTATCACTTGCTTCTGAACGCCGATGGTCAGATTCTCGGGGTTGTTGTTTACGACGGCGCGGATGTTGAGCGGGTTCACACCTGCGTTCTTGATGCTAATCTTCTTGCTCGCCTTCTGGCCGGCCTTCACGTTGCCGAGGTCAAACTCGGCGGGAATCTCGGCGATAGGAGCCTGCTGCTTCTCGCTCACGCTCATCTGGGAGAAGTCTTCCTCTATCTCGGCAAGCAGCGTGAGGGCAAACTCGTCCGTGCGCACCTCCTTGCCGTTCACGATAACCCACGCGTATGCCTTCACGGGGCCCCACTGCTTGCAGCGCTCCGTGTCGAAGTTCAGATTCAGCGTGCCCGTCTCCTGGGGTTTCAGGGTCGTGAAGGAGAGCACAGCCTGCAGGTAGGTGTTGTCGTAGTTCAAACCGACGGTGATGTCGTGGTCGGTCAGGTTGGCATACTCTATCGTCTGTGTCTTGTTCGTGCCTTTCAGCAGGGTGCCGAAGTTGACGGTCTTCGTCTTCAGGCTCAGTTCGCCCATCTTGATGTTGTATTGGTTGACGGGTTTGGCCTGTTTCGGTATCACCTCGCCTTTGATATACACCTTCGTGGTTCCGTTGCTGGCGTTGCTGGTGATGGTCACCGTCTTCGAGAAGCGGCCCGGGCGGCCGTTGGGGTTGTACGTGACGGTGATGCTGCCGGTCTCGCCCGGCTCAATAGGCGTTTTGGTCCATGTGGGGGTCGTACATCCGCAGGAGGCGCGTACATTGCTCAGTACAAGGGGCTCCATGCCTTCGTTCTTGAACTCGAAAATGGTGCTCACGCGCCCGTCGCCTTCGTTTATCTTGCCGAAGTCGTGTTCCGTCTTCTGGAAGGTGATGACTGGCTGTTGGGCCATTGCGGCCGCTGCTATCAAGAGCAGGGCGCTCATAAGAAAACTCTTTTTCATTTTGTTGTTATGTTTTAGTTGTTATATGATTCGTCGGTTTGTATGCCCTGTAGCAACAAGTGTGCCAATCCTGCCGCGCTTCGTCTCTGCCGCTCAGTCGATGTCTTCCACATCGTCCAACCCGGGCATGTTCACGATGCGTCTGACAGTCTGCACGTCTTTTATCTTGCTCAGCGCTTCGCACAGCTCGCGTATCTCGTGGGTGTCATATACATACAACTGCACCCGCCCGCTGAAGATGCCGGTCGAGGCCGTGATGCGCATGTCGTGGATGTTTATCTTGAAGTCGTCGGATATCACCTTCAGCATCTTGATGATGACGCCTACGCGGTCTATCCCTTCAAACTCAATAGTCTCTATGTAGGTGTTCTGCCGGTGCATGCTCCATACGGCGGAATAGAGGTTTTTGCCGTAGCTCGAGCGTAGCTTCATGGCCACCGGACAACTCCGCTTGTGTATCACCATCTGCCCGCTCTCGTCCAAATAGCCCAGCACCTCGTCGCCGGGGATAGGATGGCAGCAGGGCGCTATATGGTATTCCTTGCCTATGTTCTCCTCGGTGAGGATGAGGGTCTGCTTCTTGGCTTTCTCGGGCTTGTCTTCTGTCTGTCCGGCGGTGTCGGTTGCCGGCTCCTCTGTCGGGTCGGTCTTCTGCTGGCCGTCCGACATGAAGGGGATGAAGCGCCGCCAGGTGCGCTTGGGCTCCATCGCTTTCTGCAGCGAAGCGGGGTCAATAGCGCCTTTCCCGATGAGCAGCATCAGTTGCGACGGCTGCTTGATGCCGTGCATGCGGAGCATCTTGTACAGGGCTGCATCCTGTTGGTTTTCCAAATGCAGACGCTGAAGCTCGGCCTGATACAGCTCTTCGCCGTGGCGCACCAGCTGACGCTCCTGACGCCTGAACCATGCCTTTAGTGTGGAGCGGGCTTTGGCCGTCGTGGCTATGTCAAGCCATTCCGGCTGCGGCTCCTGGTTGTGGCTGGTCAGAATCTCCACCTGGTCGCCGCCTTTCAGCACGTAGTCCAACGGCTCCAGCTTGCGGTTTACCTTCGCGCCGATGCAGTGCAGACCGAGCTCGGTATGGAGCATGAACGCAAAATCCAGCGTGGTGGAGCCCTGAGGCATCGTCTTTATCTCGCCCGTGGGCGTGAAGACGAATATCTCCGAGGCAAACAGGTTGAGTTTGAAGGTATCAAGAAAGTCGATGGCGCTGGGCTCGGGGTGCTCCAGCATCTCTTTGATGGTGCGAAGCCATTTGTCAAGCTCCGTCTCGTCGGCCACTCCCGTCTTGTATTTCCAGTGGGCGGCCAGACCTTTCTCCGCTATCTCGTGCATACGCCGCGTGCGTATCTGAACCTCCACCCATTGCCCGTTCTTGCTCATCAGCGTCACATGCAGCGCTTCGTAGCCGTTGGCTTTCGGGGTGCTTATCCAGTCGCGGATGCGTTGCGGATGGGGGGTGTAGATGTTGGTCAGGGCCGAATATATCATCCAGCACTGGTCTTTCTCGCTCATGTCGGGCTTCGGGTCGAAGATGATGCGCACGGCAAGCAGGTCATATACGTCCTCAAACGGGATGTTCTTGGCCTGCATCTTGCGCCAGATGCTATATACCGATTTGATGCGCGCATTCAGGTCAAACTCATACCCCATGTCTTCCAGCTTCTCGCGGATAGGCTGGGCAAACTCCTCGAAGAACGCCAACTGGTCCGGCGTCTTCTCCGCCAGCTTCTGCTCTATCTCGGCGTAGGTCTCGGGGTTCTCGTATTTGAAGCTCAGGTTTTCTAATTCGGTCTTGATGTTGAACAGGCCCAAACGGTGCGCCAACGGAGCGTAGATATACTGTGTCTCGCCCGCTATCTTGTACTGCTTCTCCACCGGCTGGAACTGCAGGGTGCGCATGTTGTGCAACCGGTCGGCTATCTTTATCAGTATCACGCGAATGTCTTCCGACATGGTGAGCAGCAGTTTGCGGAAGTTCTCCGCCTGCTCCGAGGCCTGCTTGCCGAACACGCCGCCCGATATCTTTGTCAGACCGTCAACAATGCTGGCTATCTTGGGGCCGAACAGGTTCTCTATGTCCTCTGTCGTGTATTCCGTGTCTTCCACCACGTCATGCAGCAAGGCCGCGCAGATGGACGTGCTACCTAAACCTATCTCGCTCACTACAATGCGGGCTACGGCTAACGGGTGCATGATGTACGGCTCACCGCTGCGGCGCCGAACGCCGCGATGCGCCTGCTTGGCGAAGTGGAAGGCCTTGGTGATGATTTCCACCTTCTGACGGTGCACGCTGTGGCGGTAGTCATCTAACAGTGCCTCAAACTCCTGCTTGATGAGCATCTCTTCCTGTTGGCTGGTCTCGTTCTCTTGCATACGCTGTGCCTGATTAGTGCCGTGAATTTCGCATACTTTAAGCCTGCATACTTTTAGCCTGCAAAGTTAATACATTTTTTGTTTCCCTGCAACCGCCTTCCCGTATTTTCTCCGTTCATGGGTGCTCCCCTGCGCATTTTCTATGCATTTATGCATTGGATATTCATTGTATATGCATAAGGTCATCACCGGGTCTTCTCTGGGTCTTCTCCGGGTGATGAGTATGCATTTTCCGTTGCATAATTATGCACAATGCATATTTATACGGTCCTGCCGCAATGCCCGATTTGCGGGAGTCGGATTTTCTTCGTAACTTTGCCCGCTTTTATAATAACCGTATCTCTGTCATGAAAAAATTAGAACTGAAGACTGTCGTGTGCTCCTGCAGCTACGATGAACTGTCTGACGAGCAGAAAGCGCTGGTGGACCGTGCCAAGCAGGCCACCGCTTGTTCCTATAGCCCCTATTCCCATTTCGCCGTCGGTGCCGCCGTGTTGCTCGACAACGGGCAGGTGCTCACAGGCGCCAATCAGGAGAATGCCGCCTATCCCAGCGGCCTCTGTGCCGAGCGCACCGTCATGTTCTATGCCAATGCGCAGTATCCTGACACGCCGGTGCGTGCGCTGGCGGTAGCCTGCTTCACGGGCGGCCACTTTACCCGCCGGCCGGGCTCGCCTTGCGGCAACTGCCGGCAGGTGCTGCTCGAGACCGAGCACCGCTTCGGCCGCGACATGCAGATCCTGCTTTACGGCGAGGACGAGATATACATCTTCGCCAGCGCCCGCAGCCTGCTCCCGCATTGCTTCGTGGACGACGACTTGAAAGGGTAGGCCGGCCTCTTTGTTGCCTTTCAAGCCCCTCCTGTCTTGTCCAACTTCTAACGCTAACGCCTAACTGTACTGCTCTCCCTTGCGTCTCATCAAGCAAATAGACAAGTACATGCTCCGTAATTTCCTCGGGCTGTTTCTGCTGACATTCATGATATGTATCTTCATCCTGCTGATGCAGTTTCTGTGGATGCATGTCAAGGACTTGGTGGGAAAGGGTGTGGAAGTGCCGGTGCTTGCCGAGTTCTTCGTCTATGCCGTCATGTCTGTGGTGCCGCTGGCCCTGCCGCTGGCCATCCTGCTGGCCTCGCTCATGACCTTCGGCAATCTGGGGGAGAAGTTCGAGCTGACCGCCATGAAGGCGGCGGGGGTGTCGCTCTTCCGCATCATGCGGCCGCTTATCGTGGCGGTCTCATTGGTGGCTGTGGGCGCATTCTTCTTCTCCAACTATGTGCTTCCCGTCTCGCAGGTGAAGCTCTGGACGCTTATCTTCTCGCTGCGCCAGAAGTCTCCCGAGCTGGATATCCCGCAGGGCGAGTTCTACGACGGCATCAGCGGCTATAATATATATGTGCGTCACAAGAACCATCAGACGGGTCTGTTGGAGGACCTGATGATATACGACCTGAGCAAAGGCTTTCAGGACGCCACTGTGATGGTGGCCGACTCGGGGCGTGTCTATTTTACGGGCGACAACAAGTACCTGCTCCTGGTGCTCTACGACGGCGAGTCGTTTGAGAACCTCAATCAGAAGCAGCAGCGGGCCACCAAGACAAAGGAGCGGGTGCCTTACCGCCGCGAGTCGTTCAAGCGCAAGCAGATCCTTATTGACTTCGATACGGACTTCAATCGCTACGACGAGTCGATTCTGCGCGACCAGCATGTGTCGAAGAATGTGGCCCAGTTAGTGCATTCCATCGACTCGGTGGATGTGATTGCCCACGGCAAGTCGCGCGAACAGAGCCGCGAGATGGTCAGCAACCGCTATTTCGGCCGTGAGCGGGAAGCGGGCCGCCGGCTGCCTGCTTTGGAGAAGACCGAAAGGCGCTCTTATGATATCGACAGCCTGTATGCCTCCCTTTCGCTTCACGACAAGCAGCGGGCTATGATGTCGGCACTGGAGAAGGCACGCAACATGAACGACCAGGTGGAGTACAACGCCATGATGCTCGACGACTCGCAACGCTATATCCGCAAGCACGAGATGGAGCTGCACCGCAAGTTCACCCTCGCCTTTGCCTGCCTCATCTTCTTCTTTATCGGGGCACCGTTCGGAGCGATTATCCGCAAGGGCGGGTTGGGTACGCCGGTGGTCGTTTCAGTGCTGATGTTCATCTTTTACTATATCATTGACAACTCGGGCTACAAGATGGCGCGCGAAGGCTTATGGCCCGTTTGGGCAGGGCTCTGGCTATCTTCTGCCGTGTTGCTGCCTATCGGCTTCTTCCTCACATGGAAGGCCGCTACCGACTCCGGTCTCTTCAATCCGGATGTCTGGCTCAAGGTCTATGAGAAAGTGCGCGACCGCGTGCTCGCATGGTGGCGGGTTTCGCGTGTGGCAAAGTTCGTGGCGAAGTTTTTTGCAAAAAAACGTACAGGTCACTTGCCTGTTTGACAATTATTTTGTAATTTTGCAGCCGTTTTCGGCCAAACGGAAAGATGGAAGCCAACCGCCTATATGAGATTAACGTAAATGCTTTGAAAAGCGGTGTTTACAACTACTCGTATCAGCTGGATGACGCTTTCTTCCGCGGGTTGGAACAGGACGAGGTGGCAGGAGGAAGCGTCTGCGCTGAAGTTTCGCTTACGGTGATGCAGGGCGGCATTCGTCTGCATCTGGCCGTGAAAGGCGGGGTGGAGGTTACGTGTGACCGCTGTCTGGACTTGATGACCCAGCCCGTTTGCGGCGAAGACGATATGCTGGTCAAGGCGGCTCCTGAGCCGGCTGATGCCGATGACAGCGAAGTGATATATGTGGACCCTGACGACGGGCGGCTTGACCTCGCATGGCTCTTTTATGAACTGATAGAAACCAATCTTCCCCTTGTGCATTGTCACCAACCCGGTGGGTGCAATCCTCAGATGGAGGAACTTCTCCTTTCCCACCTCTGCACAACGGCCGAAGAACCCGAAGATAACTGAATGGACAGTAAACACTGAATGAACAGTAAACGTTTAACATCAAACAACTAACAATAATATGGCACATCCTAAACGAAAACAATCGCACACCAGAACTGCGAAGCGTCGTACCCATGACGTGGCTAAAGTACCCACACTGGCTATCTGCCCCAACTGCGGCGCAACTTATCTCTACCACACCGTCTGCGGTGCTTGCGGCTACTATCGCGGCAAACTCGCTATCGAGAAACTGGCTGAAGCCTAAGCAAATGGTGCAATCGGAAAGATAACGTAGGCTCTGGTCCGTCAGACGGATTGGGGCTTGCGTTATTTCACAGACCTGACTCTGAAAACAAAACAACAGCTCTGTCACCGGCCGGTATCGGCAAGACAGACCAACAAACTTTAAGGTACAAAATGGAATTCAACAACCGCAAGTGGAACTCGTCTTCGAGAGGAAGAGAGTCCGCAAACAACAACGAGGGGGGCTGGCGCCCCCGTCAGAGCCGCTTCCAGAGCGACCCGCGCAATACGCAGGACGAGAGTGGCACACAATCCTACAACCGCCGGCCGCGCTTCTCGGCCTACGGACAGCAGAACGGCGACCGTCCCCGCACAGGCGGATGGCAGCAACGTCCCCGCTTCAATAGGCAGGGCGATGACGCGCAGCAATCGCAGCGTCCCGCAGCCGATGGCTTCCGCCCGCGCTTCAACCGTAATGCAGCTCCCGACGGGCAGCCGCGTCAGCAGCAACCCCGCCAGCGTTTCAACAGCGGCGTCTATTCGCAGCGCAAGCAGCAGGAATACCGCCAGCGCTTCGAGGACCCCGACAAGGAAATCCGTCTGAACAAATATCTCGCCAATGCAGGCATCTGCTCCCGCCGCGAAGCCGACGACTTCATTCAGGCCGGTGTCATCACCGTTAACGGCGAGGTGGTGAACACGCTCGGAGCCAAGGTGAAACCCACCGACCGCATCATGTTTCACGACCAGCCTATCCGCCGCGAACGTAAGGTATATCTGCTCCTGAACAAACCCAAGAACACCGTCACCACAACCGACGACCCGCAAGAGCGCCACACTGTGCTCGACATCGTGCGCAATGCCTGCGCCGAGCGTATCTATCCCGTCGGACGGCTCGACCGCAACACGACCGGTGTGCTGTTGCTCACCAACGACGGCGACCTTGCCGCCAAACTGACGCATCCCAAGTTCGGCAAGAAGAAAGTATATGCCGCCACGCTCGACCGTGACCTCAATGAAGAGGCCTGGCAGCAGCTCATGGCCGGCATCATGCTGGATGACGAACTGATAGTGCCCGATGCTCTCGAGTTCACCAAGGAAGACGACCGCAGACATATCGGCCTGGAGATTCACTCGGGTCAGAACCGCGTCGTGCGCCGTATGTTCGAGAAAGTGGGCTACAAGGTGCTCCAGCTCGACCGTGTCAGCTTCGCCGGACTGACCAAGAAGAATGTTCCCCGAGGCAAGTACCGCTTCCTCAATCCCAAAGAAGTGGCGATGCTCAAGATGGGAGCGTTCGAATAACAATTCATCGGTTCATCAATTCACCAATTCATCCAACAACCCCATCCCCATGATTCGCATCGCTATCATCGGCTACGGCAATATCGGCAAGGCGGCTCTTGATGCCGTGCTTACAGCGCCCGATATGCAACTGGCGGGTATCGTCCGCCGCAGTGTAAACGTTATACCCGCCGAACTGGCCGGCTACAAAGTGGTCAACTCGGTGGACGAACTCGGGCACGTGGATGTGGCCCTGCTCTGCACGCCTACCCGCAGCGTGCCCGACTATGCTCTGCAGATGCTCAGCCGCGGTATCTCTACGGTGGACAGCTATGACATCCATGGCGGTATATGCGACCTGCGCGCGCGGCTGATGCCTGCGGCCAAGGCCAACAACGCCGTGAGCATCGTCTCCGCCGGCTGGGACCCGGGCAGCGACAGCGTGGTGCGCTGCCTGATGCAGGCACTGGCCCCGCAGGGTATCACCTATACCAACTTCGGCCCCGGCCGCAGTATGGGACATTCCGTGGCTGTACGCGCCATCAGCGGCGTGGAAGATGCCCTCTCCGTCACTATTCCCCTCGGCACGGGGGTGCACCGGCGCATGGTCTATGTGCAACTCAAGGAAGGGGCTGACTTCGAGACCGTCAAAGCGGCTATCCTCGCCGACGACTATTTCCGGCACGACGAGACCCACGTGCAGCAGGTGACTTCCGTGGCGGCACTCAACGATGTGGGCCATGGCGTCAATCTGGTCCGCAAGGGCGTCAGCGGGAAGACCCACAACCAACTGTTGGAGTTCAATATGCGCATCAATAATCCCGCCCTCACCGGCCAGGTGATGACAGCCTGCGCACGGGCGGCACAACGTCTGCAGCCGGGGGCCTATACGATGATTGAGATTCCGCCCGTAGCACTCCTGCCCGGCGACACCGATAGCCTCATCCGCCAACTCGTCTGACCTCTGTCCGCAGAGTTTTCACACCGGGTTGACATAGAGTTGACACAGAGTTGACACAGGAAAAGCACCGTACTAACTGTAGCGCGGTGCTTTTCTATTAGGGAATGATAAAAGTTTAGGCGTATAGGTCAAAGTTTTAGCTGCCCCCCGATAGGCAGCAACACGGCAGAAGAGAGCTATTGCACCTCTGCCCCTTGCAGATTGTACCGCCTGCCGTCGGGCATCACAATACGCACCTCGCCGTGGTCAAGCACCTTGCGCGGAGCGGAGAGAGCGGAGGAACCGGAGATATCGGCTTCGGTATCGTCAAGGGCATCGTTGATCTCCTCATATTGTGCTGTCACGGTGAGGTCGCCGGTCACGTTGGTGAAGGTCACGTTCCAGCCCGTAAAGCGCCAGCCCTCGCGCTCGGGGTCGGCCGGTGCCGTGGCATCGGTGCCATAGGCTACGGTCTGGCGGTCCAGTTCGGTGCCGTCCCAGTCGAGGAAGATGACGGTGTAGGTTTCGCTGCTCATGTCGTAGCCTGTGGTGTAGAACACCTTGTCGAAGGTCTCGAGGGTGGTGCCGTTGGCATCCTTGGCGGCAATGGACAAGGCATATTTGGAAGCACTCTCCAAGCCGGTGACGGTGAAGGAGAAGCCTGCAGCCTGCGTCTGCTGCGGAGCGCGGGCGGGAGCGGCAAAGGCAATGCTCTGCAACTGACCGGCGCTGTTGAAGATGAGTGTGCATACCACATTGCCCTGCTTGTCGCGGATGGTGAGTTCATAACTATCAGCATTGTTGACAGCAGGCCAAACGACGTTGGCGGTGTTGGCCTCGGGCTTAACCACGAGTTTGTCGGTCGTTGCCCCTTCGGCCGTCATCGCTTGCACGTTGAACTCACCCCAGTATTCATGCGTCTGGTAGTTGCGCACACGGTTGGCCGGCACCCATAGATAGGCCTTCCTGCTGACATCAAGGAAGGAGTCATTTTTACCTGAAACTACATCCGGCACTCGCTCGGCATAGCAAACAATATCCGTAAGGCGCTTACAACCTGCGAATGTTTCGCTACCGATTTGTTTGATGGATTTTCCCAAAGTTACTGACTCCAAGTCAGTGCAATTATAGAAAGTTTTTTCTTGTATCTGAATCACATTGTTTCCTATAGTCGCCGTTGTCAGACTGCTGCAATTGCAGAAGGCTTCCTTTCCTATGGTTGTCGCGCTATGGGGGATAACGACCGAAGTCAGGCTGATGCAATCATAAAACCCATGAGAACCTATGTCTTTGATTGATTCTCCCAAGGTCAAATTCTCCAATTCAAAACAACCGTAGAATGCGCTATCTGCAATGTAATTCATACTATTAGGGATTGTAACATCCTTAATCTTACAATGATAGAATGCAGCCGTATCAATCAATTCCAAATGATTCGACCAAGAAATATCTGTTAAATTCTGGCAATTATAAAATGCCCGCTTCCTTATAGCCCGAATATTTTTACCTCCTTTAACGCTCTTCAGTGACACACATCCCTGAAAAGCATCTGTCGGTAATGTGGTTATTCCATCACCTATAACAACATTCTCCAAGTTAGTACAACCCACAAAAGCAGGTTCTCCAATTTCTATAACATTATTAGGTATCTCAAGGGTGGTTATTTTACTCATATTCTTGAATAAATAACCCGGAAGGAACTCCACACTATCGCCTATTATAAAAGACGAAATGCTCCCGCTTGAATAATTGAAAGGAAATGGATTCTCATCAGCATTAGGCTTCTGTTTGCGTAGATTTCGGATATTATAATACACCTTTTTTATACTTGTATCTTTATTGAACACATTCCTACCTAATGACATTATATTAGCGCCCAAACTAACCTCTTCCAAATTATAGCAATAACGAAAGGCTGCTTCCCCTACATCCGTTACGCTGTTTGGTATTATGATTGATTTCAAATTGTCACACTGTATAAAGGCCTCATCTCCAATCCATTTTGTTCCCTCTTTGATAGGATATGTTGATAATGTTTTATCAACCGCTTCAATCAAATAGGTGCCTGCATATCGTATGCTATCAATCACAGGAAGGCTGGTGCAGCCAGAAAAGACGGCACTTCCGATGCTTGCTACGCTGTTAGGAATAGCTATATTAGTCATATTAATGCAGCCTGCAAAAGCGGATGTTTCTATAGACTTAACACTATTAGGGACTATAACATCTCCTGAAACTTCAGGACTACAATTCAACAGAATTGTCTTTGAGGAATCTGCATAAACAAAATAGCCATCTATCAAAGGACCATTATATTTATTAATCCTCAAAGCATCCCATGGAGAACCTGTAGCAGGACCATTATATCTAATATGAGGAACATTGAAAAATGCGCTTTTCCCTATTGTAACAACACTTTCCGGTATTTCCGCAATCCACAATCGTTGACAATCAGCAAATGCCCTTTCCCCAATCTCTGTCACTGTATTTGGAATCTTTACAGAAACCAAATATGCACATTCGCGAAAAGTGCGCTCTCCTATTTTAGTGACGCCCTCGGGAATAACTAATTCAAAAATCTCTTTACTATTCACATACAAATGATGAGCATAATGTAAAGGATTACTTTCGTTAGCACTGAATGAAATATTACACCATTTCGCAATATCCTCAATATTAACTCTATTCAGATTTTTGCAGTTATAAAAAGCTCTATCTCCGATGTTGGTCACGCTGTTGGGGATGGTGACGGAGGTCAAGCTGCTGCAACCAGAGAAAGCACTGCTTCCAATCCATTTTGTACCTTGTTTGATATTGTAAGTTGTCAACGTTTTATCTGTAACTTCCACTAAATAGTAATCTGCATATCGTATGTTATCAATAATTGGCAGGCTGGTGCAACCATTGAAAGCATAGTTTCCGATGCTTGTCACGCTGTTGGGAATGGTGACCGAGGTCAGACTGTTGCAGCCAGAGAAAGCATAGTCTCCGATGCTGGTCACGCTATTGGGGATAGTAACAGAGGTCAAGCTGCTGCAACCAGAGAAAGCATTGTCTCCAATCCATTTTGTACCTTGCTTGATATTGTAAGTCGTTAACGTTTTATCTATTGCCTCCACTAAATAGGTATCTGCATATCGTAGGTTATCAATAACTGGCAGACCTTTGCAACCATAGAAAGCACTACTTCCGATGCTTGTCACGCTGTTAGGGATGGTGACGGAGGTTAGACCGGTGCAACCAGAGAAAGCAGATTCTCCGATGCTTGTCACGCTGTTGGGGATGGTGACGGAGGTCAGGCTACTGCAACCGTAGAAAGCATATTCTCCGATGCTTGTCACACTGTTGCCGATGGTGACGGAGGTCAGGCCGGTGCAACCTAAGAAAGCCCGGTTTCCGATGCTTGTCACGCTGTTGGGGATGGTGACG
>JAFUEI010000063.1 GCA_017464025.1 Paludibacteraceae bacterium | reverse complement strand
GGGTGGCGGTATCGTGTCCGTCAGCTGCATTGTTGTGCAAGGCCAGCTGTGCCGCCTTGATACGCTCTTCGGCCTGCGGGATGAGTCCGTAGCGTATTTCCGCCACACGGTTGTAGTTGCCTTCCCGCTCGGCCGTCTCGGCCTCATGACGCAGCTGTTCGATGCGGATCTTCTCCTGCTGGATGGTGTTGATGTGCTCTTTCTCTTTGTTCCAGCGGGTGCGCATGTCGGCGGCCTGTTGCTTGAGGCTTTCGAGCTTCCCGTTGATGACCTGCAGGCGGTCGTTGGTCTTGTCGTCTTTCGAGGCGGAACGCATAGATGCTTTCTCTATCTCAAGTTGCTTGATTTGCCGCTCCAGGGTATCCAACTCTTCGGGTACGGAATCCATCTCGAGCCGCAACTTGGCAGCTGCCTCATCCACGAGGTCGATAGCCTTGTCAGGCAGGAAACGGTCGCTGATGTAGCGTGTGGAGAGTTGTACGGCCGCCACCAGCGCGTCGTCCTGAATACGGACTTTGTGGTGGTTCTCGTAGCGCTCCTTCAGTCCACGCAGGATGGATATGGTGGCGGCTTCGTCGGGCTCGTCCACCATGACTATCTGGAAGCGCCGCTCCAAGGCTTTGTCTTTCTCGAAGTACTTTTGGTATTCCGACAGCGTGGTGGCACCGATGCACCGCAGGTCGCCCCTCGCAAGGGCAGGCTTCAGTATGTTGGCTGCATCCATCGCGCCGCTTGTCTGTCCGGCACCCACCAGGGTGTGAATCTCATCGATGAAGAGGATGATTTCTCCATTGGCCTGCACCACTTCGTTGATGACGCCTTTCAGACGCTCTTCAAACTCTCCTTGGTATTTGGCACCTGCCACAAGGGCTCCCATATCGAGAGAGTAGAGCAGTTTGCGCTTCAGGTTTTCGGGCACGTCGCCGCGTATGATACGATGGGCAAGTCCTTCGGCGATGGCCGTTTTGCCCACGCCGGGTTCGCCTATCAATATAGGGTTGTTTTTCGTACGGCGGCTCAGGATCTGCAAGACGCGCCGTATCTCTTCGTCACGACCGATCACCGGGTCGAGTTTGCCGCTCTTTGCACGCTCGCAAAGATTGATGGCGAATTTCTGTAAGTTCTCGGTTGTCATAGTTGTTTGATTTTATGGTTAGTTACTTTATGTTGGTTGCTTTCAGCCGGTGGCTCATCACTTCTTAATCAAGGTATATACCAAAACCGGGCGGGCTGCCAAATTGGCAGATACTTCATCCCGCGTCCTGTCGGCATATACGGCACAAACTTGTATATTCAGCCTTCAGTGCACACCCCCTCTCTTGTGTGAAGTTTTTTTTGTAGCGACCCTTGCCCGATTGGAAAACTTGTCGTATCTTTGCACACGAAACAATCAGTTTCTCTATGCGAGGCAAGATACTACTACTCACAGCATTGCTGACATTGTCAGCAGGCGTTGTGCGCGCGGAGGAAAGCAAACCCGAATTGCGCTATGAGAACGCCTTGAACTTCCGTATTATCAACAAAGGCTTTACCGATACAGAGGGTGACTACACCCGCCTGCCGCTGTATCTCAAGGACAGCGTGCGCGAGAACCTGTGGTGGCTCTCGGGCTGTTCGGCCGGCATCGGCATCCGTTTCCGTACCGACTCGAAGCGCATCGGTGCCCGCTACAACCTGAAGCGCAATTTCCACATGATGCACATGGCCGATACAGGCACCAAAGGCACCGACCTCTACCGTCTCGGTGAAGACGGCAAATGGCATTATGTGAACACCTGCCGTCCTGTCAAGGACTCGGTGCAGCAGAAGGTGTATGTCGAGAATCTGGACGGCGGCATGCATGAGTACCTTATTTATCTGCCCCTCTACGACGGTGTGAACTGGCTGGAAGTCGGCGTTGACAGTGCGGCTGTGCTGGCTGCCCCCGCCGTTGACAATCCGCGCCGCGGCAAACGCATCGTATGCTACGGTACGAGTGTGATGCAGGGAGGCTGTGCCACCCGCACGGGCATGACGCAGACTACGATGATGCAGCGCGACCTGAATGTGGAGGTCGTCAACCTCGGCTTCTCTGGCGAAGGCAAGCAGGACTACTGTATGGCCCGGGCGATGGCCACGATAGAAGATGTGATATGCTATGTGATAGACCCTGTGCCCAACTGCACCAAAGACATGTGCGACACGCTGACTTACAACTTCGTGAAGATACTGCGTGACGCGCGGCCGGATGTGCCGGTTGTGATGGTCGAGGGGCTCACCTATCCCTATGCGAAATACGACTCCTACTTCCGCGACTATCTTCCTGCCAAGAATGCCGCTTTCCGCAAGAACTACGAACGGCTGAAGCGTGAGAACCCGAAGAACCTTTACTATATGACCACCGACGGCATGACGGGGGATCAGGAAGAGGGAACGGTGGACGGCGTTCACCTGACGGACATAGGCTTCCGCGCATACAGCGACAAACTGGAGAAGATACTGCGGAAAGTGTTGAAGAAGCAACTCCGATAGACGGGCAAAGACGGCAGATGTTGCCGCCTTTGTCTTTTCTGCAAAACCGACTGAGAGGCCTCTCAGTATCACGGCCGCGCCGTGATACTATAAAAAAACACTAACATCAACCCATCTTTTTATGAGGAAACTGTTTACTTTGTTCGTTTCTGTGCTGGCGGCGCTGACGCTGCATGCGCAGGAACTGCGTGTGTCGGGCACCGTGCTCGATGCGGACAACGGCGAAGCGCTTATCGGCGTTAGCGTTGTGGAGAAAGGTACAACCAACGGCATTGTGACCGACCTGGACGGAAACTTCACGCTGACGGTGCAGAAAGGGGCTACCCTCCAGCTCAGTTATGTCGGTTACTCCACTGAAGAGCTGAAGGCCAAAGCGAACCTCGGCGTCATCAAGCTGACGCCTGAGGCCGTGACACTACAGGACGTCACCATTACCGGCCAGATGGCACAGCAGAGCAAGACGCCCGTGGCCGTGAGTCAGGTGACGGCTCTTGAGATTGAGGAACGCATCGCCGGCGGCGAGTTCCCCGAAGTGCTGAAGAACACTCCCGGCGTCCATGCCAACGGACAAGGTGGCGGCTGGGGCGACTCCGAGATCTGGATGCGCGGTTTCGACAACACGAATGTGGCCACCATGATTAACGGTGTGCCGATGAACGACATGGAGGGCGGCACTGTCTATTGGTCCAACTGGCAGGGACTGAGCGACGTGACAAGCGTCATGCAGACCCAGCGCGGCATGGGAGCCTCCAAGGTGAGCGCCCCCTCGGTAGGCGGCACCATCAACATCGTCACGAAAGGTATTGATGCCAAACGCGGCGGCGTGTTCAGCTACTCGATGGGTAACGACGGAGCCAACAAACTGATGTTCTCCGTCTCCACCGGTCTCATGAAGAACGGCTGGGCCATCACGGTGCTGGGCTCGAAGAGCTGGGGAAACGGCTACATACAGGGCACCGGCTATAGCGGCTACAGCTATTTCGCCAACATCTCGAAACGTATCAACGAGAACCATCAGCTGTCGCTTACCGGCTTCGGCGCCCCTCAGTGGCACTGGACCCGACCGAGCGGCAACAACGGGGCCCTGACGCTTGCCCAGTGGAACGAAGTGAAGAAATACATGACCGGCGGCATGGACTACCGCCGCTACAACCCCGCCTACGGCTATGCCAATAACGGCAAGCAGAAGGGGGCAAACTACAACCAGTATCACAAACCGCAAATCTCCCTCAACCACGTCTGGCAGATTGACTACAAGTCGTCGCTCTCCACGAGCCTCTACACCAGCATCGGCCGCGGCTTCGGCAATACGGCAGAGCCCAGTCCCTACAGCCAGTATGCCTACAGCGACCTTACCCGCGGAGCCTACAACGGCGTGCTGACCACCGTCTTCCGACGTGCCGACGGCTCGTTTGACTACGGGGCAGTCGAAGACCTCAATGCCGCCTCCGAAACAGGCTCGCAACTCATTCTGGCCGAGAACCGCAACGACCACAACTGGTATGGCCTCGTAAGCACCTACAACAACAAGTTCCTTGACGAGAAGCTTGACCTCACGGCGGGTCTCGATGTGCGCTACTATCAGGGCATCCACACCGCCGTCATCAGCGACATGCTCAGCGGACAGTACTTCATCGATGCCACACGCGCCAACAGCGTCAGCGCCGCCAACAACGTGCATCGCAACGACCCCTCGTGGACCTATCAGAAACTCAATACGGGCGATATCGTCTATCGCGACTATACGGGCCACGTCATGCAGGAGGGCGTTTTTGCCACTCTGGAATATACGCAGCAGCAACTCTCCGCATTCCTGAACGGTTCGTTCTCCTATACCAACTACTGGCGTGTTGACCGTTTCTACTACGACGAGCAGCACCGGAAATCCGAAGTGGCGGGCTTTGTCGGCGGCACGGTAAAGGGTGGTGTGAACTACAACATCAATCAGCACAACAACGTCTTTGTGAATGCAGGTTTCATCAGTCGGGCTCCCAAGTTTAACGCGGCTTTCATGTCGTCCAACACGAGCCACATGCTCAACAAAGACGCCCGCAACGAGAAGATAGCTTCCGTCGAAGTGGGTTACGGCTTCCACAACGAGTACGTCAACCTTATCGTCAACGGCTACTACACCCGTTGGATGGACAAGACCATGTCCAAATACACCACCTTCGACAACCAGGAGAACGGCTACGTCAACATGACGGGCGTGGGTGCACAGCACATGGGTCTGGAGTTCGAATTCAAGACCCGCCCCGCCAAATGGGTGGAACTGAGCGCCATGCTCTCGTTAGGCGACTGGCGCTGGAAGGGCAATGACATCACGGGCTATATGTATGACGAGCACGGCAATGCCGTTAACGGCAACGGCGAGCAGGTGGCTACCGGATCGGAAGATCATGCATGGGCCAAAATCAATCTGGACAACATACGCGTCGGCGGCCAGGCGCAGACCACGGCCAATCTCGGGGTGACCTTCAAACCCTTCAAGGGCTTCCGCATCGGCGGCGAATATACCCTTTACGACCGCAACTACTCCTACTACTCCTTCTCCGGCAGCAACCTCACGGTGGGCAAGACCGTCAGCGTGGTCGAGCCCTATCGTTGTCCCGTAGGCGGAGCCATGGATGTCCGCGTGAGCTACACCTTCGATATCGGCCCGCTGCGTGCCACGCTGGCAGGCAACGTCACCAACGTACTCAACCAGCACTATATAGAGAAAGCCTGGAGCGCACAGACCGTATCGCAGGCCGTGACGGAGAACACGAAGGACAATATCTATTTCTTCTACAACAAAGGCCGGCAGTGGAACATCCGTCTGAAACTGGCTTTCTAAACATCGTATAACCACCCAACAAGCCCATTGATATGAAAACAACAAAATATATCCTGATGGCAGTGGCGGCTCTGCCGTTTTTGACTGCCTGCGAGAACTATTTTGACGAACATCAGATGGACAACGGCAACTACCGTCCCTCGGATGTGCGTACGTCCATGACCTACTTGCTTACCGACGACGATGTGGCCGCTATCGGCAAGCAATGCACCTGGAAAGGGAAGGACACTGTCCCCTCCGTTTACGAGGCCAAAGCCCTCTCGCTCTGCTCGGAAACCGACTCGCTGCCCTATACGGCATGGAAGCGTATCGCTGCTGACAAAGCCTTCAACGACGATGCCGGTGCCGACATCTACGTGCCCATGTTCATGGCCCAGAAGTTCCCCTATCTTGATGCCGGAACCATCTGCAATGTCACCTATCCGCTCTATGAAGGCAAATCCGCCCGTCAGGAGCCCTTCCGCTATGCTTCGGCCTATACGCTTACCGAAGACGACTACCGCGCTATCTGGGGAGGACGCGGAGCTGCCTATCTCACGGCTGACAAAGAGAGTGGTATATCTGCGGCTTTGAAGGCAGACTTCCCCCTTGCGGCCGAAGGCAAAATCATCGTCCTTACCTACGACTTCATGAATGTGCAGCCCGACACTATCTATCCTCCCTTGCCCTACGAATGCCATGTGGGCGAACTCATCGAGTCGGAAGAGAAGACCGAGCACCAGCTCACCGGCATTGTCGGCAAAATAAATAACCTGCTGCAGACGTTCTATCTTGCTGACGGCGCGGACACCATTATCGTTTACAAATGGAACGATGAGCATAAAGGGGCATTGAAGAATCACGGCGTGAAGGAAGGTGACTGTATCACGATTCAGGGCAAGCTGACCTTCAACAGCGACGGAATACCCCAGATTATTGATGCCAAGTACGTCTCGCACACATCGTCTCCGTCGGCAGCCCCGAAGAGACTGACGCAGGCGGAAACTCCTACGCCCAAAACCGTCATTTACCAGTTGCAGGCCGGCGAGTGGGTCGTATATCAAAACGAGCAGCTGACGGCTGCCGTGGTTCTGCCCCAATATGTGTATGACCAGTTGGGCGTTACCGCAATCGACAATCCGGCGGTCATCATAGGCAAATATCTGCGCGAGACGTATCAGTATCCTCTCGCCAAACAGATTTATCTCGTTGCGTATGTCTCCAAGTCCGGAATCACGGCTGACGAGTGGACCTTTGACGGGTCGGACTTCGTCATGAATACCGGTTTTGTTTACGACGTCATGTCGTTTGTGCTTAATCCCGAATCATGGGTTGCCAACATCTCTACTTATTACACCACGCCCTTTGTTGGAGACGGCCCTGCAGATTTCACCATGCAGGCGGTTGCGCTGGATGGTCTGAGCTATATCTGGCGCTATCAGGCATCTTATGGCATGACGGCCTCCGCCTATGTCAGCGGTGCCAATCACCCTGTTGAGGGATGGCTCGTCTCGCCCAAGATACGCCTTAAGAAGAGTGAGAAACCCCAGCTCACGTTCTACCATGCTGTCCGCTATGGCAATCCTGTCAATAACTTGGAATGGCTGAAAGTGCGGGTAACCGACAACTACACCGGCGATGTCACTACTACCACGTGGGAGCATCTCCAGTTCACCGACTCCATTCCCGACGGCAGCAACTGGGTGTTCCGGAACGCCGGTCGTTTCGACCTCTCCAAGTATAACGGTGAAACCGTTGTCATCGCTTTCGAGTATAACACCACTATCGGCGAAGTTCCCTCCGCTCCTACCTGGGAGATTCAGGATCTGCTTGTCGCCGAAGAAGAAGAGGTCACCGCTTTCATTGAAGCCGGCAACCAGAAACGCAACATAATTGATTAACTGACAACACAAAACCATAATACAAACAATTAACACTTAAAACATTCCAAGTATGAAAAAGATTTTTCTTTTTTGTGCAGCCTTGATGGCTGCAGTGTCCATGCAGGCTGAGCTGAAAACCCTCACCTGCGCACAAGCGAAGGCCTATGCTACTGATAGTCTCCAGTCGGGCGAGACTGCGGCCGACTCGGTAATCGTAGTAGGGTATGTGACTGTTACTAACGGTCAGATTTCCCAAGGCCAGCAGCGGTTCAACATGGACGATGAGAAGGGCACGGGTACTACCTTCTTAGCCTATTTCGGCAATATGCCCGAAGGCGAGAAACCGCTTAACCCGGGCGACAAAGTGGCTGTCTATGGCAAGATTCAAAACTACAACGGAGAGGCTCAGATGAAGAATCCTGATGTGACGATACTGGAGCGTATCGCCATTCAGATTGACACCCTTGAGACTTCCATCTGCGATGCTATCGAAGCTTGCGAGCAGCTGAATGCCAACGAGACCACTACCGACTATGTCGATCTCACCGGCGAGGTCAAATCCACTCCGTCTGTCAATACGCAGTATGGAAATGCCACGTTTGAACTCGTGTGCGACAAGAATGAGAAAGTGCTGAAGGCGTACAATATCATTTTCGCTGACGGCAACTATCCTACTATCGGTGACGAAGTGAATATCATCGGCAAACTCACCAAGTACGGTACCACGTGCGAAATCATAGGCGAGGGTGTGATCACCAAGTCCGGTTCCGTGAAGATTGACACCATCCCTGTCAATGTGGCAGGCGCTGTCGAGGCAGGCAAGAAACTTGAAAAAGGCAAAACCTCTGTCGCTGTTTATGTTGTAGAAGGCTATGTGGATAGCATTGCATACGAGTTCTCTGAAGAAAAGAAAAATATGTCCTTCTATATGGGTGATGCGGCCGATGCGCAGACCTACGACTTCGAAGCATACAAAGTATCTACCGATGTTGACCTGCCTGTAGGCACCAAAGTATGGGTGGTAGGCAATCTCTATCACTACTACAAAGAAGCCTCTGAAGACGGCACCAAACCCGAAGTGGACCTTATTGAGATATCGGGCGGGAAGGCCTATCTTGCCGATCCGTTGACAGGTCTGGAGGATATCCTTCTTGAGAGCAACGGCGTTCAGAAGTTCATCGAAAACGGCCGGATTCTCATCCTGAAGGACGGTGTCCTCTACAACGTCCTCGGCGCACAACTCCGCTAAATCTCCGAATGCAGAATCTCCGTAGAGACGTGCCACCGGCGCGTCTCTACGTTGTATTTTCCCATCGGTAGAGACGCTTTTTCAGCCTCTCTTCGTCCGCAGGGTAACCCAACTCCCTAAGTTCAACTTGGAAGTGCAAAAAGGAGTAGGCTTTCAGTCCTCCACGCGTGGAGGACTGAAAGCGGCCCCGAAAGCGGCCCCTGAACAGTTGCCGTTGGCAGGATTCAACAT
>JAFUEI010000062.1 GCA_017464025.1 Paludibacteraceae bacterium | reverse complement strand
TTTGTCATAGCTATATTGTCAGGAGTCAGAGTTCATTTGCATCGCTCGGCATACGCAGGTCTCCGCGAGGCGAGAGGGATATACCAACCACCTTCGGCCCGTCGGGCAGGCACGAGCGTTTGTACTGCTGCGAGAAGAAGCGGCGGAAGAACAAGGCTAACCAATGCTCTATCTCGGCAGGATCGTAGTCGTCCTGGAACACGCGCTCGGCGATATATTGTATCTTCTCGCGGGCAAAACCGTAGCGCAGCGTATAATAGAGGAAGAAGTCGTGCAACTCATAGGGTCCCACCTTGTCTTCCGTCTTCTGCGTGATGTTGCCTTCGCTGTCGGTAGGCAGCAGTTCGGGCGATACAGGCGTGGCCACCACATCAAGCAGCACCTCGCGTACCTCGTCGTCAAAATAGTTCTGCGCTTCATATTCCACTATATAGCGCACTACCGTCTTGGGCAGACCGGCATTGATACCGTACATCGACATGTGGTCGGCATTGTAGGTACACCAGCCTAAAGCCAGTTCTGACATATCACCGGTGCCGACCACCAGACCGTTATATTGGTTGGCCATATCCATCAGTATCTGCGTACGCTCGCGCGCCTGTGCATTCTCATAGGTGGCATCGCGCACCGTCGGGTCGTGCCCTATATCCTGAAAATGCTGCATTACCGCATCACGGATAGGAATCTCATGCAGCGAGACTCCCAGTTGCTCCATCAGCCGTATGGCATTGCCATAGGTGCGGTCGCTGGTGCCGAAGCCCGGCATCGTCACGCCCAGCACGCGCCTGCGGTCGTAGCCGAGCAGGTCGGCCGTGAGCACGCATACCAGCAAGGCGAGCGTAGAGTCTAATCCCCCGCTGATGCCCACCACTAACGTATCGGCGTGAGTATGCTCCCAGCGGCGTGCCAAAGCGGCTGTCTGGATGCTGAGCACATCCTCGCAGAAGTCTTCCCGCTCCGGTATGGCAGGGATGAACGGGTTCTTCCGAAAATGGCGGTGCACAGGCTCCACCTGCTGCATGCCGTATTCCAAAGGAGCCACGTATATCTTGCGGTATTCGCCTTCCTTGTCCTTGGTGAAGTTGGTGTTGCGCTGGCGGTCGGTACGCAGACGCTCTATATCCATCTCCTGAATCACCATGTTCGAGCGGCGCAGGAAGCGCTCGCCCTCTTCCAGCATCTTACCGTTCTCGGCCAGATAGATGCTGCCGCCGAACACCACATCCGTCGTACTCTCGCTGACACCTGACGACGTATAGATATAGCCGCAATGCACGCGGGCCGACTGCTGCGTAATCATCTGGCGGCGGAACTGGTGTTTGCCCGTCACGCAGTTGGAAGACGAAAGGTTGAATATAAGCTCCGCCCCCTGAATGGCCAATTGCGTGGAAGGCGGCAGGGGCGACCACAGGTCTTCACATATCTCGATGCCGAAACTGAAGTCGCGCGTCACAAACAGCAGGTCGCGACCGAAAGGCACCTCGCCCGCCCACAGCTCCATCTTGGGCAGACAGCAACGGCCCGAAGTGAACCAACGCTTCTCATAGAACTCACCCGTATTGGGCAGATTTATCTTCGGCACAACGCCCACCACATCACCGTCCGTCATGACCAGCGCGCAGTTGTACAGGTTGTTGTCGCACTGCAACGGAGCACCCACTATCACGATTATCGGTTTGCCTTTTGTATGATTGCAGATGTCTTCCAGCACCGTCAGCGCATTCTGCTGGAGCTGCTGCATAAAAAAGAGGTCGGCACACGTATAGCCTGTCACCGTCAGTTCAGGAAAGAGCACCACCTGAACGCCTTCTTCCACCGCTTCGTCTATCTGCTGTTTCACCTGCGCCGCATTGTAGCGGCAGTCGGCCAGGCGCATCTGCGGTACAGCGGCCGCCACACGCACGAATCCGTAGTTTCTGCTCATAGTATCGGATATTGTTTTCGGCTACAAAGGTAGTCATTTAGGCCCGTATCCGCAACAGAAATCACTTTTTTGCAGAAAAAAGTTGCCCGCCTCTTGCGTATGTCAGAAAAAGGCAGTACTTTTGCACCCGCTTTCCGAAAGGAAGCATGAACTAACGGTGCTATCGTCTAGCGGTTAGGACAAAAGATTCTCAATCTTTAAACCGGGGTTCGATTCCCCGTAGCACTACACGGAGCGCTGGCAATCAGCGCTCTTTTTGTTTAATACACAGCACGAACACGTTATGAAAATCATGAAAAAGGCCATGCTTTTGCTGGCGGTGGCAACGGCCCTGCTCTCCTGTGCGGGGCGTGACGGCCGTGACGGCAAAGACGGAAGAGACGGAAGAGACGGACTTGTCAACTACGCCTCGCTCGACTACATCGTATCGGCAGATTCCAAAGTAAGCAACATCCCTTGGCAGTACACCGGCGACATGGACAACAACTACTTCGTGGCAGAACTTGCCGTACCCGAACTCACGGGCGACGTATTTGACAACGGAGTCGTACAAGTAAGCATCGTGTATAACTTCAACACGGCGGACGAGCGGCAGACCCATCTGCCCTGCACCGTCTGGTATGAAGAAGACGTGGACGGCCAGTATGTATCCCACGCCGAACACTACTATTTCGAATACAGAGTCGGCACCATCTATGTGTATTTCCAGGCCTCCGACTTCGGATACACCAACGGTGACAACCTGCAAGTGCCCTTATACACACCCCATGACACTCATTTCCACGTGATGATGATGTGGTAGGTCGTGACACTGCACGAATTCATAACGCTCCATCAGGCTGACGACATCAACCGTCTGGCCTTGCAACGCAATCGGTATCCTTTCCTTACGGATACCGATTTCCGTTTTGCCCTCCGCCAGATTGAGGGCAGGCAGCGCACACGGAGCAAGTTGCCCTCCGTCAGTGACCTGCCCGACTGGCACTACCCTGCCCGACTCTCGCTTGAGCAATGCTCCTCCGAAGTGACAGCCCGCTACAAAGCCTCTCTTGTGGAGGGCCGCACTCTGGCCGACCTCACCGGCGGCATGGGAATCGACACCCTTTTCCTTTCCGCCCGTTTTCGGGAGACCTGCTATGTCGAGCGGCAGGAAGAACTCTGCACGCTCGCCGCACACAACTTCGGCATGTTACAGCGCAACATAAGCATCCACTGCACCGATGCCGGAATGTTTCTTGAGCAGATGCAGCCCGTAGATGTCATCTACCTCGACCCTGCCCGCCGCTCGGCGGCAGGCGGCAAAGTGTTCCGGGTGGAAGACTGCGAACCCGATATTATCGGTCTGCTCCCGCTTCTTCGCACCCTGTGCTCTGTTCTGTTGGTAAAACTCTCCCCGATGCTCGACATAGCCGCAGCCCTGCGCAGCCTGCCCGACACCGCCGAGGTGCACGTGGTTGCCGTGAAGAACGAGGTAAAAGAGCTCCTTCTTCTCTGCCGCTTTACTTCCTCATCTTTCGCCCTCTCCGACAATCTCTCCGCAACCCTTTCCAACAACCTGTCAGACAATACTCCCACAGCGTCAAGAGCGGGTGATTACCGGGTGATTAGCGGGTCATTGGCGGGTTGTTCTGCTGATACCACCGTCTTTCATGCGGTCAACCTCCTTACCTCCCAGCCGTCCTTCACCTTCCGCCCTGCCGATGAGCAGCAGGCCGAATGCCTCTATGCCGATAATCTCGAAGAATATCTGCTGGAACCCAATGCCGCCATCCTGAAAGCAGGCGCCTTCCGCCTGGCTGCCATGCGCTATTCGCTGAGCAAACTCGCCCCCAACACCCACCTTTACACAGCCTCCCGTGTGCCCGACAACTTCCCGGGGCGCGTTTGGCGTCTCCGCGGTCCGGCCGACAAGAAAAGCCTCTGCGATGCCCGTCTCAACATTCTCTCCCGCAACCATCCTCTTGCCGCCGACCAGTTGCGCCGGCGCTTCGCCCTGCACGACGGCGATACGGACTGGCTGATAGCCACCCGCATCGGCACAAGGCCCGTACTACTTCTGGCAGAACAACTGCGCTGACAGCCCTGTCATCTACGGTATAGGTAGCACCTTTTACACTTCCCCGCTATAGTTTTCTGCCATTTTGGCAGTCCTCCAGCGACGATATGTGCCGTTTCCGCAGTTGGCACACCCTTTGCCATAGGTATAGCGAACCGCTTGCAAGAGCGGCGATACAAACACCCGAATATTAACAAATAAAACTATACAACTATGTCAAAGATTATCGGTATCGACCTCGGCACAACCAACTCGTGTGTCGCTGTCATGGAAGGAAATGAGCCCATCGTTATCGCTAACAGCGAGGGCAAGCGCACTACCCCATCGGTAGTAGGTTTTGTGGACGGTGGCGAACGCAAAGTGGGCGACCCCGCCAAGCGTCAGGCCATCACCAACCCCACCAAGACCGTATATAGCATCAAACGTCTCATGGGCGAAACCTACGACCGTCTGCAAGGCGAAATCGCCCGCGTACCCTACAAAGTAGTAAAAGGCGACAACAACACACCGCGTGTGGACATTGACGGCCGCCTTTACACCCCGCAGGAAATCAGTGCCATCATCCTGCAGAAGATGAAGAAAACGGCCGAGGACTACCTTGGTCAGGAAGTGACGGAAGCCGTCATCACCGTGCCCGCCTACTTCAACGACTCG
>JAFUEI010000061.1 GCA_017464025.1 Paludibacteraceae bacterium | reverse complement strand
CCGTGGCGTTGATCTTGAGGGTTGTCAGACCAAGCAGCATCAGCGAAAGACCCAGCATGAACTCGCCGAGGTTGGTGTTGCGGCGGTAGTGAATCAGTCCGACCGCCATGATGATGGTGGCGTAAACCACGAACCGCAAGTCGAACGAACCGCCGCCCAGCACCATGATCCACGCCGTAAAGGTCGTACCGATGTTTGCGCCCATGATAACCGAGATAGCCTGCGCCAGCGAGAGAATACCTGCGGAAACAAAGCTCACTGTCATCACCGTTGTAGCGGTGGATGACTGCACGGCGGCGGTGATGAACGCGCCGGTGAGCACGCCCGTGAAGCGGTTGGTGGTCATAGTGCCGAGCACATTACTCAGTTTGATGCCCGCCATCATCAGCAGGCCTTCGCTCATCACTTTCATTCCGTACATCAGCATCGCCACGGAGCCGATGAGCGTCATAAGATTTACCATTGGAATATTTGTCATTTTTTTCATTTATTTATTTTACACTTGCAATAAAAAATGGTATAAACCCTCGGTGGGTCTATACCATTTTCCTTATATAAGTATATAGTACGCGCTTAAAATACCTTTTCGCGGGGCATTGCGGCGCACTAATCCGCGCTTTTGGGCGTTGGAACTGAGCGAAACAGCATTCAAGTCGGTATTGGAAACCAACAGGCAAAGCACCTTTGTACAGCGCACATCGTTACTCTGCAGATGTACTTGTCCGTCGCTGTTATCACTACCATCTTCGTCCCATTCAAAGTCCTCCACTTCAATCTCCGCCATCGCTTCGATTTGCATGTCTTCCCAAGCATGCCGGATATCTCTCCACTCGTCAGCAACCAGGCAGACGAAGAAGAGACTCATCATGGCGATGAGGAGCATCGGAGCATATTGGCGGCAGAAGGACATTTATTTATCGTGTTTATGCTCGTAGAGAGCTTCGTCGACGTTGATGATGTAATCCGCCATTTTCTCGAGTTCGAGAATGACGTCCATGTAGTTGACGCCTACCGAATACTCGTATACATGGTCAGTGATAGCCTGCATGTTTTGGTTCTTGAGTTCGTCACGATAGTTATTGATTTCATTCTCCATGTTGGTCATCTCAAAGAACTCATCTTGATTGATGTTCACACGTTCGAGCGCCTCTACCATCATAGTCTGTGCACCGGAAACGAGATAAATCATCTGCTCGACATTCTTGTCCTGCACATCCGTGTATGCGATATTTCCTTCGTGCTTATGCTTGATATAACGCGAGAGATTGTAGTTGGCATCACCGACAGACTCCAACTCGCTCACGATACGAAGCATCTTATGCACCTCGCGCTTGGAGGAGTCGGACAGACGGCCGTCCGCCACTTGGTTCAAATACTGCGCAATCTCATACTCCATCCTATCGCAGATACCTTCGTATTTCTCGATACGGGAGAAGATTTTCGTAAACTGCTGATTGTCCTCTTCGTAGAAAAGGTCGTGAACCATGCCGATCATCCGTTGTGCGCGAACCGCAAAGAGGTGTACCTCTTTCCATGCTTGCAGGATAGAGAGCTCGGAAGTGGACATGAGGCCACCGGAGATGAACTGCAACTGGCTGTCTTTCTCTTTCTGCTCGGGCTTGGAGGGCAGCAACGCCGTTACCAGCTTCTCAATCAGCGGAATGAACCAAATCAGCAGGAATGTGTTCGTTACGTTGAAGCCTGTATGGAACGTAGCCAGAATAGCGTTCAGTTTGTCCGGCGATACGTCGCTCGGAATACCCGGTGTGAACTCTACGCCCCATACGCGGCAAATCAGGCCTACGAACGGACGCAGTACGCACAGCACCCAGATAACGCCGAAGAAATTGGACACAAAGTGCGCCAAGGCGGCACGGCGAGCCATGATGGATGCCGAGAGAGCTACTACGTTGGCGGTGATGGTGGTACCCAGGTTCTCGCCCAGAATCAGCGCAATACCCATATCAATCGGCAGCACGTGCGACGAACAGAGCGTCATCGTAATAGCCATGATAGCCGCCGAACTTTGCACCGAGAACGTCAGGATAGCGCCGATGACCAAATACAGGAAATAACTGCCGTAGCCCCAGCTGGACGTAGCCACGAAGAAATTGCGCACGGGTGCCATCTGGTCAAGGTGCATCTCCGTTGCGTTGATTTTCAGTGTCGTCAAGCCCAATAACAACAAAGACAGACCGATGAGAAAATCGCCGAGCGTCGCGTTCTTCTTTGTATAAATGAGCGCCACCGCCAGCACGATCATCGTATAGATAATCAGCCTAAGGTCAAACGAACCTCCGCCCAGCACCATGATCCATGCCGTGAACGTCGTACCGATATGCGCACCCATAATAACGGAAATCGCTTGCGCGAGCGAGAGTATCCCCGCCGAAACGAAGCTCACCGTCATCACCGATGTCGCGGTGGACGACTGCACAGCCGCTGTGATGAACGCACCTGTAAGGACGCCCGTAAAGCGGTTGGTGGTCATCGTGCCAAGGACGTTGCTTAACTTGCTACCTGCCATTTTCTGCAGGCTCTCGCTCATCACCTTCAGTCCGTACATCAACATTGCCACGGACCCAATGAGCGTAATAATCTGTAAAGCTAATTGCATATAGATTGTTTGTTATTTACAAGAATCGGTTGTAAAAATATGGCGCAAAGTTACTATTTTTTTGCGACATATACAAATATAAACGCAATTTTGTCGGTATAAAATATATTTATTTGCACAATTCAAAAAAAAGCAGTAAATTTGCACCCGAAAAACAATGCATATATTAATATGAATACAATGAAAGATACACCAACCATTATTGATTTTGTAGAACACCACACCCGCAAATACAGCGATCATGTGTTCTTGAGAGAAAAAAGAGGCGAAGTGTGGACCGAGACCACCTTTCGTGCCACTCGCGAAGAAGCCCACCGTATAGGTGCCGGACTGATGGCGCTCGGATTACAGAAAGGCGAGCGCGTAGCATTGCTAAGCCAGGGACGAAATCTCTGGGTAACAGGTGAACTGGGAATCCTGTATGCCGGCGGCGTGAACGTGCCACTGAGTATCAAACTGGAGGATGCCGGCGATTTGCTGTTCCGCATCAAACACTCTGATGCACGGTATATTATGGCTTCCGAGCAACAGTTGGCCAAGATACGCAAGATCATGCCGGAATGCCCGAATGTGGAGAAAGTGATTGTTTTTGATCCGTTGGAGCAATACGGTGACAAGGAAATCGGCATCGATGAGGTAATGTTGATGGGCGACAAACTGCTGGCTGAAGACGCTGCCTCATTCCAAGCACGGTATGAGTCGGTAGGTCCCAACGACTACGCCAATATCAGTTATACCTCCGGAACCACTGCCGATCCCAAAGGTATTCTGCTGACGCATCGCAACTATACTGCGAATGTAGAGCAAGGCAGTTCCGTAATACATTGCGATCTGGACGATGTGATGCTGATTATCCTGCCTCTTGATCACTGCTTTGCACACGTAGCCGGTTTCTACACGATGATGTCGTACGGAGGCAGCATTGCTACTGTGCCGGTAGGGAAAACAGCGATGGCAACTCTCAGGAATATTCCATTAGCCATCAAAGAAGTGCGTCCGCATGTGATGCTTTCGGTGCCGGCGCTGGCGCGTAATTTCCGCAAAAGTATAGAGACAGCCATCTATGCCAAGGGTCCCAAAGTGGAGAAATTGTATCAATTCGCGCTGAACAACGCCATCGCCTATAACCGAGAGTATTGGAATCGCGGCGGGTGGCGTAACGCATGGAGATATCCGTTGGTGAAAGTGTTTGACCGTCTGATATTCAAAGCAGTAAGAGAGAATTTCGGCGGAAGAATGAAATTCTTTGTAGGCGGCGGCGCATTGCTGGACATAGCCTTGCAGCGATACTTCTGCGCGGTAGGTATGCCTATGTTCCAGGGCTATGGACTGAGCGAAGCAACGCCGATTATCTGCTCCAACTCATTGGATGGCGCAATCTTCGGTTCCTCCGGCCGAATCGTGAAACCGATGGAACTGAAGATATGCGACGCAGAAGGAAACATAGTGCCTGACGGCGAGCGCGGTGAGATTGTAATAAAGGGTGAAAATGTAATGGCCGGTTATTGGAAGAACCCTGAGAGCACGGCAGCAACAATAGTGGACGGATGGCTTCATACGGGTGATATGGGCTATGTAACCAAAGAGCATCCCGGTTACCTGTGGGTAGTAGGCCGATTCAAATCTCTGCTAATCCGTGCGGACGGAGAAAAATATAGCCCGGAGGGATTCGAGGACTCGCTGACTGACGGAAGTATATATG
>JAFUEI010000060.1 GCA_017464025.1 Paludibacteraceae bacterium | reverse complement strand
GGTTGGCGCTGCGATGTTTTCTGCGAGGGAGGGGCGGGGGCCTTCGCGGTGCAGAGTGGCGACGACCCGACCTTGAATGACTCGGGGAGGAGTCCTAAATTGTTGAATTGGATGAATTGGGGAATTCTTATCCTCGCTTTGCTCGGAACGATCGGCAAAGCCGTGGATGAATTGGGGAGATGGAAATCACATTTTCGCATTTTCGCATTTTCGCATATCCTGCATATCCCTGTCACTGTCACGCTCTCCCCGTACTCCCCCGTCTCGCCCACTATGCTCCGTCCGTTTCAATTCCCGCAATTCGTGCGCGGGTCAGATGCGTTCGAGGCAGTTGAGGCGCACCCAGCCGCGGTTGTCGGCGACGGTAATCTCGGCCCAGTCAGCAAGCGTGGAGCGGATAGTTACCTTGGTCCCTTCGTGGAGCGTGAAGAGGTCGGTGCCGCTCTTGTCGGGCGAGGCTTTGGCATTGACGATGCCCTGCATGATGACGGCTTCGGCGCGTGCGCTGTCGCGGTGGTGGAGCGAAGCGGCGAAGGCCATGCATGCCAGCGAGAGGAGCAGGGCGATCCATGCCGTATGGAATCCTGTTTTGCGCAGCGCGATGTTTCGTGCGAAAGCGAAGCAGAAGACGGCTGCCAGCATGAGCAGGAAGAGGATGATGGAGAGTATGCACCAGGTGCTTTCGGTGAGCAGGTTGCGCAGTGCTGTAGCCCATTGCGAGAGGAAGAACGCCTGTTTGTCCTCCATGTTGTCGATGATGCGGCTTTGCGCCAACGTCAGGTTATAGCGCGCATCTTTCCAGTAGGGCCGCAGGCGCAGGGCGCGCTCATAGTTGAGGATTGCCTTGGCGAGTTCGTTTTGCCGGAACCATGCGTTGCCGAGGTTGTAGTAAGCTTCGGGTGACGGATAGTCGGCCAATTGGGCTTCGTAGGCCTCGGCCGCTTCGGCATAGTTGCCGTCGGCATAGAGGCGGTTTCCTTCTTCGAAGGCTGTCTGTGCGTAAAGTGTTGCGAGAGCGGTGCTGCAGGCAAAGAGAAGTATGATGAGGCGTTTCATAGGCGGGGGGGATGGGGGATTGGGGGATTCTTATCCTCGCTTTGCTCGGAACGATCGGCAAAGCCGTGGATGAACTGATGAATTGATGAATTGTTATATTTTGAGGTCTTCAAACACGGCTGCTGTTTTGTCGTAGAGTTCTTCCATGTCGTGCTCGGAGCGGGTGGGGGCGTAGCGTGCGAACTCGGCGGTGGACAGCAGGTCGTTGACGCGCTGTGTGAGTTCTTCGCTCACGCCCTTGGCGGTCAGCAGTTGGTTGATGTTTTCTTTGTTGAGTTCGGCCGTGGGGATGCTCAGGCGGTCGCTGAGGTAGTTCCATGCGGCGCGTTCAATCTCTTCGTAAAAGGCGTCGCGCTTGCCTTCGTCCATGAGCCGTTTGGCCTGTTTGAGCCGTTTCTGGGCCACCTTTCCCGCCTTCTTGTAGCGCACGCGGCGCAGGTCGGCATTCTCCCGTATCTGTCTGCGGAAGATGATGAAGAGGACGGCAGCGGCAAGCAAGGGCAGCAGATAGCATAGCCAGAAGAGCAGGCTGCCGAAGCATATAACGGCATCCTTGCGGATGTGCATCTCGGGGCTGATATAGCGGATGTCGGTGCCGAGCTGCCGGATGTCTTCCTTGTTGACGTAGTTGCTCACGACGGCTGTCTGCTCTTCGCCTGCACCTCGTTTCACGTGGAGGGTGTATTCGGGTGTGGTGAGTGTTTTGTACTGTTTGTCCTGCGTGTCGAAGTAGGAGAAGCTGACAGCGGGTATGGTGTAGTCGCCTGCCGCCCGCGGGATGAAGAGATATTCGATGCTCTTGGTGCCCGACATTCCGGCGGTGGTGTTCTTGAAGTTGTTGCTAACCTTCGGGTCGTACTCCTCAAACCCTTCGGGGAAGTCCACGGCGGGGGTCTTGAGCAGTTTGAGGTTGCCTGAACCGGAGATGTCGAGTTTCAGGGTGACGGCCTCGTTTTGCGTCACCTCTTGGGTGGAGATGTTGCTCTTCAGCGAGAATCGTCCGACTCCTCCCGAGAAACCGGCGGGTTTGCCTTTTGGGAGGGCGGCCGCATGAATGGTCATGCCCGGGGCCGTCAGTGCGCGTGTGACGTTGGTGTATGAGCCGAAGAAGTCGTCGAAGATGCTGCGCACTTGTGCGCGGGTCTGCACGCGCAGCACAGCCTCAAACTGTGCGGGGTCTATTTTCAGGTCGCCGCTGTGCTGGGGGTAGAGCAGGGTCTGGTAGAGCACGGCCGTGTTGTAGTTGCGCCCGTTGTAGTGCTCCAGTTGCGTCTGAATCTCTCCCTGCTCCAGCTCCTGCTTGAGGAAGCCCTTGAACTCGGGCAGCTTTGTGTTGTTGGTGAACTGCGTGACGTCCACGCCTGCAAAGTAGAGTTTGTACTGCAACAGGATGCACTCCTGCTCGTGTACGTTGGTCTTGCTTACGACGGTGCGTATGAAGATGTTGTCGCCTCCGGCTTGTGCTCCCGATGCCTGCTGTTGCTGCCGTTGGGCTGCTGCTGCGGGTTGCTCGCTCTCGGCTGCGGGCGTTTCGTCGGGGGGCAGCACTTTTATCTTCAGTCCGTTGCTGGTGTACTGCGTGCCGCTCACGGTGATGGTGGCGGGTTGGATGGTGAATGTGCCTTCCTTCAGTGCCACTAATGTATAAGTATAGGTCTGTGAGAAGGAGGACGTGCGCTGTCCGTTTACCCATGAGGTGCTACTGGACTGCGAAGTGTAAGGCCCTGCAAGGATGTCAAAATCGGCCATCTCGGGGGCGCGCAGGTCTTTCGAGCGCTGGTTGACGCTGTAGGTCAGTTGGAAAGGTTGTCCTGCAATCACTTGCCCCGGTGCACTTGCCTTGAAGCTCACCTCGTCGGCAAGGGCCGTCATAGCACATAGTGCCAATAAGAATATGGTTGTTGTCCGTCTCATAATCATCTGAACTGCTTGACTTCTGAATGTGTGAACTTCTTTACCAGTTTTTCTCCACGCGCTTGCCTCCTTGTGCCTGCTGTCGTTTGGCTTTTTCCTGGGTTTCCTGCTCGTCCTGCTCGAGGGCCTGCAGCAGTTGCTCGGCCGTCTCTTTGTCCATTTGGTTTTGCTGTTGCTGCTCTTGCTGTTGCTCTTGCTGTTGTTGCTGCTGGTGCTGTTGTTGCTGCTGGTGCTGTTGTTGCTGCTGCTGTTGCGGGTCTTGGGTTTGTTGCTGGTTTTGCTGTTGTTGTTGCTCCTGCAGCATCTGCATGGCTTTCACAAGGTTGTAGCGTGTGTCGTTGTCGGCGGGGTTGTTTCTGAGGGCTCGTTTGTAGCTCTCAACGGCTTCGCCGTATTGCTGTTGGGCAAACTGGGCATTGCCTATGTTGTGATCCACGGCTGCCTGACGCTTCTTGTCGTTTTTCTTCAGGCTTGCTTCGGCTGCCTTGTATTCGTCGATGGCTTCGGGGTATTTTTCCTGCCGGAACAAAGCGTCACCCAGGTTGAAGTGCGCCTCGAAGCCCTTGTTGTTCTTCTCGATGCCTCGGCGGTAGTTCACTTCCGCTTCGGTATAGTTTTCTTTGTTGTACTGCCGGTTGCCGCGGCGCACGTCACCCGATTCTTTCTGGGCGAATCCGGGAAGGACGAGCAGTAGGGAGGCTATGACAGGAAGAATGCGTCTCATGATTGTTTCTGTTCAAAAAGGTTGATTCTCGACAGCCGCTTGTTTTTGCGGTTGAAGATGAAGAAGTCGATGACGAGGATGAGCAGGGCCAGCAGTACGAAGGACTGGTATTGCTCGTTGTAGTCGGTGAACACTTTGGTCTCGATATCCGATTTGGCCAGCGTGTCAATCTCCTTCTGCACGGCGCGCATGGCCGTATTGGTGTTGTCGCAGCGTACATACATGCCTCCGCCGGCAGCAGCTATCTCTTTGCACATCTCTTCGTTGAGCCGGCTCACGACCACGTTGCCCTGCCTGTCCTTCATGAAGTTGTTGGTGCCTGTCACAGGGATAGGGCTTCCTTCGGGCTTGCCGATACCTACCACCACCACCTCGATGCCTTTCTGTTTGGCTTCCTGTGCGGCGGCCTTGGCATCGTCTTCATGGTTTTCGCCGTCGGTGATGAGGATGATGACGCGGCTGGCTTCGCTCTGGTTTTCGCCGAAAGAGCGTATAGAAGTGTTCAGTGCGGCGCCGATAGCAGTGCCCTGCGTTTTGATGAGGTCAGGTTGGATAGTCTGCATGAACATCTTGGCACTTACGTAGTCTGCCGTGATGGGCAGCTGCACGAAAGCTTCGCCGGCAAACACAATCAGGCCTACCTTGTCGTCCTGCATCTTGTCCACTAATTTGGAGAGCATCTGCTTGGCGCGCTCCAACCGGTTGGGGGCCACATCTTCCGCCATCATGGAGTTGCTGATGTCCAAAGCGAACATCACTTCAATGCCCTGCCGCTTGATGGTTTGTTCTTTCGTGCCGTATTGCGGTTGTGCCGCGGCGAGAATGAGCAGGGTGAGTGCAACCATCAGCAGAGCGAATTTTACGTTTGGGCGCACGCGTGAAGCGTTGGGCATGAGTTGGGCAAGCAGCCCGGGGTCGCCAAACTCTTCCAGCTGGCGGCGCTTGCGCCGTGTGTGCCAGATATAGGCTGCCACAAAGACGGGGATGACCGCCAGCAGCCATAGCATTTCAATATGTGCGAATCGGAACATATCTGTCGTATTCTTGGCTTACTACTTCTGTTTTATCTGTCTGTCGGCTTCGACGCCCTTTGCGTTACAAAAACTGTGCCTAACCTGCTTTCTGCCTGCGAATACATCCTTGTATGTATTATGGGTGCGCGTTTGTTTGGCGGTTTCGGGAAAAAGCCGTACCTTTGCAGGCTGAATAAAGGAAACTCTCAAAACAAGATCAATATGAGCAAGACAGGCAAAGTGTTCTCCATTGTGGCTGCCGTGGCGGTGGTAGTGCTGGCAGGCTGGTTTTTCTTCAAGTTCTATTTCGTGTTCGGTGAAGGCGTGAAGGCCGGTGAGCTGAACTATGTGGTGCGGAAAGGCTACGTGTTCAAGACCTACGAAGGTCGTTTGATTCAGGCAGGCTACAACTCAAAGAACGAGCGTAATACGATTCAATCTAACGAGTTCAAGTTCTCGGTGGAGAACAAGCAGATTGCTGATTCGCTGATGCGTTGTACGGGCAAGCAGGTGGAGCTTCACTACCGCGAGTATTTAGGCGCTCTCCCCTGGCGCGGCGTAAGCGAGTTTGTGGTGGACAGCATCATATCGGTGGAGAAAACCGCGGTGCCGGTGCCCGTTCCCATATTTTGAAACAACAGCGGGCAGAGACGCAGGTCTCTGTTGCTTTGTTATATAATCATCCAACATTTTATTCACTCATTATCCGGCAGCGGGCTGTTGCCCGGTGGGTCTGCGGCGCGTGCCGGACGAAACGCAACACAACATTATGGTAAAAGAAAATTTTGTCCGTATGTTCGAGGATTCATTCCGTCAGAACTGGGACTTAGAGGCGTACACGGACTATGAGACGAAGTACACCATGACCTATGCTCAGGTGGCTGAGCAGGTAGAGAAACTGCATCTGCTGTTCCAACAGTGCGGCATCGAGAAGAACGACAAAGTGTCGCTTATCGGCCGCAATTCGGCGCACTGGGCGGTGGCATACGTGGCTACCATCACTTATGGTGCCGTCATTGTGCCGATTCTGCAAGACTTCCGTCCTGACGACGTGCATCACATTCTGAAGCATTCCGATTCCAAACTGCTCTTCACGGCTGACTACATCTGGGATCATCTGGACGAGAACGAACTGGGGCAGGTGCGTGCCGTGATTTCGCTGACGAAGTTCAAGCCGTTAGCTGTGATTAACAGTGCTCTGCCGGTGGTGGACAAGGAGACGGGCATCCGCATGACGCTGACCAAGGAACTGATTTCGTCGGAAGTGATTCAGCAACTCTTCGACCGCAAGTTCAAGGGCAACTTCCAGCCGGACTGCATCCGCTATGACTACAAGGATAACGAAGAGATAGCTTCCATCAACTATACTTCGGGCACCACCGGCTTCTCGAAGGGTGTGATGACGACGGGTCGTGCATTGGCTTCAAATGCCGTGTTCGGACATACGACATACGCCTATAACAATCCGACGGGCAAGCTGCTCTTCAAAGGTGACCGTATGGTTACATTTCTTCCGCTGGCCCATGCCTATGGTTGCGCTTTCGATTTTCTGGGCAATACGACTGTAGGCGGACACACCTACTTTATCACGCGCGTGCCGACCCCGAAGGTGCTGTTGGCTGCTTTTGCCGAGGTGAAGCCTACGCTGATTCTTTCGGTGCCTCTCATCATTGAGAAGATATACCGCAAGCAGATACAGCCGATGATAGCCAAGCCGCCAATGAGCTGGGTGCTCAAAGTGCCCTTCCTTGACGAGGTGGTGCTGTCGCAGATCCGTCAGAAGCTGGTGGGCGTATTCGGCGGCTGTTTTGAGGAGGTGATTGTCGGCGGTGCCGCTATGAACGCCGAGGTGGAAAGTTTCTTCCGTAAAATAAAGTTCCCGCTGACCATCGGGTATGGCATGACGGAGTGTGCCCCGCTGATATCGTATTGCCACTGGAGCGAGTTCCGTCAGACGAGCTGCGGCACTATTCTGGATAATATGGAAGTACGCATCACCGACAAGAACGCAGAGGGCATCGGTGAGATAGAGGTGCGCGGTGACAACGTGATGCTTGGCTATTACAAGAACGAAGAGGCCACGCGTGCCACCTTCACCGAAGACGGCTGGCTTCGCACGGGTGATTTGGGCTATGTGGATGAAAAAGGCAATATCTTCATCAAAGGCCGCTCGAAGACGATGATGCTGGGCTCCAACGGTCAGAATATCTATCCGGAAGAGCTGGAAGACAAACTGAACAACATGCCCTACGTCATGGAAAGCATTGTGGTGCAGCGCGGGGAGAAGATTGTCGCTCTCGTATATCCCGATATGGATGCCTGCGACAAGGCGGGCTTCACGCAAAATGACATTCAGACGCAGATGGAGAATATGCGCAAGGAGGTGAACAAACAACTGGCCGCCTACGAGCAGATAAACAGCGTGGAAGTGCAGGCACACGAATTTGAGAAGACGCCGAAGAACAGCATCAAGCGCTACATGTACAAGTGAAAAAAATGACGGAAAATCAATTATTTTTCATGCATATTGTGTGTATGTAAAAAAAATGTTGTACCTTTGCGCCGTTTTTGAAATAACTCAGAAACATAATTGTTTAATTAAACACTTACACAAATGAAAAAGGTATTATTCGTACTTGCCATCGCTGCCTGCACCGTTGCTTGCACCAAGAAGGCTGAGAACAAGGAGTGCTGCGAGGAGCAGAAACCCTGCTGCGAGGCTGCCGCTCCTGCTGCTGAAGAAGCTGCTCCCGTTGTAGAAGTTGCTCCCGCTGAGGAAGAGCAGACTGTACAGGAAGCTGCTGAGGCTGCTGCCAACGATGTAGCTAAAGAGGCTATCAAGGTTGCTGCCGAGAAGGCTAAGGCTGAAATCAACAAATAATTGTTGAGAGGCAGAAAAGAAGTCCACTTCCGTAGAGGGGTGGACTTTCTTTGTGTAAAGAAGTGGCATTCAAAGTCCTATGTATAACGAGACAAGCAGACCGCTATGAATCTGTGTATCGACCAGGGAAATTCCCGCACCAAGGTGGCGCTGTTCGGCGAGGACGGCCGCCTGGTGAAATCTTTTGTATATCGCGTGTTCCATTCCGGTGAAGTGGAGCGCCTGTATGCGCTCTATCCGGTGGATAACAGCATCATCTCGTCGGTAGGCAATATGGAGCCTGCCGTCATCAATGCGCTGCACAGACTGAGCAAGCGCTGCCTGCTGTTTGACCACCACACGCCGGTGCCGGTGCACAACGGTTACGACACGCCGCATACGCTGGGGCAGGACCGTCTGGCTGCTGCCGTGGGAGCGGCGGTGCTATACCCGCAGGAAAACCTGCTGATAGTGGATGCGGGGTCAGCCATCACCTACGATTTTGTGGATGCCGACGGCAATTATCTGGGAGGCAACATCGCTCCCGGCATCAAAATGCGTTTGACAGTGCTCCGCCAGATGACCAAGAAACTTCCTCTGGTAGAGGTGGAGGAGAGTCAGCTGATTCCGCTCTTCGGGCGCAATACGAACGATGCGATAGCGGCCGGCGTGGTACGCGGTATCGTCTTTGAGGTGAAGGGATATATGCGTACACTGGCCGAACGGACTGCCCATTTCCGTACTGTCCTTACGGGGGGGAATGCACCGTTTATACTCAACAATCTCAAGCAGGAGGTGCACTATGAAAAGCATCTCGTGCTGATAGGGCTGAACCGCATATTGGACTATAACGCCGGTTGACCCGAAGGCGGCTCTGCCAGGCTCTTCCGCTCCTGTTCCCTGACACAGTGTCATCTACCGTTCTCGTTCTCTGCAGAATCCGTCTGTGTGGACTCTGTCGGAGCAAAATAATACGGAAATATGCATTCGGATTTTCGTGTTTGGCAAAGAATTTGTATCTTTGCACGATATTTCGGCAATATGCGTAAACCGACCTACATATCCGCATTTCTGCTGCTGTGCGTTCTGCTGGTGGCAGGAGGCATGTTGCTCCCTCTGCAAGCGCAGAATAACACCTCTTCCCCCTTCTCTTGTTTCGGCTATGGCGAGCTGAACGACAATGTGCCGGGCCAGTTGCGCTCAATGGGCGGCGTCTGGACCGGCATGCGCGACAAGCGCGTTATCAATCCGGCGCAGCCGGCTTCCTATAGTGTGGTGGACAGCACGACTTTCATGTTTGACCTTGGAGCAAGTGTGATGTGGACCAACTACGGCGACTCAAAGGGCGTGAAAAATCTTGCCAACGGCAATCTGGAGTATCTGACGATCCAGTTCCCGATATGGAAATACATCGGTTTCTCGGTGGGTGTGCTTCCTTATTCGATGGTCGGGTACGACATAACGGATAGTGTGAAAGCTGTGCCGCACCCCTATACGAAGGTCTATACCGGAGAGGGAGGTATTACGGAAGTTTATGGCGGCCTCTCTTTCAACATCTTGAACTGGGCGGCTGTAGGTGCCAATGTCTATTATATGTTCGGCAACGTGCTGAACAATCGTGCACTGGTGTTCAACGAGGCCGGTATTAATTCGGCGCTCCAGACCTCCATGACGCACGTCAGTGACTATCGTCTGCGCTATGGTGCGCAGTTGTTCCATACGTTTGGCAAGCATGGTGTCGTGCTGGGGGCGGTGTTTGAAAACAAGAAGCCGTTCCGAGTAACCTATTTGGAGGAAGAAACCCTGACGGCTGATACGGTGGAGTATTTAGTTAACGGCGGGTTTGACCTTCCGATGATGTTCAGCGTGGGTGCATCCTATTGCTACGACAACCGTCTGCTTCTGGCCGCCGACTATGGCATGACGGCCTGGGGCGATATCCGCTACAAGTGGGGGCCGAACCTGCGCAACCGACAGCGGTTCGCCTTTGGCGCCGAGTATCGGCACAACCCGCTGGGGCGTCGCTACGTGGAGCGCATGCCGTTCCGCTTCGGATTGAGCATGACCGACCCCTACGTGAACGAGATAAACTCCCGTGACTATACGGTTTCGATAGGTGTAGGCTTCCCGCTCCGCAATGTGAACACTGTGATAAACGCATCGCTGGAATACGGTCACCGCGGCTCAGCTGCCGTGATGCAGGAGAACTATTTGCGCCTGACTATCAATGCCGGAATCGCCGAGACGTGGTTCTTCAAACGGAGGCTGTAAACGTTCTGGCACGGTAATTGCCACATATAGACAAACAACAAAAACAACATAATATGAAAACGAAAGCATTACTTGTTATTACCCTCTGTGCACTGCCGGTTCTCGGTTGTTCGGCACAGAAAGTGAAGAAGCAGAAAGCCATGAAGGATACGCATCTGGAGGCTTCGGCCGGTGAGATGAGGAAGAAGGCGAAAGAACAGCCTGTGGCTGAGGAACCCGAACCTGTCATCACGGAAGAGTGTCTAATCAACGTGAGTCTGTTCAACGAGTCGGCAAAGAACAAGCAGTATGCCGATGCCGTGGAGCCGTGGTACGATGTGTACACCAACTGCCCGAATGCGAACAAGGTGATATACACCCGCGGCCCGCAGATTATCGAATGGCAGTATAAGAACGCCAAGACCGACGAAGAGAAGCAGCAGTTGCGCAACACGCTGATGCAGATGTACGACAAGCGCATCAAATACTTTGGCGATGACGACAAGTATCCGACTCCCTATATCCTGGGTCTGAAGGGCCTGGACTATTGCGAGTACTTTGCAGAAGACGCCCTGAAGCTGCCTGCCTACGAATGGATGAAAAAGTCGATAGAAGGCATGGGTGAGCAGAGCCAGCTGAACGTGCTGAGCAAGTTTGCAGAACTGAGCAACGGCCTGTTCAAATCGGATGCTGACAAGTATGCCGAGCAGTATATTGCCGACTACCAGAAGGTGACCGACCTGCTGGGCAAGATAGCTGCCAACCCTGCCAACAAGTTTGCCGAGAATGCCAAGCAGTACAAGGACTATATCGACGGCGTGTTTGCCGCATCGGGAGCTGCCGACTGCGCCAAGTTGGACGAATTGTATGCCCAAACCGTGAAGGACAACAGCGGCAACCTGGAGATGCTGGGTAAGGTGATGAAGCTTTACCGCCATGTAGGTTGCACCGAGTCGGATGTGTACTTCGCAGCTGCCGAGAGCTCTCACAAACTGCAGCCTACCGCCGAGTCGGCCGCAGGGTGCGCCGCCATGAGCGCCAAGAAGGGCAACTACAAAGACGCACTGGCCTATTATGATCAGGCTGCCGAATTGGCTGAAGATGCAGATGACAAGGCCAACTATCTTTACAACAATGCCGTGTATGCCTTCAACAACCTTTCCCAGTACAGCGTGGCACGGCAATACGCCCGCCGCTCTTTAGAGGTAAAACCCGACCAGGGCCGCTGCTACCTCTTGATAGGTTTGATGTATGCCAGCTCGAAGCCTTTCGACGATGCCGTGCTCAACAAGTCGGTATTCTGGGCTGCTGTTGACAAGTTCGTGAAGGCCAAGACGGTTGATCCCTCCGTTACTGACGAGGCAAACAAACTGATTAACTCATACAGCAAGTATTTCCCCACCACGGAAGAGATTTTCTTCAATGCAGGTGCCGGAATGGTGAAGGGCAAACCCTACACCGTAGGAGGCTGGATAGGCGAAACCACTATCTGCCGCTGATATGGCTGCAGGCACGACATACCGCACATTGGGCATCACTGCCGTTCTGGCAGTGGTGCTCGCTGTTTCTGTATCGTGCAATCATCATGACAAACCGACCATCGAGGCTTTCCCGAGTCGTGCAAAGACGCCGTTGCTGCTTACCGATACAGTGACGACACTCATTTCTGATTCCGGTATCACGCGCTATCGCATCAACACGCCCCGCTGGGAGATATTCGACAAGGATACGCCGCCTCATTGGCTGTTTCCTGACGGCGTATATCTGGAGCGCTTCAACAGTGACCTGGAGACGGAAGCTTCGCTGCAGTCGGACTATGCCTACTATGACGAAGATGCCCAACTATGGGAACTTGACGGCAACGTGAAAGCCCTTAATCTGGAGGGGGAAGTGTTTGAGACACAACAGCTCTTCTGGAGCCAGAAAGGAGAGCGCGTCTATTCGGATTCGCTCATCCGTATCACGCGGGAGACCAGCATCATCACAGGTTTGGGCTTCGAGTCAAATCAGGAGATGAGCAAATACACCATCCGACAGCCGCAAGGCATCTTCCCGATAAAAGAAGAATAACACCACTACCAATATGAATCTTCTGGAAAACAAAACCGCCCTCATCACCGGTGCCGCCCGTGGCATCGGCAGGGCTATTGCCCTCCGCTTTGCTTCAGAGGGTTGCAACATCGCTTTCACCGACCTGACGTATAACGACCAGGTGGAACAAACGGCAGCCGACATTGAGGCTTACGGTGTCAGAGTGCAGGCCTATATGGGCAATGCGGCCGATTTCGCTTCGGCTCACGAGATTGTGAAGCAGGTGAAGGCCGACTTCGGGCGTATCGACATTCTGGTCAACAATGCCGGCATTACACGCGACGGGCTGCTGCTCCGTATGTCGGAAGAGCAGTGGGATAGTGTGCTCACGGTGAACCTGAAGTCAGCATTCAATTTTATTCATGCATGCGCGCCCGTGATGATGGCGCAACGTGCAGGCAGCATCATATCGATGTCGTCGGTAGTAGGCGTGAGCGGTAATGCGGGGCAGGCCAACTATTCCGCCTCGAAAGCCGGACTGATAGGCCTGACCAAATCGACTGCCAAAGAGTTGGGCAGCCGTGGCATACGTGCCAATGCGATAGCTCCGGGCTTTATCATCACCGACATGACGAAAGCTCTCTCCGAGGAGCAGCGTGGTGAATGGGTGAAGCTGATTCCGCTCCGTCGCGGCGGCACACCTGAAGATGTGGCCGGCGTAGCCCTCTTTCTGGCTTCCGACCTGTCGGGCTACGTGTCGGGTCAGGTGATACACTGCTGTGGAGGTATGAACTGCTAAACAAATATACACTATGAAATCCGAATTGCTGAAACGCACCGTCTTCGGCGCTATTTATGTGGCGTTGGTAGTGGGGAGTATGCTGCTGTGGCGGCCTTATTTCTTCCAACTGCTGTTTCTGGTTGTCACCACGTTGGCCGTGCGTGAGTTTCACCGCATCAATCGTAGCGACTTGCTGCTTACGCTGTCCGGCATGCTGTTGGCATGGCTGATGTTCGCATCGGTGTCATTGCTGGTATGCACCGCCTATCTGGAAGCACCGGTGGTCTTGCTGGGTGCCTACGGGCTGGTGCTGCTGCTGACGCTTGCGGCCGAACTCTTCAAGAAAGCTGCCGACCCGATAGCCAACTGGGGCATTCTGCTGGCAGGGCAGGCGATGATAGCTCTGCCGTTCACGCTGATGAATCTGCTGTTTGACAAGTCGCCGATGCTGCTGCTTGCTCTGTTCGTCATTATCTGGCTGAACGACAGCGGGGCCTATTGTGTCGGTTCGTTGTTGGGGCGGCATAAGATGTTTCCTCGTGTATCGCCGGGCAAGTCGTGGGAAGGGCTCGCCGGAGGTGCTGTATTCGGCATGGCGGCCGGCTATGTGTTCCTTTCCGACCCCTTCGGATTCAGCGGTCTGGAGTTTGCCTGGTGGCAGTCGCTGGCACTGGGGCTGACGGTGGTGATAGCGGGCACGTTAGGTGACTTGATGGAGAGCCTGACGAAGCGCACTCTCGGCATCAAAGACTCCGGCAATGTGATTCCCGGCCATGGCGGTTGGCTCGACCGCTTCGACAGCATCCTGTTTGCCACACCGGCCCTGCTGCTGGCTCTGCTGGTACTCCGGCTTATATAGTGTTGCTACTGCTATCTGAAACCGCTGTCTATGAATATCTTCCGTCTGCTCCGGCGCTTTGTGCCCCCCTATCGCAAGGAGGTGCTGCTCAACGTGTTCTTCAACCTGTTGAGCACAGTGCTCTCGCTCTTCTCGTTTGCAGCCATCATTCCCGTACTGCGTATTCTGTTCGGCATCTCCGATGCCAACCTGCAGTATGCCGACTGGCAGCAGGCGGCCGGTATGGAAGAGACGCTGGCTGCCCTGAAGAACAATGTGTTCTATCTGATTCAGGAGCAGATGCAGCAGAGCGGCTCGGGCTGGGTGCTGTTTCTGCTCGGACTGTTTCTGGTGGTGATGACCTTCCTCAAGTGTCTGACGGCATGGCTGGCCTCGTTTTTCATGATTCCTATCCGTACGGGCGTATTGCGCGACTTGCGTCATCAGTTGTATGAGAAAGTGGTATCGCTGCCGGTAGGCTTCTTTACGGAGGAGCGAAAAGGCGATATCATGTCGCGTATGACCAACGATGTGAGCGAGGTGGAGAACAGCATCATGGCTTCGCTGGATATGTTGCTGAAAGACCCTATCATGATACTGGTGTATTTGCTGACGCTCTTTGCCCTGTCGTGGCAACTGACGCTGTTTGTGCTTGTGCTGCTGCCGCTGGGCGGTTGGGTGATAGGGCGTATAGGCAAGTCACTGAAGCGCCGCTCCACACAAGGGCAGGAACTGACAGGCAGTCTGCTGACGCAGATAGAGGAAACGCTGGGCGGTCTCAGGGTGGTGAAGGCCTTCAATGCGGAGCGGAAACTGGTGGAGCGCTTCGACCGGCTGAACAATAGCACCCGCGCCACCTTCAACCGCATCCACCGGCGCTACACGCTGGCGCATCCGATGTCGGAGTTTCTCGGCACGGTGCTGATAGCCCTCCTGCTGTGGTATGGCGGCGGACTTATTCTCTCCAACCACAGTTCTATCGATGCCGCCGGATTCATCTACTATTTAGTGATATTCTACAGCATCATCAATCCCGCCAAAGACCTCACAAAGGCCACTTACGGCATACGCAAGGGCATGGCCTCGTTAGAGCGTATCGACCGCATCCTGACGGCAGCGAACGACATACAAGAGCCCGCCGTGCCGGAGCATATTGAACTGAAGGACGCTGCGCCGCTTATTGCCTACCGCAACGTAAGCTTCGCCTACCGGCCGGATATGCCTGTATTGCGAGATATCAATCTGGAAATAGAGGCGGGGCAAACGGTGGCCTTCGTCGGCCAGTCCGGCTCGGGCAAAACAACGCTTGTGGATTTGCTGCCGCGCTTCTATGATGTGACTGGCGGCTCTATCACGATTGGCGGCACCGACGTGCGTGATGTACGCACCCGCGACCTGCGTGCACTGATGGGCAACGTCAACCAAGAGGCTATTCTCTTCAACGACACCTTCTACAACAACATCACTTTCGGGGTGGAATCAGCCACGCAGGAAGAGGTGGAGCGTGCGGCGCGTATAGCCAATGCCCACGACTTCATCATGGCAACCCCCGACGGTTATCAGACAACGGTGGGCGACCGCGGCTCGCGCCTCTCGGGAGGGCAACGGCAGCGCATCAGCATCGCCCGCGCCATCCTGAAGAATCCGCCGGTGCTGATTCTGGACGAGGCCACCTCGGCCTTGGATACCGAATCGGAGAAACTGGTTCAGGAAGCGCTGGAGCGTCTGATGCATAACCGTACTACGCTTGTTGTGGCGCACCGCCTGTCCACCGTGCGCAATGCCGACCTCATCTGCGTAGTGCATGAAGGCGGGATTGTGGAGCGCGGCACCCATGAAGAACTGCTGGCGAAGGGCGGCTACTACACACGCTTGGTGGAGATGCAGCAGGCATGACGAAAAGGAGGCCTCCTGAAAGGGGGCACTGATGACTGAAAATTGGTAAACTTCGGGAAGATTCTTCACACGGGCTTCTCATTACCGTCTCCCAGTCTTCTCCCTATGCGGGTTCCGGTTAACCGACAGAAAATAAGACGGATAAAATTTTACCAATAGCACCGCGCTGATTATCAGCGCGGTGCTTGCTTTTTGGGAAGCTACCTCACGGGATGAGGTAGCTTCGGTTTGTTTGTTTCCGAAAGGGGGACTTATTGGCCGAGATACTTCTTTTGGAGTTCTTCCGCCTGCCGCATAGCTTCCGGATTGGTGGTGTCGATGAGGCGTTTGTCCAACTTGGGTATGCGGATGGTAGTGCCGACGGGTATGTTGTTGGGGTCGGTTATCACGTTGCGGTTGGCTTCGTAGATATATACCCAGAATTCGGGCGCTCCGTTATAGTATTTGCGTGAGAGCCATGTGAGACGGCTGCCCTCGGTGAGCACCTCTTTCTTGATGAATTTCGTGTAGGTGCGCTGTTGCGGAAGGGTAGAGGCGGCCGGTTGCGGCTGTGCATCGGCAGGTGCCGGCTCTATCTTTGTCTTTGTTTCTGTCTCTGTCTATGTCTCTGTCTCCTCGACTGCGGGCTGCGGAGTGGTCTCCTCCCAAGCCAGCGTATTGCTGTCGGTGGAAGCGGTGTCGTTGGTAACCGACTCGATGTTGCCGTTTTGCTGAATCAGGTTGTCTGCCCATTCCGTTATCCGGTTTTTCAGCAGGAAATAGGCGGCTACCAGGAGCAGGCAGAATACGCACATCGTGATGCCGATGGTCAGCCATGGGCGGTAGGGTTTCTTGGCGGGAGGGGCGGGTGTTTCCGGAGTGACCGGAGGTTCCGGATTTTCCGGTTTCTCCGGGGTGACCGGAATGTCCTGCGTAACCGGCTCTGGCTCTTCCGGAGTTTCCGGATTTTCCGGCTTCTCCGGAATTTCCGGAATGTCCGGGATGACAGGAGCGGGTTGCTCGTTGTGCTGCTCGTTGTGTTGTCCGTTGTATTGCTCGTTGTATTGCTCGTTGTATTGCTCGTTGTGTTGCTCGTGGCGCTTCTCGCCGAGTTCTGTCAGCAGGTCTTTTATCTCTTCGGCCTGTTCGTCGAGTTTGGCCATCGGGTCAATGCCGGCCGCAGCTGCAGGCAGGACGTTGCTGTCAACATCGCTGATGCGCTCGCGCAGTGCAGGCTCGGGAGAAAACGTCACCTTGTTGTATCCTTCCAGGATGATGGCCTCGCCGGTGTTTACATCCACACTCTTGCGCGGTGCGTTCCATTGGAGACGGAAGGTGCCGAAGCCGGTGATGCGCACCTGGCGGTCGGTTTCCAACCCTTGGATGATGCCTGCCAGCAGTGCCTCTAAAAATTCACCGGCCTGCCTGTCGGTCAGTTGCGTCTTTTGTGCCAGCAGTTTGCGTAATCCCGCCAGCGTGAGTTTGTCCTCATTCATGGCTTACGTCTTTTAGTGTCTCCTTGAGTACAGGAGCCTGTTTGAAACTGAGTTGCTTGCGGGCGGGAATGGTGAGCCGCTCTTCTTTTCCGGGGATGACGCTGACGCGCTCTTTTCGCTCGCGGATGCAGAAGGTGCCCAGATTCTTCAGTTGCACGGTTTTGCCGTCCAGCAGTTGCTCTGTCAGAATGCCGGTGGTTTGTTCCAGCAGAGCGGCGATGTCCTTCTTGCCGGTGTTGGTAGCAGCGGCAACGGCGGCAATCAATTCTTTCGTATTCATATCGTCTTCGGTTTGCGGGCTGTCGGTTAGAGAGCCCTGGCGTATAGGTCGAATGTGTCGGCTTGCGTAATCTGCACGTTGCAGAAGTCGCCGATGGTCAGCCGACGGTCTTTCTGCACCAGTACCTCGCAGTCCACTTCGGGCGAGTCAAACTCGGTGCGGCCGATGTAGTAGTCGGCTTCTTCGCGGTCGATGATGACGCGCATGACAGTGCCTGTCTTCTGTTCGTTCAGTTCAGCGGCAATCTCTTCCTGCAGCGTCATAATCTCATCCACGCGGCGGTCTTTCTCTTCCTGCGGGATGTCATCGGTGTAGTGCAGGTTGGCATAGGTGCCTTCTTCGTCGGAATAGGCGAAGGCCCCGAGGCGCTCGAAGCGCATCTTTCGCACCCACTGCTTGAGCGCTTCCACGTCTTCGCGCGTCTCGCCTGGATGTCCGAGCAGCAGGGTGGTGCGCAGATGGATGCCGGGCACTTCGCGGCGAATGCGTTCGATGAGAGCAGTCTGTTCCGCTTCGCTGATATGGCGGCGCATCAGCGTCAGCATGTGGTCGGTGGAGTGCTGCAATGCAATGTCAAGATACTTGCATACGTTGTGCCGCTCGCGTATGACGGGCAGCAGGTCGAGCGGGAAGCGGGTGGGGTAGGCATAGTGCAGACGAATCCATTCGACGCCCGGCACATCGCTGATACGGCGCACCAGTTCGGCGATGCAGCTTTTGTCGTACAAGTCTTCGCCGTAATAGCTCAGGTCCTGTGCAATCACCTGCAACTCTTTCACACCCTGACTGACGAGCCATTTCGTCTCTTCGACAATTTCTTCCATCGGGCGGCTTTGGTAGCGGCCCGTGATGAGGGGGATGGCGCAATACGAGCAGTAGCGGTTGCAGCCCTCGGCAATCTTGAGATAGGCATAGTGCCGCGGGGTGGTGATGACCCGCTCGTAGGCGGCCGCGCAGGAAGAGCATGCGTGTACGCCGGTATTTTCCGGCCGGCCTATTTCCTCGAGCAGGCCCATGAAATCGAACTTTCCGTAGAAGCGGTCCACTTCGGGCAGTTCGCCCTGCAACTCTTTCAGATAGCGCTCCGAGAGACAGCCCATGACGTAGAGACGCTTGAGTTTGCGCTGTTTCTTGCGCTCAATGAACTGCAGGATGGTGCGGATACTCTCTTCCTTGGCATCGCCTATGAAGCCGCAGGTGTTGATGACGGCGGCTTCGCCCTGCGGGTCGGGCGCATCGTGCACACAACGCCAGCCCGCGGCTTCCAGTTGCCGCATGAGCCGCTCTGCGTCCACCAGATTCTTCGAGCAGCCCAGCGTTATGATATCTATCTCGTTCTTGTGCATCGGCTTGCAGTTTAGCGGCGCCCGGGTATGCATCGCATCAGTTGCCCAGTTCGCTCTGGAACTTGATGCGTACCAGCCGCACCTCAATCTCCGTGAAGTCGTCCTCGCCGAGCTCTTCCATGGCGTCTTTCAGGCTGTCGGTCTCGGCCGTCTTGAAGTAGTCGTAAATCTCCTCTTCCTTGTCGGGGTCAACCACCTCTTCGATGAAATAGTTGATGTTGATTTTCGTTCCCGAATAGACGATGGCTTCTATCTCGTCGAGCAGCTCTTCCATCGACATGCCTTTCGACTCGGCCAGATCGTCGAGGTCCTTCTTCAGGTCGATGGCCTGGATGATGCTTATCTTGAGCTGGCTCTTTTTGGCCACTGTGCGCACGCGGAGGTCTTCCGGACGTATGATTTCGTTCTCTTCGACGTACTCTTTGATGATGCGCAGGAACTCTTCTCCGTAGCGTTTCGCCTTGCCGGCACCTACGCCCGGAATGTTCTGCAGCTCTTCCATCGTGATGGGATAGCTTGTCGCCATCGCCTCGAGCGAGGGGTCTTGGAAGAGCACAAAGGGCGGCAGGTCGAGCTTCTTCGACAGCTTCTTGCGCACGTCTTTCAGGATGGAATACAGCACCTCGTCGGCTGCGGCACCGCTGGCCATAGCAGGCTCCATAGAATCTTCTTCGTCTTCCTCTCTGCTCTCTACCGGCACCTTGAATTCGCCGCTTTTCTTCAGGAACTTCTTGCCTTCCTGCGTCACCTTCAGGTCGCCGTAGCTCTCGATGTCTTTGCGCAGCATGCCTTGCAGCATGGCCTGACGGATGACGGCCATGAGCGTGGCTTCGTCTTCTTCTTCCGCTGCGCCGAAGTTCTCCAGTTCGTTGTGGTGGTAGCTGAGCACGGTGGCCGTCTCGTTGCCTTTCAGGATATCCACGATATGCTCCGCGCGGAACTTCTCGTTCAACTGCTGGATGGTTTCGATGACCATCTGCAGCAACTCGCCCGCCTCGATAATCTTATAGTGCTTCTTGCAGTTGTCGCAACTGCCGCAGTTGTCCTGCCCGTATTCTTCGCCGAAATAGTGGAGCAGCAGCTTGCGCCGGCAGAGCGTCGATTCGGCATAGCTCTGCGTCTCAAACAGCAGCTGGTTGCCAATCTCCTGCTCCGCCACGGGTTTGCCTTGCTGGAACTTGCGCAGACGCTCGATGTCTTTGGGCGAATAGAAGCAGATGCACTGCCCCTCGCCGCCGTCACGGCCCGCACGCCCCGTCTCCTGATAGTAGCCTTCCAGCGATTTAGGAATGTCGTAGTGCACCACAAAACGCACATCGGGTTTGTCGATGCCCATGCCGAAGGCGATGGTGGCCACAATCACCTGCGCTTTCTCCATCAGAAAAGCGTCCTGATTGGCGGTGCGTACGGCCGACTCCATACCGGCATGATAGGGAAGTGCACTGATGTTGTTCACGTTCAGCGTCTGCGCCAGCTCTTCCACCGTCTTGCGGCTCAGACAATATACGATGCCCGACTTGCCTTCCATCGAGCGGATGTATTTGATGAGCTCCTTGTCCACGTCCTCCGTCTTCTGGCGGATCTCGTAGTACAGGTTGGGCCGGTTGAACGACGACTTGAAGACCTGCGCCTTCAGTATGCCGAGGTTCTTCTGGATGTCGTGCTGCACCTTGGGCGTCGCCGTGGCGGTGAGCGCGATAATAGGTGCACGGCCGATGCGCTGCACTATCGGGTGGATGCGCCGGTATTCGGGCCGGAAGTCGTGACCCCACTCCGAGATACAATGGGCTTCGTCCACCGCATAGAACGATATCTTCACGTTGCGCAGGAAATCCACGTTGTCGTCTTTGTTGAGCGACTCGGGCGCCACATACAGCAGCTTCGTCTTCCCGCCGAGGATGTCGTCTTTCACCGACTGAATCTCCGCTTTGGACAGCGACGAGTTGATGAAGTGGGCGATGCCATCTTCCTCAGAGTAGTTGCGCATCGCATCCACCTGATTCTTCATCAGCGCAATCAGAGGCGAGATGACGATGGCCGTGCCCTCCATCAGCAGCGACGGCAACTGGTAGCAGAGGCTCTTGCCGCCGCCCGTGGGCATCAGCACAAACGTGTCGTTACCATCCATCAGGTTGGTGATGATGGCCTCCTGGTTGCCTTTGAATCCGTCAAATCCGAAGTTGTGCTGCAAAGCAGCTAATAGCTGTTCATGTCTGTCCATAGAACAAGTATGTATTTAAGGTGTAATTTTCTCACATGCGCAAGATGTCAGATGAGGTGATGCCTCCGCCCGCCGACACCGAAAAGCCTGTCTTGTGCAGGTAGTCAGCCTTGTCCGCTTTCCGCCTACAAAAGTAATTCTTTTTTTCGTATCTGCAAATCTTTTATGCATTTTTATGTTCAACCCTGCCCATAACAGTTTTTTAGACACAAATTTCCTCCTCTCTCCCGTCTCCTTTGTCCTGTGCATAAAAAAAGCCCCTTCCGCACAAGACGGAAGGGGAATTGAAATTGATACGGAGACGGATTCTCCGTGGCCGGATGGGATTACTCGCAGTCAACAACGCTGTAATCGGTGCCGTTCACTTCGTAGCAGGTCGAGGCTACAACGTCCTCGATATTGCCGGTTTGTACGCCTTCACCGTTGTTCCAGATGATGCTGACCGGTTTCTGGTCTTCTGCGAAGGTGTAGGAATATACGCCCTCTACAGCCTCCAGCTTCTTGCCGGGCCACTCTTCGCTGAATACGTTGCCGGCAGCTGTCCATGCCCACAGATAAACGTTTTCATAGTCGGTCTTTTTCAGCGTAACCGTGATGGCGCCTTCCTGTACGGTAGGAGCAACCTCCGGCTCGTCGAACGTAAAGGTGGCCTCTTTCGTGGCATCGGTGCCGTCGAACTTGATGTTCTCTTTGGCCCAGCAGTCTTTGTAGCCGTCCAGACGATAGAGCACTTTCCACTCGAGGTTCTCGCCGTAGTCACCTGTCCATGTGTAGGTGAGGTCGTTCACTTTCGTCATCTCACGCTTGCTGTCGCCCCAGCCTTCTTCAGCGAAGTTGCCGGTCATAATCATGACGGCACCGGCAGGAAGGGCGGTCTCAATCTTGGCGGTGAAGGTACCGTTGCCCGCGGGCACAGGCTCGGCGCAGGGGTTGGTGCCCCATTTGCCGCACTTGGCATAGATAACGGGCGACGAAGCGGGCACATTGGCAACCGCATCCTTGTCGTTGGTGCGCACATTCTCGGCAGCTTCGCTGTAGATGTGCCACTGAATCTCGCCATTGTTCTCGTCGAAGTAAACGGCATCGCCATCCAGGGGAGTCAGACCTTCCTTGGCCAGCTGATAATCCCACACGATGTTACCGGTGGCAGGATATACGTCGTCAGCCAGTTGTACGGGCTTGCCGGAGATAACCTGACCGTCAAACTGGGCGTCAGCAGGATAAACTACGGCCTGATACCAGGTCTTCTTGCCATCGCAAAGCTCGAACTTCACGGCGTTGTCGAGGCTCCAGCTGACAACATTGCCCTGAGCGTCCTTGTAGTTGCCGGCAACGATGACGGGGTGACAAGGCGTCTCCTCGAATTGTACGACGAGCGTATAGGCTCCTTCTGTAGCTTTGACCTCCGGACGGGTTTCTGCTACAACAACAGGTCCTTGCTGCTGGCCGCCGTTGCAGGCCATCAGCGTCAGTGCTGCAAAAGCACCCAGCAAAATCTTGTTTGCTTTCATGATGTGTTTTTTTTAGAAGTTAATAATGTTGGTTGATTGGTGTGTAGTCGTCAAAAGGGGATTCTATGAAGTTAGAATCCTTCGTTTTGCTTCAGGTTGGGGTTGGCAACGCAATCCGAATTGGGCAGGGCATAGAGGTTGTATTTCTTGTCGATGCCTGCTTTGTGACCTTCCCATGTGCGTGTGGCCTTCGGTCCTGCAAACTGGCCGAAGCGGATAAGGTCGATACGGCGCCGGGCCTCTGCGTAGAACTCGCGCTGCCACTCGTCTAACAGTACATCGTCGTCAATCGAAGGCAGAGCGGCGGCATGGGCGCGGGCGCGTATCTTCGTATTGATGATATTCAACGCCTCCGTGGGGTTTCCTTGGCGGTAAAGCGCTTCTGCATAGGTCATATAGGCTTCTGCGGCGCGGATAAAGGGCACGTCGGTGTCCACAAATTTCACGTGCTTGCCGCTGGTGCCGGTGGAGTAGATGCCGGTCCACTTGCAGATGCTCCAGCATTTGGTGAAGTTGCCCGTGCCGTAGGCGGCGGGGCCTGTACACTCCACGGCATTGTAGTTGACGGAGTCGTTGCCGTTGGCGTCTTTCAGACGGACAGGGTTGTCGCCGCTGCTCATCACATAGCGCACATTGCTCAGCAGGGCACGGTCGTCGCCTACTTCTGCAGGCATGTTGAACTCGTTGGCATGATGGCTGTCGGGGCTGTCGGTGAATACACTTACTAATGAGGGACTGGAGCGCCAGCACTCCCAGGCAGCATCGGATCCGTAATCGTCCATCGAACCGTTGGAGCGGGTCATGGCTACCATGCAGGAGCTGCCTCCCCACGACTGCACCATGTTGCCGTCTTGCGGTATGGCGAAGATGATCTCTTTGGCGGCACCGTTAGTGTCGTTGTCACCCATGAAGAGTTCGGCATATTTGTCGGCAAGCTCATATTTGTCCATCACCTTCTTGGCATATTCTTCGGCCTTGTCGTAGGCTTTCACGGCCCCGTCGGTATATACTTCCGCATTCAGATACAGGCGGGCCAGCAGTACACGGGCCGCATCTTTGCTCACTCTGTAGGTGCTGGTCTTCTCTTCCAGGTCGTTTTCGGCAGCCAGAAGCTCATCCACCAACCACTGGTATAGTGCAGGGCGGCCGCCTTCTATCTGCGTCGGGTTTTTGGAGGTTACGGCCAGCGAGAAGGGCGGATTGCCGAAGAAGTCCATCAGATAGTAGAAGTTCAGGGCGCGCATGAAGCGGATTTCGGCACGCTGCCGCACCGTCTTCTCGTCGGTCATGCCTTCCGTATTCTCTAAGAAATGGTTGCAGGTGGTCACGTTGAAATTCAGCCGGTTGTACAGCAGGCTGACAAACGCGTTCTCCGAAGTCCATTTGCATTCCAGCAAATCGGGCACACCTGCGTCGCCCCAAATCCACCAACCGCCATCGGCAGGGAATTCGTTATGGACAAACACCAGCCGGTAGAATACCGAGTAGCCTTCGTTGTTTGCCACGATGTCGCAGTCGCCGTCAGGGCCTTTCTGGCCGGAGGTGCCGAGACCAGCATATATCTTGTAGTACACTTCGTCTTGCTGGAACGTTTGGACGATATTGGGGTCAATGGGTTCGGTGTTCAGGTTCTGTACACAACCCGTCAGGGCCAGCATGAGCGTGGCCGCTGCTGCATATTTGAGATATGTTTTCATGTTATTCCCTTTCTGTTTTTAGAAGTTGACACTCGTACCGATAATCACTGACAGTGAGCGCGGGTAGATGTTGTTGTCTATGCCGCCGTACACTTCAGGGTCAAGACCTTTGTAGCCCGTGATGACGAAGGGGTTGTTCACTGTCGCGTACAGACGTGCGTTCACTTTGGGCTTGTTCCATGTATAGCCTAACGTGATGTTGTCGCAGCGCAGGAAGGAAGCGTTTTCTACGAAATAGTCCAGCAGGTCGGGCTCCGAGTAGTCGGCGCGGTGCACGCCATCCTGATAGTAGGCATTGTAGCCTTCCCACAGGATGTTGTGGAAGCCGCCGCACTTCGCGTCATATACCGTCGCTTTGGTCACATTCTGCAGGTTGTCGGCCAGCACCTTGTTATATACGTAGTTGCCGATGCTCGAACGAAGCGATATGCCAAGGTCGAAGCCGTAGAACTGCCATTTGCTGGTCAGACCCATTGTGACGGGAGCTGCCGGATTCTTGTAGAACACTTTGTCCTTCTCATCAATCTTGCCGTCTTCGTACATGTCGATGATGCCGAGGTTGCCTTCCGCATCGCGGCCGGTTTTATATACATAGAAGGAAGAGGCGGCTTGACCTACGGCATGGGCCTGCACGTATTTGCCGTTGCTGACTCCGCCGGTAGTGATGTAGTAGCCTTCCTCGCTGCCGGTGGTCAGCTTCGTTATCTTGTTTTGGTTGTAGGTCACGTTGAAGCCCAGATCCCATTTCAGCGTTTTGTTGTCGATGGCCACGGCATTGATGGAGAACTCCACGCCTTGGTTGTTCAGCGAGCCTACGTTCTTGATGACACGTGTCTTGAAGTTGGTGCCTGCAGGTATGTCCACCTCGTTAATCAGGTCGTCGGTCTTGCGGAAGTAGTAGTCGATGGCACCAGTGATGCGACCGTTCAGGAAACCGAAGTCGATACCGGCATTGTAGGTGGTCGTCTTTTCCCAGGTCAGGTCGGGGTTGTAGGCGTTCGGACGATAGGTCTTGTACCATACCTGGCCGTTGTCAACCACGTAGTTCTCGCCTTCCTTCAGGTTGCCGTGGGCTGCCTGCCAGGCGGCATCGAAACTCTCGCCGAGGGTGGAGTAGGCGTATTCGCGGCTCAGCGTGTAGGTGGGCATGTAGGGGTAGTCGCCCTGGTTGATGTTCTGCTGGCCGGTGATACCATAGCCCAGACGCAGCTTGAGGTCGCTCAGCCAGTTCACGTCTTTCAGGAAGGCCTCTTCCTTGATTTTCCAGCCCAAGGCCACCGACGGGAACAAGCCCCAGCGGTTGCTCTTGGCGAAGCGCGAAGAGCCGTCGCCACGGAGCGTGGCCGTCACCATATAGCGGTTGAGGGCGATGTAGTTCACGCGTCCGAAGAAGCTGACAAGATAGCTCTCCGTAGCCCAGGCGGTGGATTGGGGGGCGTACTTCGTGCCGGCTAACGATTGTCCGGCCTCGTCCACCTTCAGAGTGGTGCTGGGCCACAGGCCGTATTCACTGTAGTCGCCCGAGCGGTAGAAATGCTGCCACTCGTAGCCTACCATGGCGTCAAAGTGGTGCTTCTCGTTGAAGTCCTTGTAGTATTGGGCGGTGGCATTGAACAGCAGGTTGTATTTTTTCTCCTCATCGCTGCTGTAGGAGCCCCAGTAGTGTCTTTCGCTTCCTTCGGGAGAGGCATTGACCGTCTCCTTGCCGTAGCTGTAGTCGGCACCGAAGTTGGCGTGCAGACGCAGGTCCTCGAAGCCGTGAATCTTGTAGTCGGCTTCCAGATTGCCCACAAACGAGCCCGAGTGGGCATGTTTATCCTTCTGATACAGTTTGGCTACCGGGTTGCGCGAGCCTACGTCGCGGAGAGTGTAGTACCACGGGTCAGTCGGATTCTGGCCCTCGGCATCGTCATAACTGCCGGGCACCACGCGCTGATACCAGCCGCCGAAGCCCGGAATGTTCGCCTTGGTGGACTGGGTGGGGTCCATGTCCAATGCTTCACCTTGCACACCGTCGGCATAACGGTTGTAGATATACATACCCTTGGCATTCAGGTTGAACGACAGGTGATTGTCGAGGAACGAAGGACTCAGGTTCATGGCAGCAGTGACACGCTGCATGTTGCTTGTCTTTACGATACCGTTGATGTCGGTGTAGCCAACTGAGAAGCGGTAAGGCATGTGCTTCGTGCCGCCGGTCAGGTTGATGTTGTGATCGGTGGAGATAGCCGTGCGGTAAACCTCTTTCTGCCAGTCGGTGTCGGCTGTGCCGAACTCGTTCTGATAGTCCTTGTAGTTCAGCTCGTTCAATACGAAGTTCTGCAGCTCCGACGCATTCATTACGTGCATGCTCTTGGTCAGCACGCTGGCGGTGACGCTACCGTTGTAGTTCACTTTCAGCTTCTGGCCGGCCTTGCCCTTCTTCGTGGTGATGATGATAACGCCGTTCGATGCGCGGCTGCCGTAGATGGCCGTCGCCGAAGCGTCTTTCAGCACCGTGAAGGTCTCGATGTCGTTCGGGTTGACCATTGACAGCGGGTTGGAGGCACCTTTGATGCCGTCGTTGTCCATAGCCAGACCGTCAATGACGATAAGGGGCTCGTTGCTGGCGGTGAGTGACGAGCCTCCACGGATACGGATGGTGCCTGCACCGCCCGGCGTGCCGTCGGCAGCGGTTACGTTCACACCCGCAATCTTGCCCTGAAGCATGTCCTGCGCGTTGGTGACTAAACCCTTGTTCATGTCGTCAGGCTTGATAGCCGTCACAGAGCCCGTGGCGTCGTTCTTCTTTACCACGCCGTAGCCCACAACGACCACTTCGTCCAGCAACTCGGAGTCTTCGCCCAAGCGCACTTTCATGTTCTGCGCAGCAGCCACCGTCTGCGTCTTGTAGCCCATGTAGGACACTTGCAGCATGGCGCCTTCTTTCACTTGCAGCGTGAAGTTGCCGTCCCAGTCGGTGATGGTTCCGTTGGTGGTTCCCACCTCCAGAATGCTCGCACCGATAATCGGCTCTCCATTGGCTGCATCTTCAACAACACCCGTAGCGGTTGTCTGCGCAAACGCCGATGCACTGAAAAGCATCACCGCCGCCACAGCCACGCTCCGGAGTAGAGAGAATGTTTTGTGTTTCATCATGATTGTGTTTTTATGTTATTGTGTTGATTTTCTTATGCAACAATTTGACATATTGTCAATTATGCTCCTTTGCGGGTGCCTCTTTCTCTTTGATGAACACCACCGAGGCCGCACCTGCTACAAGCAGCACGCCTGCCACTACAAGCATCATCACCTGGCTGCCCCCGCATATATATTTAAGGAGTACCCCGCCAAGCAGTGCCGCCACAATCTGCGGCAGACAGATGGTGCAGTTGAACAGGCCGAGGTAGAAGCCCATGTTGTCGCCCTTCAGCGAATTGGTCAGGATGGTGAAAGGCAGAGCCAGCATGGCGGCCCACGCCGCACCTACCAACAGGTAGCTCACAAACAGCACATACTGGTCGGTCACGAACATCGTCGAGATAAAGCCCGCAGCGCCAACTAATAGCGACAACGCGTAGGCACCTTTGTTGCCCAGCACCTTCTCTATCGGAGCCAAGGCGGCGGCCCATATCAGCGAGCCCACGGCTTGTATCGCAAACACCACGCCTACCCAGTTGCCGGCGCTCTGATAGGCCTCCACGGCTGTGCTGCCGCCGTCCCAACCGAAACACTGGGCGGCTATCGCACCGTTCGAATACGTCCACATGTACATGAAGGCAGCCCAGCAGAAGAACTGCACCAGACCGACGGTCCAGAAGGTCTTCGGGGCGTGGATAAGCAGCTGTATGAAGTTGGCCTTGCCCTCGCTCTCTTTCTTCTTGGCGGGGTCTATGCCGTGAAACTCGGCATATTCCTCAGGATTCATTTCCTTTACCGTGCCGAAAGTGTAGAGTACGCACAGTATCAGGATGGCGGCGCCCACGTAGAAGCTCCACTTCACCGAGTCGGGTATCACGCCCTCCGGTGCCGTGTTGGCGATGCCTATCCAGGTGAAGAATATCGGGAACAGATAGCCTACCAATGAACCTGCATTGCAAAGGAACGACTGGATGCTGTAGGCCAGACCTTTCTGCTCTTCGTTCACCATGTCGCCCACCATCATCTTGAAGGGCTG
>JAFUEI010000009.1 GCA_017464025.1 Paludibacteraceae bacterium | reverse complement strand
GACTTCTTCCTCTATTATACGCTGCGCTACGGTTTTGCCCGCGAGAAGATACAATATATTGCTGAGCGCGTCTTCATGGACGACTACACCCCCGATGAGATAGAGCATTGGCTGACCCTGTTCTTCCGCCGCTTCTTCTCGCAGCAATACAAGCGCTCGTGCCTGCCCGACGGGCCGAAGGTGGTCGGTGTGTCGCTCTCGCCCCGCGGTGACCTGCGTATGCCAAGCGATGCAAATGAACTCTGATTCCTGCATAATGACTATGACAAAACGAACGACAACAACCCTGTTGCTCTTCCTGATGGTATCTGCCGCCTGCATGGGCCAGTTGGTGGAGCCTGTGCATTGGCGGGTAGCCGCCACGGCAGCGGAAGGCGATACGGCCGTAGTGAGGCTGGAAGCCACTGTTGATGAGGGCTGGCACCTCTACGGCACCGACCTGCCTGACGGCGGACCCAAACCTACGCAGTTTGCCGTGAAGGGCATTGATGTTTTCTCGCTTCATTTGGCGGAAGGCCGGCTGCAGACCACTTACGACGAGAACTTCATGATGGACTTGTTCTTCTTTGCAGGGAAGGCCGTTTGGGAACTGCGCCTGCCGCTGCCGGCGGCTGCCGGCGGTGCCATAGAGGGGACGGTGGAATATATGGCCTGCAATGACATGATGTGTCTGCCGCCGACCACATGGGAATGGACAGCCTCTCTGCCATCGCCTTCCTCCGCCTCCTCCTCCACTTCGCTCTGGTGGCTCTTCCTGATGGGTCTCTTAGGAGGCTTGTTGGCTATTTTCACGCCCTGCGTATGGCCTGTCATACCTATGACGGTGTCGTTCTTCATGAAGCGTTCGGCAAACGGCAGGGCAGTGAAAGAGGCCTTGCTGTACGGGCTGTCCATCATTGTCATCTATGTCGGATTAGGATTGTTGGTGACGCTGCTTTTCGGTGCAAGTGCCCTCAACGATATAGCCACCAATGCGGTGGTCAACATCCTGTTCTTCCTGCTGTTAGTGGTGTTTGCCCTTTCTTTCTTCGGAGCGTTTGAGCTGACGCTGCCCGCATCGTGGAGCACGCGGTTGGACGAGAAGGCCCGCAGCACATCGGGTGTGCTGAGCATTCTGCTGATGGCTTTCACGTTAGTGATTGTCAGCTTTTCCTGCACTGGACCTATCATCGGTACGTTGCTGGTGGAAGCGGCGGGCAAGTCGCTGTTGGCACCGGCGGTCGGGATGCTGGGCTTTGCGGTGGCATTAGCGCTGCCGTTCTCTCTCTTTGCGATGTTTCCGCAGTGGATGCAGCGTCTGCCGCGTTCAGGCGGCTGGATGGACTCTTTCAAGGTGGTGCTCGCTTTTCTGGAGCTGGCGCTGTCACTCAAGTTCTTCTCCGTGGCCGACCTCGCCTACGGCTGGCATCTGCTGGACCGTGAGGTGTTTGTCGCCCTGTGGGTGGTCATCTTCGCCCTGTTAGGATTCTATCTGTTAGGGCTGTTCCGCTTCCGGCACGAAGAGAAAACGGAGGGCATCGGCGTGCTGCGCTTCCTGTTGGCGGTGGTATCGCTCTCGTTTGCCGTCTATCTGCTGCCCGGTCTGTGGGGAGCGCCGCTGAAGGCTGTTTCCGCCTTTGCGCCGCCTATCTCAACGCAGGACTGGGTGATGGGGCGCCCCCAGGCTGACGTGTCGCCGCAACCTGCCTCGATAGATGAGGCTTTGCAGCAGGCCGGGCAGACCGGCCGGAGGGTGTTGCTCGATTTCTCGGGCTATGGCTGCGTAAACTGCCGCAAGATGGAGGCAAAGGTGCTCTCCGACCCGCGTGTGGCGGAGAGGCTGCAGCAGCAATATGTTGTTGTCACGCTTATTGTGGACGACAAGACCCGCCTGCCCGAACCGCTTGTCGTCAGCGAGAACGGGAAGCAGAAACAGCTCCGTACGGTAGGCGACCGCAACAGCTGGATTCAGCGCAGTACCTATGGTGCCAATGCGCAGCCCTACTACGTCAAGCTGCAGAGCGACGGCAGACAGACGGGGCAGGCCTATTCCTACGATGAAGATATCGACAAATTCTTAAACTGGCTCAATGAATAACACGAAGTACAACCGTCCGATGACCGGTCGTCATCCGTCGGATGATTTTTCCTCCGTCCGCCGGACAGACCATCAGGCTCCCGCCTACCAGACCCGTCGTCCGAAGGAGCGTGAGATGATATTCGGCATCCGCGCCGTCATGGAGGCTATCGATGCGGGCAAGGAGCTCGACAAGATTCTCATCCGTCGCGACCTGAGTTCCGCTCTGGCCCGCGAACTGCTGGAAAAACTGCAGGGAACGGTCACACCCGTGCAGCGGGTGCCGGTGGAGAAACTCGCGCAATATACCGACAAGAACCATCAGGGGGTCATTGCCTTCCTCTCGCCGATTGCTTTCCACAGGTTGGGAGACCTTGTGCCTTCCATCTACGAGGCAGGGCGCACGCCGTTGCTGGTGGTGCTTGACGGCGTGACCGATATGCGCAACTTCGGGGCTATTGCCCGTACTTGTGCCTGCGCGGGAGCTGATGCCGTCATTATTCCCTCGCGGGGCGGCGTGAGCATCAATGGTGATGCCGTCAAGACCTCGGCCGGTGCACTCCACACCCTGCCTGTTTGCAAGGTGGCGCAGATGCAGCAGGCGCTGCAGTTTCTTCGTGACAGCGGCATTACTCTCGTAGCGGCCACCGAGCACAGTACGAAGAACTACACAGCCGCCGACATGAGCAGGCCGACGGCTATCGTCATGGGTAGCGAAGACACGGGTATCTACGAAGAGAATCTGAAACTTTGCAACGAGCAGGTGCGTATTCCCATGCAAGGCACTATCGAGAGTCTGAACGTGAGTGTGGCTGCCGGCATCATGCTCTATGAAGCGGTGCGCCAACGGGGCTGAAAACGACGGTTTCCTTGTCATGGATTTGCTTACACTTATACTGCTGTCGGTCGGTTTGGCGATGGACTGCCTTGCGGTGTCGCTGGCAAAAGGGCTGGCTTCGCGCCGGAACACGCAATGGGGCTGGGCCCTGTTGATGGCTGTGCTCTTTGGTCTGTTTCAGGGCGGAATGCCTTTGGCAGGCTACTTCGCAGGCGTTCACTGGACAGCCTTCTTCAGCCGCTGGAGCCATTGGATAGCCCTCCTGCTGTTAGGTTTCATCGGTGGCCGTATGGTGGTGGAAGGGCTTCGTCCCGCCGCGGGGGATGTGAAGCAGGCTTCGGCCGTGTTCACGCTGCCGGGACTGCTGCTGCTTGCTGTGGCCACCAGTATCGATGCATTGGCCACAGGCGTGCTTTTCATTCCTTGTGCCGACCGGCTGTGTACGGGGGTGCTGATTATCGCCTTCGGCAGTTTTGTCTTCTCGCTGGCAGGCTATGCCGCAGGTTCGCTGCTGGGCCGCCGCTTCCGCCTGAATGCCGGTCTGCTTGGCGGACTCATCCTGGTAGGCATCGGACTGAAGATATTCCTTGAACACTATTTCTGAACCGGTCGGTCTCTTCCGCTTATCAAACTTGCTAAAACCCTGTAGCCGATGATGTTTCATATACAAAACACCCTTGTCTCGTTAGACGTACTGGAAAAAGAGTTCTGTTGCGACCTCGACTCCTGCAAAGGCTGCTGCTGTATTGAAGGTGATGCCGGAGCTCCGCTGACGGCGGAGGAAGAGCAGACGCTGCAGCAGTTGCTGCCCGGTCTGCTGCCTCTGATGCGCAAGGAGGCGCGCGAGGTGGTGGAGAAAGAAGGTATTGCCTATAACGACCCTATCGGCGAACGTGTCACGCAGATTGTGGACGGCAAGGACTGCGTCTTTTCCCGTACTGATCGCAACGGCTGGTGCTATTGCGTCATCGAGCGGCTCTACAACGAGGGGAAAATCTCTTTCCGCAAACCCGTCTCCTGCCATCTCTATCCCATCCGTCTGACCGAGCACCCAACGTTTTGGGCCGTGGAGTACCATCGCTGGGACATCTGCCATTGTGCCCGTCAGTACGGCCGGAAGCTGCATATGCCGCTCTATCGTTTCCTCAAGGAACCCCTCATCCGTCGTTTCGGCGAGGCGTGGTACGACGAACTGTGTCTGGTGGCGGACGAGTGGAAGAAGCAATGCGGAACAACCGAATGATAACTTTTGAACGATGAATGCAGAAATCATTGTCATCGGCGACGAACTGCTGATAGGGCAGGTCACCGACACGAATTCGGGCATGCTGGCCCGTGAGTTGAATACTATAGGTATCAGTGTACTGCGCACAACAGCAGTGCACGACGATGCCGAACAAATCAGCCAGGCCTTGCATGAGGCATTCAGCCGTGTGCCGTTAGTACTCATGACGGGCGGTCTGGGGCCCACCAAAGACGACATCACCAAGCAGACGTTGTGCGACTTCTTTCATACGCGGCTGGTGCCTTCCGCCGAGGTGGAGCGTCATGTGCGTGCCCTCTACAGCGACAGACCCGATGTGCTCAACCGTCTCACGGCCACACAGTGGCTTGTGCCTGAAGCATGCACCGTGTTGGAGAACAGGGTGGGCAGTGCCCCGCTCATGGAGTTTGAGGAAGAGGGCAGGGTGCTCTATTCCATGCCGGGTGTGCCCTACGAGGCGCAGGTGGCTATGGAGGAACAAATCATGCCCCGTCTCCGTCAGCGCTTTGCCAAGGGCGAGATACGTCACCGTACCGTCATCGTCTATGGCATTCCCGAGTCGGCACTGGCCATCCGCATTGCTGCTTGGGAGGACAGCCTGCCCCGCTATATGCATCTGGCCTATCTGCCGGCCGACCGGATGATACGTCTTCGCCTGACCGGCATGAACCCACCCGAAGATGTCTGTCTGGAGGCTGAGATGGAGCAGCGTTTGGAGACCCTGCGCCCGCTCATTCAGGAGTATATCGTTGCCGAGGCCGACAAACCTGTGGAGGTGTTGGTGGGTCAGCGGCTGCTGGAGCGCGGGCAGACGGTATCCTCGGCCGAGAGTTGCACCGGCGGCCGCGTGGCGGCTCTGCTCAACAAGCATGCCGGCAGCAGTGCCTTCTATATGGGTAGTGTGGTGGCTTACGACAACAATGTGAAGGAGCGTCTGTTGAATGTCAGCCGACAGACTCTGCTCACCGACGGCGCCGTCAGCGAAGCCACTGTCCGGCAGATGGCCGAAGGGGCGCGCCGACTGTTGGGTACCGACTATGCCGTGGCCACTTCCGGCATTGCAGGCCCCGGAGGAGCCACGCCCGACAAACCCGTAGGCACCGTTTGGATGGCTGTGGCTACACCTGAAAACACGGTCGCGCAGTGCCTGCATTTCCGCGGCGGCCGCGAGCAGGTCACCCGTCAGGCCTCCGTTGCCGTCCTGCTCATGCTCCTCCGCCAGTTGGACTGATTGACCGGTGCCGGCACGGGCAGATGAGAATGTATCAGGTTTGCGTATGTCAGAATTAGTTCGTATCTTTGCGTGCTACATATTCTGTCATGGACAACTATATCGTTTCGGCGCGCAAATACCGTCCCGCT
>JAFUEI010000059.1 GCA_017464025.1 Paludibacteraceae bacterium | reverse complement strand
GTTCATATCAAAAATTTTTACTAATTTTGCAGCAAAATTACAACAAAAATTTCATATACGCAAATATATGAGCGAAAAAACGCACATATAAATGCACATTTTTTAGACGGAATTTTTGTAATATCGTAGATATTAAACTGAAAACTGAAAAAGCAATGTTTAGCGGACAAATCGTCAAAAACTTGCTCAAAGAGACAGGAAGACCAACAGCAGATCTGAGTGAACTGCTTTACGGCAACCGGAAGCGTTCCGTGTCAAATCTCTTGGGTGAGAATTCCAATCCGACAGCGCACACGTTGGAGCAGATGGTTAAATTCTTTGGTGTGCCTATTGATTACTTCTTTGTAGAAGATGAGGAGCAGAAACTTACCGAGAACACCCCGGTAACAGTTTACATGCGTACTATCATAGACACGCAAAAGAAGCTCATCCAAGATCAAGAAGAGCGCATCAAGAACTTGGAAAAGATTGTCGAGCTACGAGAGGAAGAAATGACTCTCTATAAGAATAAATAAAGTTCGCGCGCGCGCAACACTCGGAACTGCTTTCCCCAAAAGCTTTCCCCGAGTTATCCCCGCAAAGCGTGTAACTCTTTGAAATACTGATATTTAGATTAGGTAAAAATCTTTCCCCCGAATTTCGAAAAGTGTCCCAAAAATGTCCCGAGAGGGGGAAAAAAGATAGTAAACTGATTTTGTTAAACTGCTGAAAAACAGCACGTTACGAAAACGGATTAAAGGTTCCGAGTGTCGTGGGTTCGAGCCCCACTATCCACCCCCAAAAGAGTCCTTAACGGGCTCTTTTTTCTTTCACATAACCATCTCATTCGCATTACGAACATCTCTATAGCGATATTAGCAAACTATAATCCGTTCCATCGTCTGCAATACTATGACCGGAATTGTCAGTAGCGACTACAATAGGTACAGAAAAATTGTCCTGAGGCTCCGTAGGACGATGAATAAGAAGCCCTATCAGCAGACCGACGGCGGCAGCTGCAGGCGTTGCTATCCATCCCCAATAACGGGTGTGTTTCGGCGGAAGGGCTATCATTTCAGGGGTGGAGAGACTATTCTCCGATTGCTCGCGCTGCCGACGCGCAGAAGTGATTAGTTGATTTTCAAAAGAGTCCGTAGGCTGTACTCTGTATTCTGTATTATTACTCATAATCTTTTAGTTTTAGTCGTAAATAATTGGTTAATGTGTTGAGCCGCGATTTGACCGTTCCTTCCGGAATGCCAATAATGGCAGCAATCTCCGGTACGGTCAGTTCTTGGGTGAAACGAAGTTCAAACAGCATTTGCTGTGCTTCGTTCAAGCGGGACAGTTCTTGCCGCAAAGCGCTATCAAATGCGGCGGCATCCAGTTGCAAAGGCATGTTGTCTTCCGCTACGGGTTCTTCCGTCGGAAGCGAATCCAAGTACGTTTGCTCGTGCCGGTTTTGCCGATAGGTGTTCTTGCAAAGGTTGTATGCGATTGTGAAAATCCATGTGCGGAAGGGTTGACCGTCCGAATAGCTCCATCGTGAGGACCACACTTTCAGGAATGTGTCTTGCATATGATCCAAAGCCTTTTCCTCGTCGCCGCCAAGCCGCCGGAAGAAGAATCCTTGCAGCAGCCGGGCATATCGGCGGTAGAGTTCCGCAAAGGCTTTCTCGTCGTCCTTCCGACGGACACGCTCCATGAGTTGGCCGTCAGAAAGAGACTTGTAGTTTATGAAAAGTGCTATCATCTTTTGTCGCCCAATAAGTTGAAATACTTTTGCTTTTCCTCGTCAGGGAGAGATGTTCTCAGTACTGCAGCGCATAAATAACGAGTCAAACGGTTGGCATACAAGGTATCACCTGCCTGCTTGTAGCTCTTGACAACCGGCGCCAGCATGACCATATAGTTGAGTTGAATGCTTTCGCTTCCTTTCCATTGCTCTTCGTTGACATAAAGCGGCTCCATCAGATAGTCCATGTGATACCTCTCTTCCACATTCCGCATTGCGACAGCCATGTTGTCGTAGCGGCGTGTAGAATACCTAAACACCAAGCCTTCGTTGTATAACTTCGGGCTAAGACCGCTCTCCTTGGCCAACGATTCGCGCGGAGAGAAATAAGCAGGGCGACGGCTCTCTTTGGTGATATATTCGACGATGTCCTGCAAATAAACCTCGTTACCGTTCTCCATGGCAGTGTAATCTTTAGTGACTTCGAAGGGTTTGATACCCAGCTTGCGGCATAAGGCGTCGCGGTACGTATCCAACCAGAGGAAAGATATCGGAATAATGATTTTATCGGTGTGCAGGTCCAATGCCTCTTGCAAAATGAGAGGAGCATAGAACGATACGTCACCATTCTCAAAATAGAGCGCGTCGGTTTCCATTCCCCGCAGGCAGTTGTCCGCATAGCGGAGCAAATAGGACGGGTACGCATTGTTCTTGTAGAGTGACAGCGCGAGCGTGTGCAACGTGGCTTTGTCCGCATCGGATAATTCGCCTTTCATCACCAGATAGGCAATCAGCATGGTTGTGTTCTGCCGTCCTATTTTTGCCGGAATCTGCTGCAATGCTTTTTCCGCCCAAGGCGAAGCGTCCACACCCTGCATGTCGCGCTCGGTCTGATACATGGCGAGGTTGTATGTGAACGAATTGGGAATGTGTTTTGCCATATCGTCCAACACCGCCTTTTTACGGTCGGTCATGCCATATTGGTCAAGAAGCATGTCGGCATAACGCGCAGCACTGAAATACTGCTCCCATGCGTGTTCGTCTGAAGGGTTGGCTTGTGCCTTCTTGTGCCAGAGGGCTTGCTGGTGTTCATACCATGCGGCATCGTACTTATCGACTACAATACCGCGAATCTCTTGGGGCTCCTGCGTTTCCGGATGCGTGAACGCTTGGAGTGTCCCGATGCAGCCCAATGATAAAACGACAGCCGCAAGAATGATAATCTGTTTTTGCATAAGTTTGTATTTTTATCGGTTTCTATTCAGTTTTTGAGTGCGCTCTCACTACTGCATACACCGATACAAGAAAATCGTTCATCCCAAAGACAAAAAACATGCCGCGCCAGAGATGCTATTGTCTCCCAATTCATAAAGTTAAATAATATTTGCCGCTATCAGAAAAATGCCGTATCTTTGTCTCGAAGTTTAAACGGATTGCACAATATGCCTATTCCGGACGAAGAGCCTATGAGAACCGTCCTCCCTACCCTCCTGCTGATTGTTGTCATCATGACGGCGGGCTGTCAACGAAAAGCCGCCGACAGCCGTTATGCGCGTACCATAAACATAGAGACCCTGACCGTAACCGACACCGTACAAGTCGTCACCCACACCTATGCAGGAGAAGTAGAGGAAGGCTCCTCTATAAGCTTAAGTTTTCCTTTTGGGGGAAAGGTGACAGCCGTATATGTATGCAAAAACCAGAAGGTGCGCTCCGGCGAACGTTTAGCCGAGGTGGATAACACCCAACAGAAGAATGCGTTGCAGACCGCTCAGGCCACCCTTGCGCAGGCGGAAGACGGCTTCCGGCGTTTGCAGCAAGTATATGACCAAGGAGCCGTAGCCGAAGTGAAATGGGTAGAAATGCAAACACAATTGCAAAAAGCCCAGGCACTTGCCGCCGCCGCACGCCAGAATTTGGAAGACTGCACCCTACGAGCCCCCCAAGACGGCATCATCAGCGAATGCACCCTGCACAACGGGCAACAATTAGCTCCGGCCCAACCAGTACTCCGGCTCATCAACACCCAAGGCGTGAAAGTAAGTTTCGGCGTTCCCGAGACGGAGATATCGGACATCAAGATTGGCGATGCAGCCGACATTATGGTCCATGCATTAGGTGACGCCATATTCCATGGGCACGTCAGCGAGAAGAACATGACCGCCAACCGCCTGTCACACAGTTACACAGTAGGTATAAGCCTACCCAATCAGACGGGGCGGCTACTGCCCGGCATGATATGCAAGGTGACACTACCCCGGCAAGGGCACTCAGGCTTCATCGTACCTGCATATTGTCTTCAGACCCGTCCTGAAGGTCCCGCCCTATGGGTGGCAGCTGACAATGGCAGGGTTACCCGCCGTCAGGTAAGCGTAGCCGGTTTTGCAGGAAACGGCGTATTGATAAGCGACGGTCTTGAATGCGGCGAACAAGTAGTGACCGCCGGTTATCAGAAACTATACGAAGGGGCATCCGTAAGCATCAGCAAACGTTAAGATGGCGAAACGCGACCATATACAAGGGGCTATGCGCAACCACGGAATCGTATTCTTTGTGGTGGGCCTTCTGCTGCTTGCCGGCATAACCAGTCTGCCGCTTCTCAACAAAGACGAGTTCCCGCAGTTCACCATCCGGCAGGCCGTTATCGCCGCCGTATATCCCGGCGCTACCGCCCAAGAGGTGGAAGAACAAGTAACCAAACCATTAGAACGTTTTCTATTCTCCTATCAGGAAATAAACAAGAGCCGAACCTATTCCGTATCGGAGGACGGCATCTGCTATATCTTTGCCGAGCTGCGTGTTGAAGTGGAGCGAAAAGACGAGAGTTGGAGCAAGATACGTGCTGGCCTTGACCTGTTCCGCAAGACCGGTTTGCCGCAAGGCGTACTGCAAGTGGTGGTTGTGGACGACTTCGGTAACACCTCGTCCATGCTATTGGCCGTAGAGAGTGCGGAACGGACTCCGCGCGAACTGGAGCACTATGCGCAGCAACTCTCCGACCGACTGCGCACGATACAGACAATGGGCAACATCAAAATTCTCGGGCAGAATCATGAAGAGATGGCCGTCACCATTGATGCAACTCGTCTGGCGGCCTACGGCATCGACCAGACCACTCTGTTAGGGCGTCTTGCCCTGCAAGGATTCCGCACCACCGGCGGTAGCACCAACGGCACCCAGCTGCATGTAGAAACACCGTTTTTGTCGGAATACGAACTCCGCGAACAAACCATATATACCGACCCGACAAGCGGAGTATCCATCCGTTTGGGAGACATTGCCGACCTGCAGCGCCAATACGGCACACCGGACCGCCGCGTATGCTACCGCGAGGACACGGCAGAGATGGCTTCTTCCTGTCTCATCATTTCTTTAGAGATGTATCCGGGCAACAATATCGTCGCCTTCGGTGAAAAGGTGGAGCAAGTGTTGGAACAATCCCGCAAAGACTTTCCACCCGACCTGAAACTGCACTGCATCACCGACCAGCCGCAGGTGGTAAGCCATTCCGTACTATCTTTCCTGCGCGACCTGCTACTCAGCATCATCGTCGTAATAGCCGTGATGCTGATGTTGTTCCCTCTGCAGACGGCCTTGGTGGCCTCTACAAGCGTACCCGTCTGCACCGCCATCTGCTTAGGGCTGATGTACTTGACCGGCATAGAGCTAAACACCGTCACACTGGCTGCCCTGATAGTTGTGTTGGGCATGATCGTAGATGATTCGGTGATAGTTATTGACGGCTACACCGACTTATTGGAAAAACGCCACTCGCCATGGTATGCCGCCAGCGTAAGCACACGGCAACTGTTCGTTCCCATGACGATAGCCACCTGTGCCATCTCCGGCATGTTCTTCCCAATGACGCGTATCATCACCGGTCCGCTTGGCGAGTTCGTGCAACTATTTCCCTGGGCAGTGGCATTCGCTCTGACGGCCAGCATCTTCTATGCAGTATGGGCTATTCCGTACCTCAGTTTCCGCTTTATCCGCCTCAGGCGGACGGAACAACTCAACCGCGTGGAGCGCATTCAGGACGCATTCTTTGGTCGCCTACAGAACGGCTACCAACGGCTGTTGAAACAATGCTTCCGTGCTCCGGGTCTGACAATAGCTTTTGCCCTGCTGATGGTAGCTCTTGGCGGCTTTTTGTTCACACGGCTCAATGTACAGATGATGCCCAAGGCAGAACGTGAAGTGTTTGCCGTAGAGATACATCTGGCCGAAGGTTCCACCTTGGAAGAGACGGCTACAATAGCCGACTCATTAGCCCGCGTGCTCTGTGCCGACCCGCGTGTACAATCCGTTACGGAGTTTATCGGGCAAGGCTCACCGCGTTTTCATGCCGTATATGCTCCCAATATGGCCAAACCAAGTTATGCGCAGTTCATCGTCAATACGACAGGAACAAAAGCCACTGCCGCCTTACTGAGAGAATACGGACCGCGCTATGAAAATGCCTTCCCAAAGGCCTACTGCCGATTCAAGCAGATGGACTATCAAGCCGTACACAATCCGATAGAAATCCGCTTCAGCGGTAATGACCTCCAGCAATTGGAACTCATGGCCGACTCGATGAAACATCTGCTTACCGGACTGGAGGAGTTGTCATGGATACACTCCGACTATGAAGAGTACGTCCCCACAGTACGTATCCGCCTGAAGAACGAAGAGGCCGGCCGACTTGGCATCACAGAGACGGCATTGTCGGTGTATCTTTCATCGGCCACCCGCGGACAAACCGTGGGCACCGTATGGGAAGACGACTACAACATCCCTATCGTGATATACCAGACCGGACGCGACACCATAAGCTACAGCGAAGTAGAAAACATGATGGTTCCTACCGCCCTGCCGATGGTATGGGTACCGTTGCGCCAAGTGGCCGATATAGAGCCCTGCTGGCGACACAGCTCCATTCCTCACCGCAACAATATCCCCACCGTCACCGTAGGTGCCGACCTGCGCGGTACCGCCTCCGCACCGGCCGTAATGAAGAAGGTAAAGCGCATCGTAAGACAATTGCCACAACAGGAGGGTGTCAGCATCAGTTACGGCGGTTTGGGCGAGATTAACGACATGGTGATACCCCAACTCGTATGGTCCGTCATAGCAGCCTTGACCGTAATGTTTGTGCTTTTGCTGTACCATTTCTCCAACGTGAAGATATCCGTACTATCGCTTTCCATGTCGCTTCTCTGCATCTTTGGCACCTGTCTGGGGCTCTATCTTTTCAACCTCGACTTCTCCATCACCGCCCTGCTCGGCATGGTGAGCCTGATAGGCATCATTGTACGCAATGCCATCATCATGTATGAATATGCAGAGCATCTGCGCAAGCACCTGCATTATCCTGCCCGAGAAGCAGCCTATCAGGCAGGCAAACGACGCATGCGCCCCATCTTCCTCACCAGCGCCACCACCGCCTTGGGTGTAATTCCAATGATATTGGCACATACGGCACTCTGGATGCCGATGGGCGTGGTCATCTGCTTCGGCACCATTTTTACGCTGCCGTTGGTTGTCACTGTATTACCTGTTGTATATTGGAAAGCGTATGAAAAGGCTTGATATATTCCTGCTGTGCTGTCTGCTGGCCGTATCGGGTGCTTCGCAGACCCTGTCCTTGGACTCGTGCCTGCATATAGCCTCCCGCAACAACCTGCTGTTGCGCAATGCACGCCTTGACGTGGAAAAAGCCAAAGATGTCCGCCAACAGGCACTCAGCAACTATTTTCCCCGAGTATCGGGTCAGGCAGTAGGCTACTATGCCCTACATCCTCTCATAGAGATTGGTGCACAAGACCTTATCAACGGCGTGAACAACGAGAATGCACGTCAGAACCTTCAGACCTTGTATGACGACTACGGGCAGTCGCTCGGATTAGACAATCTGTTCAGTTTCTTCCGGCGCGGCTTCAGCGTAGGTGCGACAGCCATACAGCCTCTCTGCCTCGGCGGACAAATAGTCAATGGCAACCGCTTGGCACGTATAGGCGTAGAGGCCGCGGAATTAGAAGTCGAAATCAAAGAGCGTGACCTACTGCTCAGCGTGGAGGAAAGCTACTGGCTCGTTATCGCCCTGCAAGACAAACAGCAGACATTAGATGCGGTGCTGGCTCTGTTGGATACGCTCAGCGGCAATGTGGATGCGGCCGTCAGTGCAGGTCTTGCCACCACTAACGACCGACTGCAATTAAGACTTCGGCAGAACGAGATAGAGGCCAAACAATTGCAACTCAACAGCGGCATCAGACTGGCCAAACAGGCACTCTGCCAAAGCCTCGGCATCAATTATTCCGACTCACTTATGCTGTCGGACGACATTAGCGACCCTGGCACAACATATCCGTTCACAGACTCCACATATCAGCCGGAGCCGCGTCCTGAACAACGATTGCTGGCGCTACAAGTGAAGGCTGCCAATTTAAAGAAAGACATCGAAATAGGGAAAGCAATGCCGCAACTGATGGTGGGCGGCACGTATGCCTACAACCACCTGCTCTTTGACAGGGGAAGTGGCAACGGTATGCTTTTCGCCACCCTGCAGGTGCCTCTTACCCAATGGTGGGAAAGCAGTTTCCGCATCAAGGAACAACGCCGCGCCCGCGAACAAGCCGAGAACGAGCAGAAGCATTACACCCAACTGATGGAACTGGAGCTGATGCAAGCCGGACAAGAAGCCGAAACCGCCGAAAAGCAGGCAGCACTTTGCCAGACCGCCATTGATGCAGCTGAAGAGAACCTTCATCTTGCTACAGCCAACTATGGAGCCGGGCTCTGTCCTGTCAGCGACCTGCTGCAAGCCCAGACACTCTATATGCAAGCCAAGAACGACCTCACCGATGCCCGCATCCGTCTCCGCATAGCATGCCGCCGACGGGCAGCTCTACAGAGAGGTTTATCTGCCGACTGAAGCCCTTGAGGAAGAGAAACAAAACCGAAGACTACTTGTCTTTCGCAAGAATCTGCGTATAAAGCTCTATAAGCCGTTGTGCTACCTGACGGTTATCCAACCCATCCGCCAAGATTTTCTCACGCCCTTGAGTACGTCCGGAAAAAGCCAGTGCCTTGCAGAGCAAAGCGGCCAACTCCTGCGGTTCACGCGTCTCCGCCACATAGCAGCCTTCCACACCGGCAGTCCGCTCACGCACATCCCCCACGTCAACACTCACCACAGGACAACCACAAGTCATCGCTTCCTTGACAACCTGCGGCGAGCCCTCCGTAAAAGAGGTAAGCAGCAAGACATCGGCTGCGCACATCAGCAACGAGACCTCGTTGCGGCTGTAACCCTTCAGCTCCAACAATTCGGCATCCGCCCCACCCTCTTTCAGGACGCTCATAGCATCCTCGGCCAAAGGAGCGTTCTTCACATGATTGCCGAACGCACCTGCAAAGAGGACATAGCGTTTATCCAGCCGTAGCCCCATCTGCGAACGGGCAAGGTCTTGGGAAGTTAACGGCATGGCACAAACATCTATTCCGCAAGGCAGCAGAAGAGCCTTGGAGGCAGCAGGGTGCGCCAGCAGCATCGTAGCACGGGACACAAAGATATTCCGGACAGAAAGGCACATTGCCAGACGCGAAAAGGGCCGCACATGCGGATTGTTGATATCGGAGCCATGATAGGTTGTGACCACCGGAACACGGCGTTGCAGGCATGCCAACAAACCGCTCAAACCATAATGAGCATGAATAATATCCGGCTGCACTTCAACGATCTTCCGGCGCAGGGCAGCCAGCTGATGCAGATATCCGCGAATGCCATGCCTCGTCACACCAAACCACTCCACCTTGCAACCTGCAGCCTGCAATGCAGCACCCTGCTCTACAATGAAAGGAGCGAAACGCCCTTTGTTATATGATGCGACAACAAGAATCTTCATACAAGTGAGCGATTACAACATACCACGTCCGCCAAGTTTGAAATAGGCCCAAGCGATATTGGCGGCAAAGATGATGCCCAACCAAAGCCAATACCAGCGCTTCCATTCCGGCCTGAAACGCTCAATGCCATAGGCCGCAAACATCATAGCCAACGGCAGTGAGGGAAGATGGAATCGCTCGGAATGGGCAAAACTGGAGAACACCAGCACTACCAGATAGCCACCCAGCACGGCAACTGGCAATATGTGCCGCCGCCATTCGCCTTCCAACAGATTGCGCCGCCAGTTGTAAGGAACAAGGAGCAGGAAGAGGGCCGCAATGGTAAAGAACGAGGTGATGTTCTTCACGTAGTTGCCGCCGTGAATCATCTTCTGGTTCTCTTGAGAAGGAGTCTCCACCATCGTAGGGAAAGGAAGCGTGAATATCATTGGTGCAAATACAGCAGCACTGGCATATCTAATGTAGCGGTTGTTGTTGCCCTCTTTCGCGCCGCGCGTGGAGCGCCACTGCAGGTTCTTCTGCTGCTGAGTGACGACATCGACCTCGGTCACCTGGCGGACTTCTTCCTCTATACGGTTACTGAACATCAGGCCAATGAAGGCGAGTCCGAGCACCGCCATCAGGATACGCCGTCCCCAATTGACGACACGCGTACTGGAAAGCGTCAGCGCCATGAAGAAAGCGATGAACAGCACCGCAGCAAGGACGGTGCGG
>JAFUEI010000058.1 GCA_017464025.1 Paludibacteraceae bacterium | reverse complement strand
GGACGTGTCCGGGTAGTGCATGCCCTCTTGTCAGATGTCGATATCATATTCCTTTACAATCATTTTACCACCTTGGGAGGCAGCAGTCGCATGCCTGGCTGTAGTCCGAGCGCTTCGAGTGTGTGCTGGTGGCGTTTCAGCCACCGGCCGAGTGTATCGGGGTGGACGCCGGCTTTCAGAGCCAGTTCCTGTCGTGTCATTGCTTTCATGTTAGGGCAGTTGATGAATTGCTGAACTGATGAATTGGGGAATTGTTGAGTTGTGGAATTGTGAAATAAATGTAGTATCTTTGCAGCGAGAAAGACCATCATGAGCAGCAGACCTGCATTTTTGAAACAAATACGCAGCAACCGAGGCTGGAGCGCCTCACTGATGCGTTACTTGCTGACAGCCCTCTTCACTACAGGACTGCATTACGTGCTGTATCTACTACTCAATCTGCTGATGGATGCCCGTCTGGCCTACACAATCAGCTATGCCGTAGAACTGACCGTCAACTATCTCATCACCTCCGTATTCACCTTCGCAAGTCATCCCAACCCACGCAACGGCGCAGGCTTCATCGTGGTACGTGTACTGGCCTATCTGATAGAGATTGGACTTCTCTCGCTTTTCTTGCGAATAGGGATGAGCGAAGAACTGGCCCCGCTGCCGGTGTTCCTTTGCGTAGGACTATTCAATTTCTTGAGTCTGTACAAAGTAGTATTCCGCAAAAAAGAATAAGAATCGGGAGTCGGAAAGACAGGAGCCCCAAATAAGCGGTTTCAGTCGTTCAGTTCGAGCCAGCGGAGTTCTTTCTCGTCAAGCATGACAAGCACATGCTGATAGCGGCGTGAAGCACCGTCAATCTCTGCCGGATTGGACGATCCACCGGACAAAAGTGCCTCCAGCGAAGCCTTCTCCTGCTCCAGCAGCGGGAGGTCGGTCTCCAATTGTTTGAGTTCCTGCTGCTCCTTGAAAGAAAGGCGACGAGGTTTCTTGTCATCGTTCAGACGAGGCTTGCCAACGCCGGCTGCAACATCCGGAAGTTGCGTTTCTTTTCTGCCATCAGCAGCAGTTTGTGCTTCCGTTTCATTGCGATATTGCGTATAATTACCCGGAAAGTCGTCTATCACACCGTCACCTCGGAAGACCAACAGGTGGTCCACCACCTTATCCATGAAATAGCGGTCGTGGCTGACTACGATGAGACAGCCCTTGAAGTTACGCAAGTAATCCTCCAGAATATTAAGCGTCGGGATATCGAGGTCGTTGGTAGGTTCGTCCAGAATAAGGAAATTAGGATTGCGCATCAGTACGGTACACAGATGCAGGCGTTGCTTCTCACCTCCAGAAAGTTTCTCTACATAGTCGTACTGCTGCGGCGGCGAGAAGAGGAAATGCTGCAGAAACTGCGAAGCAGAGAGCTTCCGACCGCCGCCCAAGTCGATATACTCGGCTATGTCGCGCACCATATCCACCACTTTCTTCCCTTCGGAAAAAGGCAACCCTGACTGGCTGTAGTAACCGAACGTGACAGTGGTTCCAATGTCGAAATGGCCCATATCGGGTTTTTCGATACCAAGCAAGAGTTTGAGGAAAGTGCTCTTGCCTGTACCGTTCTCCCCGATAATGCCCAACTTCTCATAGCGCGAGAAGACATAGGAGAAGTCAGAGAGTATCACCCGGTCGGAGAATGCCTTGCTTACATGCTTGGCCTCGAAAATCTTACTGCCGATATAGGCAGCCTTGACTTCCAGACGCACATTGTCGTCCACGATACGGCGCTGCGCCTTCTCTTCAATCGTATAGAAATTGTCAATGCGATACTGTGCCTTATGGCCACGCGCCTGCGGCATACGGCGCATCCAGTCGAGTTCGGTACGATAGAGGTTGCGATAACGCTCGGTCTCTGCATTCATCACTTCGATACGCTCGGCCCGCTTCTGCAGATAGTAGGAGTAGTTACCGCGGTAAGCATAAAGGCGACGGTCGTCAAGTTCGATAATGTCGGAGCACACACGGTCAAGGAAATAGCGGTCGTGAGTAACGATGAAGAGCGTGCGCACTGACTTACGGAGCCTGTCTTCCAACCACTCCACCATCTTGAGGTCAAGGTGGTTGGTGGGTTCATCAAGAATCAGCAAGTCGGGTTCTTCCGCCAGAACAGCCGCTAAAGCGACCCGCTTGAGTTGTCCACCCGAGAGGGTGCCGACCGTTTGGTGCCAATCAGTGATATGAAGACGGGTGAGATACTGACGGAACATCATCTCCTTCTCATGGTTGGAACACAACTGCGCCACAGAAAGCGCCGCATCGAATCGAGGAGACTGCGGCAGGTAGGCGACACGCAGGTCGCGGCGGAAAGTGACGGAACCTGTATCGGGTGTTTCGGTACCGGCAAGGATATTGAGCAAAGTGGACTTCCCCACCCCGTTGCGGGCAACAAGCGCCATGTGCTGCCCTTCGGCGATACCAAAAGAGACTCCCTCAAAGAGCAGCTTGTCGCCGAAAGACTTGCTGAGATTTTCTATTTGCACTACAGGTTGCGCCACGGAGTGCAAAGATACAGAAAATCCTCCGTTCCGGCAAACAAGAAAGACAATTGGCACAATCTTTGCCTTTGCGAGTACAAATGAAAGGACTCTTCTTCGATATTGACGGCACGTTAGTGAGTTTCCGCACCCACCGGATACCCGACAGCACGGTGCAGGCCTTGACGGAAGTGAAGCGCCGCGGGCACAAGGTGTTCATCGCGACAGGACGGCCGGCCGTCATCATCAGCAATCTGGGACAGATAAGCCATCTGATAGACGGCTACGTGACAACCAATGGAGCCCATTGCTTCATCGGCGACGAGCAGATATGCAGTTACCATATTCCCCGCGAGGCGGCCGAACTTGTACTGCACGATGCCGCAGCCAACGACTATCCGTGCATAGTGGTCAGCGAGCAGGAGATGCGCGTATTCAATCCCAAACCTATCGTGGCAGAAGTGTTCAACGAAGAACTCTACATTGCGGCTCTTGACATTAACCGCCCTATCTCGGCTCTGCCTAAAGGACGCATCATGCAGCTGTCGCCCTTCCTCAATGAGGAACAGGAGAAACGACTGCTGGAGAGACTGCCGGACTGCGTATCCGGCCGATGGCATCCCGCCTTTACCGACATCACCCACCGTCTTGCCAACAAAGGTGACGGTCTGCTGGCCGTGGCGGCTGCAGCCGGCATAACCCAAGCAGACACCATTGCCTTTGGCGACGGAGGCAACGATGCTCCCATGCTGCTGGCCGCCGGTTGCGGAGTAGCCATGGGTGGCGCAGCCCCTCACGTGATGCAGCATGCGGACATGGTGACCGACAGCGTGGACAATGACGGCATACGCAAAGCCCTTCTGGAAATGGGACTCATATAGCCCCAATCGCCGGCACCCGTCCGAGGAAAACAGGCTGCTGAAAATTGGTAAACTCCGGTAAAATTCTTCTCATTACCTTCACCCAGAGATGACCCGGTCTTCTCCTTACGGACAATTTTGCCAACTATCAGAAAATGAAGCAATAGCATCTTTACCACTATTTACCGCAAGCACCGCCCTGATAATCAGCGCGGTGCCTGCTTTGGGAGAATTGTTGATTTGGGAGATTGTTGAATTTGGGGATTGTTGATTTGGGGAATTGGAGGAATTGAAGGTATATCCTTTCTCCTATTTCTGGAACAGACTCACCCATTTGTAGGTGAGGAAAACAAGCCAGTCGGGCGTATGCTTGAGGATGGGGGTGGCGAGGTGGTTGAGAACGCCCGGCATGCCCCACTTCTTCTTCTTGAACATCCGCTTCAAGGCCTTTTTCACGAGTTTGTCAGGCGGTATGCTGACCGTCAGGTTGACCGCCAGCTTGCGGTACTTGGGAGCCAGACCGAAGAGCGCCGTATCAACTGCTCCCGGAGTCATGACCGTAATACCCACCCCTTTCGGACGGAACTCATACCAAAGCGATTTGGAGAAGTTGTAGATAAAGGCCTTGGTGGAGTTATAGGTTTGAATGCCCGGATAGGCCATCCATGCCGACATGGACGACATATTGAGAATATATCCATTCCCGCGTTTTACCATATCTTCGCCGAAAAGCCGGCACATTTTAGCGACCGTGACCACATGAAGCATCAGCATGAGTTCGAAACGGCGCATGGAGGTTTCCACCAGCGGATTGAAGAAAAATACTCCTGCATTGTTGATAAGGACATCAACCTTCAGGTTGTTGTCCACACAATACTGATGCAACTCCTCCGCCGCATACTGCTGCGAGAGGTCACGATACAAAGGTATGGTCTTTACTCCGTATTTCTCCGCCAAATCGTGTGCAACCTCAATCTGCTCCTGCTCCTGATTGCTGACCAGCAACAAATCGCAACCGTAGTCGCGTGCCAAAGCCGTAGCGTACTGCAGTCCGATACCGGACGAGGCTCCTGTAACAAGTGCTAACATAGGCTTACTTCTGTTTTGCGGCTTCCACCGATTTCTTTGCATCCGCCTCCAGACGGGCTATTTCTTTCTGCAGACTTGCGGGAATCTGCTCGCCATCGCGCATCACGCACTCATGGCATTTCATATCAAGGGTGTACATACGCCCGACGCAGTAGTTGCTGCGGCCGCAACCTGCATGGTAATGCGGATTGGCCTCAACATGCTTTACGAAATCGGGGTCCTTGATGAGCACGTGGGCTATCTGGAAGAGTTCGAATCCCTCATCCATGATTTGCTGACAGTTGTCGCCCGACTGCACACCGCCGACATAAATCAGGGGAACATCGGTTATCTCTTTCTGGAAGCGCTTGGCCTTGTCCATGAAATAGAGTTCGCGGAAAGGCTGCGTAGGCATCATCAGCGGACCGACACCGGGCAGATGGAGAGCCGCTTTGAGCCACCAGAAGGACTTCATGGGCATGTAATGTGCCAACGTATTGACCGGCATGGCACCGCCGAGAATCGTCATCGGTGAAGCACTGACGGTACCGCCAGAGAGGACGATGCCGTGCACCTTGTGCTTAGCAATTTCTTTGGCGACACGGATACCCTCCTCTATGTCGGAACCACGCCAGCAGTCGTCCCACATATTGGTCTTGACCACAACCGCCATATCGTTGCCGGCATGGAGCATCACTTCGTCGAGCACCTCGTTGAGGATGCGTACACGGTTCTCGAAACTGCCGCCATACTCGTCGTGGCGACGATTGGTACGTGGCGAGATGAACTGCGAAATAAGATAGGCGTGACCGGCATGAATCTCCACGCAGTCAAAGCCCGCCTTCCGACAGAAATCTACCGCCTCGCCAAACTTCTTGACCAGGCCCTTGATTTCCGCTTTCTTCAGACGGCGGTGAATGGTGGGAGAATAGAGATTGAATCCGTTGCTGGCACTGACAGGGAGGCAGTGACACGTATAGAAGTGCGTCATATTGCCGCAATGACCGAGCTGGATGCTGGCCTTGGCTCCTTCGGCATGGATGCCATCGGTAAGATGTTTCAAGGCCGGCAGAATCTCATCGTGGATGTAGAGCTGTCCGTCGAAGGAGACACCACTCAGGTCAACCGCACAATAGGCAACCGTGGTCATACCCACGCCACCGCGCGCCACACTGACATGATAGTCATAGAGTTTCTGACTGGGCTTGTTGCCCTGACACATATTTTCAAACGCCGCACTGCGGATAATGCGGTTACGCAACGTTATCGGCCCCAGTTGATAGGGAGTAAAGAGTTTGGATTCCATATATGCGGAGATTGTAAAAAAGTCCCTACAACCCATGCAGGCTATAAGGACTTTGATTCATATATCAATATATAAAGGGGATCACACGCTTGAGTTTACGCTGACGGAATTCATCGGCGAACTCGACTTCGTACTTGTGGTAGATACTGTTGGCACGGGGCACCAGATTGGCGCAGGTAAACCAGAAGAATACGAAGCCTGCCCAGCTGCCGGTGAGCACAGCCCAACCAGCCCACTCCACAATCTCGCCGAAATAGTTGGCCGACGTGACGTAGTTGTACATACCTCCCTTGGGCAGATAGTGCTTGGAGTCGCCGGGCTTGCGCAGATGGCGGATGACATAGTCGGAATGCATGTTGATAATCATACCCGTGAAGAAAATGACCACACCAAGAATAAAGCGCCAGTCGGTAAGCCATGCAGCCGTATAGAGCTGCTGATAGACAGGCTCGGTGGGCGCCTTGACAAAGAGCCAGTAGCCTTGGATGTAACCATTCGTCAGGTTGAAGACGATGCTAAGCGCCATGATAACGATAGGCATCTTGCTGTTGCCTTTCATCAGAAGCGGGAAAACAAAGGAGCGCTGGAAATAGTGCAACTCAAAAAGGAGGAAGAACACCAGATAGGGCAACTGGAAACGCACCTCGGAGCTGGCCCACATATAGAGCACTACAAAGAACACGGGACACTCCATGAGCATCCAGCCCACCTTGTTGTTGATAGCAGGTCCCCACTTTTCGGAAATCATCTTGCCATAGCCGGCATCCACAAAATAGAGCGCGACAAAGACAATCACGCCGATAAGTCCTACTACAAAGAGAAAGAGGTAAAATTGATCCATGATATAATGTATGGTTTAATATTCTACTTTACACATGTGTATGTATAATGCATCCAGATGACGCCACAAAATACGTTGCAAAGTTACAACTTGTTTTCGGAATACACAAACTGCCGATACGCTCTTTTAAGAGGGCAGGTTCAACATCAAAGTGCAAAATTAGTAAAAATGTTTGAAGAAGCAATCCTGTGGTGTCATAAAGTTGAGTTTTTCTCTTGGTCTTCTGTTGATTTTATATTGTATTTGTGCGATAATAACGTCATCAATCGT
>JAFUEI010000057.1 GCA_017464025.1 Paludibacteraceae bacterium | reverse complement strand
GAAAATGTATGTCGCAGGCGCAGCGGATGACCGCCTTGCTGAGCGACATGTCCACGCTCACGCGTCTGGACAACATGCAAACGGCGTTGACGGAAAAGCAAGCGGTGGACATGGTGGAAATTGCGCGTCAGGCTATAGAGGATGTGCGCCCAATGCTGGATCAAAAACAGATTGCCATCGCTTTGGACATGCCGCCGAAACTGCCTATACAGGGCGATTATAATCTGCTATATACCGTTTACCGCAATATTCTCGATAATTCTATATTGTACAGCGGATGCACAAAGATTTCCGTCACCGGCAATACGCAGTATGAATTTGCAATTACGGATGATGGAACGGGCATAGATGAGAAGCATCTGCCGCATTTGTTTGAGCGTTTCTATCGCGTGGACAAAGGCCGTAGCCGTGATATGGGCGGCACGGGATTAGGCCTAGCAATCGTCAAAAACGCACTTTCCTTGCATGGCGGCACTTGTTCCGCCGAACTCACCCGTCCTCACGGCCTGACCGTCCGCTTCTCCATTCCTCAGAACTGACCGCACAAAGCTACAATAATTCGTCTTAACCACGAGGGCACGATTGCCACGAGATATGCTAATAAAATTTTGATTTTCAAGTGAAATGAATTGATTTTTGCGTTGTATTCCGCCTTTGCCCTGCATTTCCGTCTAAATCGGAATATTTATTCCTCCGCCACTACGTTCTGTCGATTATTTTTTGAAAATCTTGCCTATGTCAAAAAAATATCGTATTCTTTTGAGTATTTCTTTTTTTATAAGGTGTTCGTTTCTCTCACGGTCTTATCTTTTTTGCTTTTCCCCCTTTAATAAGGTGCTCTCTACGTTCGCGGCTTGTTGGTGCGGTAAACCGCTGGTCTTTTCCCCCGAAAGTAGAAAGAAAGAAGAACCTATTTGGAAAACCTTTCGCCGACTCCGCCTGTTTTCAAACATTTCGACCTGATAAGCGGTGAGGTCAGCAATGGTTTTGTAGGCGAAAGGTTTTCGAAATAAGCGTATCAATTCGTTTGGCTATCTCTTCGGGGTGGTCAATGAGGAGTTGCCCGTGGTTCATGCCGTGGAAGACTTCGATGTGCGCCTACGGACAGAGGGACAACAAAAAATCCGAATACGCAAGCAAAATACGGACTCATGCGTACTTTTTTGCCCAAATACTTGCACATGTCGAGAAAAAACACTACCTTCGCAGCGCAATTCAGAAGAGTTGTGCCGTTATGGTTTGTTGCCCGCCGCCGGCGGGTGACAATTAAAAGGGAAGAATGTGCGAATCATTCGCTGTCCCGCAGCCGTAAGTCTTACTAACCGTGTTTCGGAAATCTTTTTGCCACTGCTTGTTACCGCAGGTGGGAAGGCACGAAACAGGGGAGACAAGCCGGAAGACCTGCCTGATGGTTAAATGCTAACACGCCCTCGCGGACTGGGGCAGGCAGGATGAGACATACAACGTTCAAAAACAAACGATCCATGTTGTGTTGCTATGCTGTGCGCAGAGCGGCTTTGCTGTTGCTGTGCATCGGTGCGGCTGTTTCGGCCGCCGCCGACTCGCCCTACATCGCCCGCGTGTGGGAGTATTGCCCGGCTCCGGGCCAGTTTGTCAATGAGTTGCCCGAATATGAAGAAGACGACTCGCCATCGATGATGCGCGTCAAGGCCGACGAGTGTCTGGCCGACGATGCCCAGGTGATGATAAGCCTCGGCTCATGGGGAGGTTACGTCGTCTTCGGCTTCGACCACATGGTGGAGAACCGGTCCGGCCTCATGGACCTGCAGGTGCTCGGCAACGCCTTTGTGGCCAACAGCAATCCCAATCCCGACAAGCAGGGGCAGGGCGGCAGCAGCGAGCCGGGCATCGTCATGGTGAGCTACGACAGCAATGCCAACGGCAAACCTGACGACCCGTGGTATGAGCTGGCAGGTTCGGAATATGACAACCCCGCCACCCGCCACCACTACACCGTGACCTACTACCGCACGCCGGCCGATCATACGGCTACGCCTGACAACGATTACAAATACCTGACCGATACTACCTACATACGTTGGCGCGACTCCGAGGGCGGAACAGGCTACGTCAGCCGCAACAGTTCGCACACGCAGTCCTACTGGCCGCTCTGGAGCGATGCGGACTCCTTGGTGTTCTCAGGCACGCGCCTGCCTGACAACTATACCGACGAGAGCGGCAACGGCTCCTACTACGTGCAGTATGCCTACCGCTACGGCTATGCCGACAACCAGCCCAACGGCACCGTGGCCTCGAAGCTGAACATCGAATGGGCGGTGGACAGCACGGGTCAGTCCGTTGAACTGCCCGGCATCCACTTCGTGAAGGTCTATACCGGCGTGCTGCAGTATTGCGGCTGGTTGGGCGAGACCTCCACCGAGGTGCTGGGTGCCGCCGACCTGCATCTGACGGGCGGCGACGAGCCCGACACCGCCTCTGCCAAAGATGCCCTGCCGATGGAGCAAGGAAAGGGCGGGCTGTGTCTGCTGACGACATTGGTACACGACAACTTGATATATACATCTTCTGTGGCTGAGCAGGTGCAAGTGCTGGATAGGACCGGCCAACCCCTGTTTTCTGCCAATACCAATCCCGGCACGTCGTATCTGCCTTGCTCTTGCCTGCCTCAGGGAATGTATCTGCTGCGCACTGCAAACGGTGAAACCCGCAAGTTCATCAAGCTATGAGAAAAACGCTTCTGCTCCTGCCGCTGCTTGGCTATGCGCTGGCGCTTTGTGCAGCCGACACCCTTACGCTCGACCTTGGCAACTACCTGTCCGGCTATCCGCAGACGGCCGACGGCTGCTGGAAAGACACCTATAACAACGACGCGCACGTGGAGGCGGGTCTGTTCCGTTTCTCGCATACCGGCTCGCTGGATGCGGGCGACGGCATGGGCTATTGGGACGGCTTCACGCTCTGCACATCGGGCGACAATGCCAACTACGGCAGTGCCGGCAACTCCGACGGCTGGGTCAGTCGCCAGTGGGGCTGTATGGCCGGAGGCGGATTGGACAACGCGTTCAACGTGAAGGCGGGTGCCCCCTATCTGGTGGCCTACTGGGGCTATTGGGACGAGACCTTCGACGCAACCTACCACAGTCTGCGCATCGACTTCACCGACAAGCGCCCGCACAAGGCGGTGGGCGTATATATCTGCAACCACCCCTGGCCCTACTACGGCAACGAGAACGGCGACGGCTTTGCCAGTGCGTTCACCAAAGAGGGGGACTATTTCGGCCTGGTGGCGCACGGCCTGAACGAGCAGGGCGAGTCCACGGGCACGGAGGTGCGCCTTGCGCTGGCGGAATACCGCAACGGCGCTTTGGTGCAGTCGGCCGACTGGCAGTGGCTCGACCTCACGGTACTCGGCACGGTGAGCGGCCTGTATTTCACCATGGAGACCAGCGACAAAGATGCCAAGTGGGGCGCCAACACGGCCGTGTTCTTCTGTATGGACAAGCTGCGGGTGCTGCCCTATACCGAGCAGCAGGTGCCCTCGCGGCCTACAGGTCTAAAAGCAACGGCCGGTGCGGAAGACTCGGTGGTGCTGACGTGGAACAAGACCGCCGGTGCGGCATCGTATAAACTGTATTGCAACGACACGCCGGCCGGTACGACGGCCGACACGCTGTTCGTCTTCCGCGGTCTGAAGGCCGGTACGGAATACCGGCTCGCAGTGGAGGCCGTTTCCGCAGGCGGCACGTCTGACAAGGCGGCGGTGGCAGTCACCACGGCAGACCTGACCGCTCCCTCGGCCCCCGAGGGGTTGACGGCGCAGCCCGAACTGCGGGCGATGACGCTGAGCTGGCAGCCCGCCGCCGACAATGTGGGTGTGGTGCGCTACAGCGTCTATGTGGACGGCGAGGTGCAGAAGCGCGTGAAGAACGGCACCTCCTGCCGCCTGACGGGGCTTGACCCCGCCACACGCTACTGCTTTGCCGTGGAGGCGGAAGATGCGGCAGGCAACAAATCGGCCCGCACCACGATAGAGGCTTTCACACTCTCTGACAAGCCCTCCGCGCTGACCGGCCTTGAAGCAGGAGAGACCCTGCGCGGCGTATATCGCACCGACGGCACAGTTGTCGGGACCGGTCTGCACCTGAGCAGGGGCATCTATATCGTACTGACCGACAAACGGACATACAAAATCATCATTCCATAAAATAACTAAAATCGTTTCATCATGAGAAAATTACTCTTCTCGGCCATCCTTCTGATGGCAAGTGTAGCGGGTATGCATGCCGCCACCGTAAAGGTGACAATGAATACCGTCAGCACCACGATGACGCTTGCCGACAAAGCTACGGCTACGCCTGTGGCAGTCGGGACACCGTCAAACAAAGTCTATACCTTTACCGTTGACAACGGCACCTACGTGCTGACCGGCTATGACACCGACGGCAAGACCGTGAACGGTAGTATCGAGCTCGTTGTGGAAGGCGACAGCGAGTTCACCATTCAGACAGCCACCCTCGGCTTCTCCAACACGGGCTTTTTGCCGGGGACAGACCTGACGCTCGAGCTTAATCTGAAAGACGCCAAAGGCAACGCCTACGAGACGGTTATCGGCGACTCGAAGACCGCCGGCAGAAAGACTTTCCTTGTCTTCAAGGGGTCCAAGACCAGCATCGTAGCCACTCCTACCGCCGCTCGTGCAGCAGAGGGTTACATCGAGTGGAAGGATACCGAAAACCGCACCCACAACTCGAATGCGACCATCTGGGTGGCTCTGCCGCAGCACAAGGACTTTACCATCACCTTGCCGGCCACGGCATACGCACAGTTGGCCACGAAGACCAAGGACTATGTGGCCTTTACGGAGATTGCACCGGACAGCGTTGTTACGTCGGGCGCAACCAAGGTGTATCACTACGGCATGGATCTCAAGAGCAGCAGCACAACCCTCATGTACCGCATCTGGGGCGAGGGCTTCTGCACGCAGGCGGGCACTATCAGCCAGGTGCTGGGTATGGAAGACCTCGTATATACCGAGGAGACATTGAAAGCCCTTTCGCCCAAGTACATCAACCACGACATCAAGGCCAACAGCAACCTCAACGTGGCCGACGTGTTTGTCAACATCAACCCGCAGGGGCACCTGAAGATGCAGGTGGGCGATACGAAGGACGTGCTGGCACTGCGTACATGGCAACTGACTAACAACAGCACTGCCAATATGTATGTGGATCCCGACTATCACTACACTGTGTTCAACCTCAAGGGCGAGGAAGACAATTCGGTTGTGAAGTTCGACCGTTACACCACCTCTACCGACCCGTGGGTTACGCTGAGCGCTGTGGGCAAAGGCACGGCCGTGGTGCTGGTCACCTACGATGCCATGCAGGCCTCGCAGATTGACAAGGACAAAGTATCTCCCTATATGGGCGGCGAAGCAGGCAAGCCTGCCGACTGGTCGGCCATCTGGCCGGAGAACACCGGCGTGTTCGTCGTTACCGTGGGCGACGAGCCTTCGGGCATCAAGACCAACATGTGGGCCAACAAGGGCATGAACGACTATACCCACAAGTTGGCCACTGACTCGCTGGATGCCGAGCACGACGTGATTTACTATCTGGCCGAAGACAGCGCAGCCCAATACACCTTCAAACCCGAAGGCGTGGCTCAGGTGTATATCTCCTATCCGACTTTCGGCACCAACAGCGCCACCTACAAAGAGTATAAGGAAGTGAAGGCCAACGAGGACGGCTCTTACACGCTGACGCTGAAAGAGGGCCGCCAGATTGTGGCGATGTTCAACGCAAAGGGTGTGGCCGAATATCAGGTCATCACCGCCAAACCTTGCACCCGCGAAATCAGCAACCTCACCCGTCCGGGCGAAGCATTCCGTGCCGGTGATAAAGTAGCTATTCAGTATCACGGTCTGTTCCACCCGAACAACAAACTGTCGCGTATCTACAACATGACGGCCTACGTGGCCTACAACGGCGTGCCTGCCGGTACGTCCGAATATGGCTCGGCCGGACAGTACACCTTCGCCGCCGTGGAGAGTGCACAACTCTATAAGTACATTATTCCTTTGGATGCCGCCGGCAAGACAGACATTACGGACGGCACCATTCAGATCAACGGTTTTGGCGACCCCATCGGCAACCATCGTAACATCTCACGCATTGACGGGCGCGTGTTCTCCGGCGCGGCTCCATCGCACAAGACCTACCTCGGCATCCTGCCCGATGTCAGCATCGAGGTGGAGGGTCTGAAGCACCACACCGTTGTTTTCAGCGGTCTGCCCGAAGGCGCAAAGACGTATGTGATGAATGACGCTCAGGACACGCTGGAAGCAGATGTCAACGGCAACTACGATGTCATCTACGGAGCCTTTACCTACAGTGTGGAAGCTGCGAGCTACGCTCCGCTGCACAGTGCCTTCACCGTTTCGATGTCGCAGAACGACACCGTGGTGGTGAAGCCCGTGATGACCGTTGCCGCCATCGCATGGGACGGTACCACCGTGACCGAACCGACTATGGTGGACAGTGTATATCAGATTGCTACTCCGGCCGAACTGGCATGGCTTGCACAGGCCACCGACACCGCCACTGTGGCTCTCAACGCCGTCCTGACAGCTGACCTCAACCTTGGCGGACACAACTGGACCTCTATAGGCACCAGCGCCAAACCCTACCTCGGCACCTTCGACGGACAGAACCACACCATCAGCGGTTTTTATATGGCGGCGACGAAAACCTACCAGTCGCTCTTCGGCAAACTGAAAGAAGGTACTATCAAGAACCTCACCGTTCACGGCTATGTAACCTCGACGACCACCCACGCAGCCGGTATCGTAGGCGGAGTTGAGGCAGGACGTCTGGAGAACCTCCACTTCCTTGGTACGGTGAACACCAACAAGAACAACACCGCCGGTATTGCAGGCTATGTCTATGGAGCTAATGCAGCTGTTGTGGGAGCTACCGTAGAGGGCTATATCTTCGGTGCTTCCAACACGGGCGGTATTGCCGGTACCGTCAATGTGGCTACCGACACCGTTCGCAACTGCTACAACTGGGCGTTTGTCAGCGGAACAGGTCTTGTGGGAGGTATAGCAGGCACCTGCAATGGCAGCACCACCATCAAGAACGTGTATAATGCCGGTGCCCTGCAGATGCGCAGCGTGACCAATGCCTGGGGCAGTGTGACGACGGCTACCACTATCGGTGCTGTCTGCGGCTTGGCTTCCTATGGCAAACTGGAGAACGGTTACGCCGCTCTTGGTTACAACAACGAGAACAATGCCGCCAACAAGACCGTTGTGCTGGGTCAGGACGCCATGTGCGACGGTACGCTGGCCCACATCACCGGTCTCGGCCAGCAAATCGGTGTTGACCCCTATCCGGTAGCAGGTTCTGCCCACAAGCTCTTTGCCGTGACCTATATCGAGCAGGGACGGGATACGGCAGTGTACTACACGGAAGCAATGACGCTTGGCGAGAAGTGGTTCGACAATGTGCTCGGCTGGTACCACAACGCAGAGGGTGACACCGTCCGCAGCATCAGCAGCGACACCGTGCTCCATGCATCCGTAGCTTTGAAGCCGCTCACCGGTGCCGCCACCTTCGAGGAGCGCACCTTGAAGCAGGAGACAGCCTGGACCCACGACCCCGACTTTACCGCCGGTCCCGAAAACACATGGACCTCGGGCGACTACACGTTCAACACCATCATCTCCGACTATGGAATGTGGTACTTCTCGGCCTTCAGTATGTCCAACATAACCAGCACACAGGCCTTCAGCTGGATGCTGCCTGATGCCACTTATTACAGTGCTGCCGGCGGTGCTGCCGAAGGCAACAACTATGCGATATGGAACATGGGTTACGGCGGAGCCGACTACGTGACGCTGGCCAAGCCGCAGACCGTAAGCGGTATGGCTGTTACCAACAACACCTACGTGATAGATGCTATCCGCAACGGCGACGGTCAGTCGGTGGAAGAAGACGGCTCTACGGGCAAACCCTTTGGCGAGGGCGACTATCTCCTGCTGACGATAGAAGGCTATAAAGGCGAGGTGAAGGCAGAGCAGGCCGTGAACGTCTATCTTGCCGACTTCCGCGACAGCAATACGACCTACGACTGGACCTATGCCGAGAAGTGGCAGTGGGTTGACCTGAGCAAACTGGGCGAGGTGGACAAACTGACCTTCTCCCTCAGTAGCACCAAGGCCAACGCATGGGGTATGTCCACGCCGGCTTACTTCTGCCTTGACAACCTCGGCGGCAAACAGGAAGACTGCCGTTTGGGCGAGCTCACCCACATCACGGGCACCAAGACGCCTACCGGTCTGGACGGCGGGAACGGGACGATGCAGGTGGAGAAACTGATGCAGAACGGTGTGCTCTACATCATCCGCAACGGCCATGTTTACAATGCACAGGGACAACTGCTGAAGTAATCCTGCAGTTTGACTGTCCAATCGGGCACCGTGCTGGCACTCAGCACGGTGTCTGTGTTTATAGAATGCCGCCGTCGGTGCTGCTTTTGGCTCTTTGGATATTTATTCGTACCTTTGCACCGCAATAAGAAATCCGATACACCTATGTCCGACTTCAAGAAATCAAATACGGCCTTTGTGCTCTATATGCTGCTGGCAGCTGCCGTCATCGTGCTGCTTTTGCTGACCGGCGTGTTTTTCTGGCTCGGCAAATACACCCGTCACGGCATTGAGACGGAGGTGCCCGACGTCTGCGGCTCCTATGTGCCCGAAGCGGAAGTGCTTCTGCGTGCCCAGGGGCTTCGGTTGGAGGTGATTGACTCCACCTATTCCAAGAAGGTGCCTCTCGGCACCGTGGTGGAGCAGAACCCGCCTGCCGGTGCGCATGTGAAAGAGGGGCGCAGCATCTATGTCATCATGAATGCCCGCTCCATAAGGCAGGTGCCCGTTCCCGACCTGCACGACATCTCCTACCGTCAGGCGGAGGCGACGCTGCAGGCGCTCGGCCTGAAGGTGGACGAGGTGGTATATGAGCCGTCGGAATACCGCGACCTCGTGCTCGATGTGCGCCGTGACGGCGGGTCGCTGGAGCCCGGTGTGCGTCTGCCGGAAGGCAGCGGAGTGACGCTGGTGGTAGGGCAGGGCAAAGGCACCGAGCAGGTGTATGTGCCCGACCTGACGGGCAAGACCCTCCGTGAGGCCCGCGAACTGCTGCTGGGTGCACGGTTAGTGGTGGGGGCTGTCAACATCGACCCCTCTGACCCTGCCGCCGCAGCCGCTACCGCCGACGGAGACGACCCTGCGGAGACGGTATGCTACGTCTATCGGCAGCAACCCGCGGGCGGGCAGTGGATAGTGGAAGGCTCGCGCATCGACCTCTATCTCTCCGCCGACCCGCATAAGGCCCTCTCGTCCGGCACCAATTCCGACGAGGAGGACTTCTTCTGAAAAACTGATTCTTCACGCTTCGCTCTTGGATTCTTTTTCCGACGATATATTCGAGCGCTTCCGCTGTGTGGTGGACAAAGGGCAGACGCCGGTGCGCGTTGACAAGTACCTCTCCGAGCACATGGCCGGCACTTCGCGCAACCGCATCCAGACGGCGGCCGATGCAGGCAACGTATGGGCAAACGGCAAGGCCGTGAAGAGCAACTACAAGGCCAAGCCCGGCGACGTGCTGCAGGTGCTGCTCGACCATGAGCCGCGCGACTACACCATCCTGCCGGAAGAGATTCCCCTTGACATCGTATATGAGGATGCCGACCTGCTGGTTGTCAACAAGCCTGCCGGACTGGTGGTCCATCCCGGCCACGGCAACTGGACGGGCACGCTGCTCAACGCCCTTGCCTGGTATTTCCGCGACAACAGTGCCTTCGACATGAACAACCCCGACATCGGGCTGGTGCACCGTATCGACAAGGACACCAGCGGCCTGCTGCTCGTGGCCAAGACGCCGGAGGCCAAGGCCGAACTGGCGCACCAGTTTTTCGAGCATACGACGGAGCGCACCTACAACGCCCTTGTGTGGGGCACGTTTCCCGACGAGTCGGGCACCGTCACCGGAGCGCTGGCCCGCGACAACCGCGACCGCACCATCTACCGCGTATGGGACCTCGAGGACAATCCGCTGGCCAAAGAGGCCGTCACCCACTGGCACGTGCTGGAGCGCTTCCCGTACGTGACGCTCGTGGAGTGCCGCCTGGAGACGGGTCGCACCCACCAGATACGCGTCCACATGCGCCATATCGGCCATCCGCTCTTCGCCGACGAGAAATACGGCGGTATGGAGATTCTCAAAGGACTGCCTACGCAGAAATACCGCCAGTATATCCAGAACTGCTTCTCCCTCTGCCCGCGCCAGGCCCTTCACGCCAAGACCCTCGGCTTTACTCATCCCCGCACGGGCGAGCGGATGTTCTTCGACTCTGACTGGGCACCCGACTTTGCCGCACTCATCGGCAAGTGGCGGGCCTATCAGGCTGCCTGGGAATAGCGCAATTTCACCATAAATGGGGATTTCGGGTTTTCTGCGGTATGCGTACTTTTGTGCTGTAAAAAAACAGCAATACGCATGTCTCGGAAATATCTTGTTCCTATACTTCTTTCCATGGCGGCCCTGCTGCCGCTTGCGTTGCATGCCCAGGAAGGAGCAGTGACGCTCACGCAGGAAGAGTATCAGTCTATTCTGCAACGTCTTGCGGCGCTTGAGCAGAAAGCGGCTGCTGCCGAGTCGCGTCCGGAAGCCACTCCCCGTGTGGATGCCGTGTCGGGTGCTACTGCCCTCAGTGCGGACAGTGCCGCCAAGTATGCACCTGCCGTACAGCCGCGCAAAGAGCGTCCGTCGTGGGTTCACAATAGGCTCACTATTGGTGGGTATGGCGAAGCCATGGCACGCTATAATATGTATTCCCACAACTATCTGCGCTATTTCAACCCTGAGAAATACAAGGGCGACCACTACGGCGAAGTGGACCTGCCGCATGTGGTCATCTCGCTCGGCTACGACTTCGGCCGCGGCTGGTCGATGGGTACCGAGATAGAGTTTGAACATGGCGGCACCGAGTCGGCTTTTGAGAAAGAGGAGGAAGAAGGCGGCGAGTATGAGAGCGAGGTGGAACGCGGCGGCGAGGTGGCGCTGGAGCAGTTCTGGATTCAGAAGACTTTCAACCCCTATGCCAGCATCCGTGCCGGTATGCAGATTATCCCGGTGGGCGGCCTGAATGCGCACCATGAACCCACCGAGTTCTTCACCGTCTATCGTCCCGAGGGCGAATTTACCATCCTGCCTTCCACGTGGCACGAAGTGGCGCTCACGTTCTGGGGACAGGCCAAGGGGTGGCGCTATCAGCTGATGCTCGTGCCCGGTTTGGACTCCGACCGCTTCAACAAGAAGAACTGGATCAAACCCGGCGCAGGCAGCCCGTATGAGTTCAAGTTGGCCAACTGCTGGGCGGGTGTGGCCCGCGTGGACTACACCGGTGTCAAGGGGCTGCGGCTCTCTGTTTCGGGCTATTGCGGCAACTCGTTCCGCAACACCCTCAGCAGGGGCTATACGGAGCTGGAGAAGACCAAGTTCAAGGAAGTGCAGGGCATCGTCTCGCTCGGCAGTTTCGATTTCTGCTATAACGACCACAACTGGGTGGCACGCGGCTCGGTGACCTACGGGCATTTGTCCGACTCGAAGCAGATTACGGCTTATAACCTGAGTATGACCAAGTCGTCGCCCTCCAGCCGCGAACCCGTAGCCAGCGATGCGCTGGCGGCCGGAGCCGAAGTAGGCTACGACTTCTTCAACTTCAACGAGCGGTTGCGCGAGAAGCGGATGCGCTTCTACGTGTTCGGGCGCTACGACTTCTACGACAGCCGTCTGCTGGTTGACGGCGCAAAAGACTGGATGTACAGCTATTGCGGCCGCCACAAGGCAACGGTGGGCATCAACTATTTCCCCATCAAGGAGGTGGCTGTGAAGGCGGAGTTCGGCTATGCCATCCTCAACAAGGGTGTGCTGGACGACGGCACCATCGGTAAGATTTACAACGACGAACCGGCCGTTTCGATAGGTATCGTATATGCCGGCTTCTTCCGGTTATAGAATACAACAAATCCTCAAATCCTCAATTTAACAAATCAAACAATATGAAAAAGACACTTTTTTACGCCCTCTGCGGCGTGATGGCAGCCGGTCTGATGACGGCTTGCAACACAGGAACACAACCCGACGAAATGTCCAAAAAAGAGAAGGCTCTCCAGGCCGTGATGACTCCTTACGTAAACGATGTAGTAGTGCCTGCCTATAAGGGTATGGCCGACTATGCCATCGAGATGAGCGACTATTGCAGCCAAATGCTGGAAGAGTTCGACAACGGTGGCGTGAAGGCCGAGACCGTGAAGGCCGCCTGCGAGGCTTGGAACAAGAGCCGTGACTACTGGGAGAAGAGCGAGGCTTTCCTCTACGGCCCTGCCGGCAACCACAACATCGACCCGCACATCGACTCATGGCCGCTTGACCTGCGCTCCATGGTGGCAATGCTCAACAACGAGGCCCAGATGAAAGAGATTGAGGATATGGGTGCCGACTATATTCTCAACAACCTCGGCTACGGTCTGCTTGGCTACCATGCCGTTGAGTACAACCTCTTCGAGCTGACCGACAACGGCAACGCCAGCCAGCCTCACTCCGTAGGCACCTACACGCGTCCGCAACTCGTCTATCTCGACGCTGTGGCACAAGACCTCGCCGTTCAGGCCACCGCTTTGGAGGCTTGCTGGGCCGGTCTGGACAACGTGACCAAACAGAAGGCCGACCTGCTGGAAGAGGCTGAAGTGGAATACAGCGAGATGGGCGACGGCTACGGCTGGCAGATGATCAATGCCGGCAAGGGCGGTTCGTCCTACAAGACCTATCAGGAAGCCGCCGAAGAGATTGTTGCCGGTGCCATCGATATCGTTACCGAGGTGGGCAACCTCAAGATCGGCAACCCCAACCGTGGTATCAAGGGTGAGGCTGAAGGCGACCGCGAGTACATCGAGTCGCCCTACAGCCTGAACTCCGTGAACGACTTCGTAGGCAACATCACCTCTGTGTACAACGCCTACACCAACAAGGACGGCAACGCGAGCATCTCCACCTTCGTGAAAGGACAGAATCCTGACCTCGACGCCAAGGTGCGCAAGGCTATTGACGAAGCTATTGCCGCTATCAAGGCTATCCCCGAGCCCTTCGCCAAGACGGCCGGCGGCGCGGAAGCCGATGCAGCTATCGCCAAACTGGCCGAGCTGGAGACCATCCTCAACGATGAGGTGCTGAAGGAACTGGCTTCGGTAGAGTAAAAATCAAGCCTCATTTGCGTATGTGGGTAATTATCTGTACCTTTGTACGCAGAATCATTAGGTGCAGCAGGAGTGCTTCGGCACTCCCGCCGCAACCGTTTAAGAAAAGGAGATGATAAATACTAATAACTAATACATGCAGATATGAAAAATCAAACCATTTTCCTGTTCGCAGCATTGGCTGCCGGAATAGGCCTCGTGTCCTGCAACCCCTCGGGTCAGCCGGGTACCGAACCTGAGACCGACCTGCCGGAGTGGTACTACACCGGCGGCAAGCTTGGCACTTCGTTCTTGGCTACCTCCACCTGCTTCGAGCAGCCCGCACCGGCTGTTGATGAGGCCGGCAAGGTGACGCTCTTCAACCAGGGCGACCAGATAGCCGAGAAATCGTTTATGAGCAACCCCGCAGGCACCCGCGGCGGCCTCGGCCCCATCTATGTGCGTGCTTCCTGCCAGCACTGCCACCCGGGTTACAGCCACGGACAGTCGGTTGACGAGGGCACTTACGATGCCGCCAACCTGGGCAACGGCACCCTTCTTGTGGTATATGACCCCGCTGACAACGGCTATGTGCCTTGGCTGGCCGGTATGCCCCAACTCTTCGGTACAGCCCCCTTCAAGGCCCCGCTCGACCCGCAGAAGATTACCGTCACCTGGCGTACGGCTGTGCCTGAAAGCAACCTGAAGAGCCCCTTCCCCGACGGCGAGGCCTTCGAACTCCAATATCCCGAGGTGCGTCTGCCCAAGGAAGCGGTGTATATCTACAACCAGGGATATACCGACGACCCCGATGGCAAGAAGAAACTGGCTCTGCTGCAGAGCGAAGGCTATGTGACGGTGCTGGAGAACACCATCGGCATTTATGGCACCGGTCTGCTGGATGCCATCACCGATGCCGACATCATCGCCCAGTATGACAAAGAGGCTGCCGACGGCAAACTCAAGAACGGCCTGAACCCCGCTTTCTACGACGGCGGCTTCAAGGAGAGCGGCTACTACAAGAACGACCCGCAGTGGGGTCCCAAGCGCTTCACCTATGCGCTCACCCGCGGACCGCTGCAGGATGCTGCCGGCGCCAACGCCATCTGGAACATCACCAACGTGACCCGCAGCGACCGCAAGTCTCACTATCTGGATATGAACGGCACCATCTACGCCACCGTAGCCTCCAAGGATAAAGAGGTGCAGGACGGCTTTGAGGCCTATATCTCGCAGATTACCACCAAGGAGGAACACCCCGAGTGGTTCACCGACGACATGGAGAAGAACATCTACGACTACCTCACCTCCAAGAACCTGCCGGTTGAGATGACCGATGCCGAGTTCACGCAGTTCATGGTATGGCACCGTGGTCTGGCCGTGCCTGCCGCCCGCAACATCAACGACCCGCAGGTGCTCCGCGGCAAAGAGCTCTTCAGCGAGCTGGGCTGCGACTACTGTCACCGTCCGTCGTGGACCACCGGTCCGGACGACTACCGCGACCCCAACGGCTTCTTCAAGGGCGGCGAACTGCCCCGCTATCCCAACCAGAAGATATGGCCCTACACCGATATGGTGCAGCACAAGCTGATGATGAAGAACGACATCCGCACCGGTTGGTGCCGCACAACGCCTCTCTGGGGCCGCGGTCTGCACCGCAAGGCCACGGGTGACGCTTCCGAAGCCCGCATGCACGACACGCGTGCCCGAAACGTGATTGAGGCCATCATGTGGCACGGCTACAGCACCGAGAGCGACGCCTACTATCCGACGGAGAAGTTCTACAACCTCCCCAAGGCTGACCGCGACGCCGTAGTAGCCTTCATCAACGCCATCTGACGTGACAACACCGAAAGCCGTATAAAAAGTCAAAGGCCGTCACCCGCTTCACGGCCTTTGGCTTTTAACTTTTATCGTTTTAACCTTCGACCTTCTTCCCTATGCGTATTCTTCGTCCGCTCAGTTTTTCCCTGATGGGAGTCATTATTCTGCTGCTCATTGCGGGCAGTGTGGTAGAACAACTCTTCGGCACGGATGCCGCCGTGCGTTACGTATATACCGCTCCGTGGACGATTGTGCTTTGGACGGGGGCTGCCCTGAGCGGCATGGCGTATCTGCTGACGGAACGGGTCTATAAGCAGTGGGTAACAGCTCTGCTGCATTTCTCCTTTGTGGTGATTCTGGGCGGAGCGCTGACGACCCACCTCTACGGCCGTCAGGGCGAAGTGCATCTGCGTCTGCCGGAGGCTTCTGCCTCTGCAGCGGCTGATGCGGAGGCTGACACGGCCTCGCTGGCGCTCCCCTTCGGTATCCGGCTGACGGATTTCAGCGTGGAGTACTATCCGGGTACGCATGCTCCAATGGACTATATAAGCCGTTTGGAGGTGACCGACAACGGTCTCACTACGCAGGGGCAGGTGTCGATGAATCATATCTTCAGCTACCGCCACTGGCGCTTCTACCAGTCGCGCTACGACACCGACGGCTTGGGCACTACGCTCCGTGTCAGCTACGACCCGTGGGGCATCGGTATCACCTATACCGGCTACGCCCTGCTGCTCCTCTCGATGCTGCTTTTCTTCCTGCAGAAGCGCACCCGCTTCCGTTCGCTGTTGCGTCAGCTCCGCGGACAGACCGTGGCGGCTGTAGCTGTGTTGCTGTTCATCGCCCCGTTGACAGCGAAGGCTGCTGACGGTGCTGCTGCGCTGCCGCCTACGCTGAACCGGCAGACGGCCGCGGAGCTGTGCAACCTGTATGTGTATTACAACGACCGCGTATGTCCGCTGCAGACGCTGGCGCGCGACTTCACCGTCAAACTCTGCGGCAAACCCTCCTATCGCGGCCTGACGGCTGAGGAGGTGTTCTGCGGCTGGCTCTTCTTTTACGACCAATGGGCACAGGAACCTTGCATCAAGATAAAGGGCAAGGCAACGCGCCGCACGCTGGGTATAGAGGGCAAATTTGCCTGCCTCAACGACTTCACGGGGGCGGGACGCTACAAGTTGCAGCCGGCACTCATGAATGGCGACAAAGACGCGCGGGCGGCCGACGAGAAGTTCCGCCTTGTGAGCATGGTGTGCACGGCTTCGATGCTCCGCATCTATCCCGTGGACGGTAGCTGGTACTCGTGGGTGAACGCCCTGCCTGAGGGCACGCCCTTCGAGGACTGGCAGTTCGTGAAAGGTTCGATGGAATACGTGTCGCTCTGCATCGCCCGCAATGCCAACGGCGAGGCGCAGCAGTCGCTCCGGAAAATCCGTGCATGGCAGCAGCATGCCGACAGTCTGCCGACCGAATGGCGCTTCCGGGCTGAGAAGTTCTACAACAGTCTCAACTTCGTCCGTCCCCTCGCGATGGGATGCGCCACTCTCGGGTTGGTGCTCTTCTTCGTATGCTCTCTGTTGCTGGCGCGCGGCAGGCGGCTCGATACGTGGATGCACTTCACGCTCACGGGACTGATGGCGGCCCTCTTCGTGTTCCTGACCGGCGTACTCGCCCTGCGCTGGATGATAAGCGGGCATGTGCCGCTCAGCAACGGGCATGAGACAATGCAGTTTCTGGCATGGGTGAGCGCCCTGCTTACCACCGTCTTCTCGCTCGGCGCCGCCCGACCGGATTCTGCTGCTCAGCCGCAACTGATTCTGCCCTTCGGCTTCCTCGTCTGCGGCATGACGCTGATGGTAAGCATGATGTCGAGTGCCAATCCGCAGATAACAAACCTTATGCCAGTGCTCCAGTCGCCGCTGCTGACCGTTCATGTGGTGGTCATCATGCTGGCCTACTGCCTGCTGGCCTTTGTCATGCTGAACGGACTGACGGCCGGTATCTTGTGGCTGCACGACCGCACCTCGCCGCAGATAAAGCGGTTGCAGCTTATCAGTCAGCTGTTGCTCTATCCGGCGGTGTTCTGCCTTACCATCGGCATCTTCATCGGAGCCGTGTGGGCCAATATCAGTTGGGGACGCTACTGGGGCTGGGACCCCAAAGAGGTGTGGGCACTCATCACGATGCTGGTCTATGCCGCCCTGCTACACACCGGCTCGCTGCGCTTCTTGCGCCGGCCGATGGTGTTCCATCTGTACAGCGTCGTGGCTTTCCTTTTCGTACTTTTCACCTATTTCGGTGTAAACTTCATTCTCGGCGGACTGCACAGCTACGCCTGATGCAGGGCTTCTCAGCCTGCCAGTGTGCCGATGAGCAGCAGGGCCATGCCAAGCAGCAGACCGGTAAGGCAGGCGGCTTTGGCTTTGGCCTGGCTGTCGTGCAGCACAAGGCTGCCGTATAGAAACGGGATGACCACCCCGCTGCGGCGCACGGTGGAGATGACCGATATCAGGCTGTCGGGATAGGACAGCGCAAGCAGATAGACGAAATCGGACAGGACGAGAAACACCGAGATGCCGGCTATCCAGAGCCGCGCCTTGCGCGTGGCGGGCAAAGCGATGCGCGTGCCCTGCAGGAGGCGTCTGCCCAGCACAACACTGGTCCAGAGCAGTGCCTGATAGAGCGTGTACCACACCTGCACCGCGTTATGGTCGAGCTGCTGCATCAGATATTTGTCGTACAGACCGCTGGCCGAGCCCAACAGCACCGCCAGCATCAGCGCGTAGAAGTGGCGGCTGTGCTTCATCTTGCGCTCCTTTCCCCGCTCCAGAAGCGAAAAGGCTAAAAACGAGACCAACGCCACCGCTATGCCGGCCCACTGCCAGCGGTTGAGCGTTTCGCCGAAGACAGCTACGGCACCCATCAGGGTCCACATCGGGCGGGTGGCGTTCATTGGCGAGACGAGCGTGATGGGCAGATGTTTCATCGCCACGTAGGCGAAATACCACGAACTCAGCACTATGGCTGCCTTCAGCGCTATCAGCAGATGCGCCCGCGCATCGATGGGCGGCACATACAGCAGGGTGCCCGACAAGGCGTCAGGGCAGAAGCGGGAGACGAGCAGCACAGGCAGCAGCAAAGCCGCCGAGAAGCAGACGGACAGCCATAGAACGGTGCTCACATCGCCCGTCCGAAGGGCCTCTTTCTTGCTGACGTCGTAGAAGCCGAGACAAACGGCCGACAATATGGCAAGCAGTATCCACATAAGGGGCTGCAAAATTACTGCTTTTCGCCCACATGCAAAAGGGAGCAGGGGGAAGAATTGCCACTTATCGTCAAAAAAAATGCGGCGGAGCTTCGCGGACTTGCCCATGCCGGAAAGTAGCCGTATCTTTGTACCGTTTTTTGTGAATCATCATAAGCAATTCTATGAGAAAGACTGTCCTTTTTGTGTTGCTGCTCCTCTCAATCAGTCTTGAGGCGGTGCAGGTCCCTTATTGTTTAACCGCTTCCTTCGGCTATGGCGCCGCTGCCACGGGCGGAGGCGATGCCACACCCGTATTGGTCAGCTCGGTTGACGAACTGGAAACGGCGATGAAGAAGAAAGACCCCGCCGTGGTTATCATCACGAAGAATCTTACTTTCACGTCGCAACTCAGCATCAAGGATGTGAGCAACAAGACGCTGATGGGACTTCCGGGGGTCACGCTGACCAGCTTGGAGGAAACGAAGGACAATTCGGGAATCTTGTTTTTCCGGCGGGTAAACAACCTCATCATCCGCAACCTCACCTTCATCGGCCCCGGCGCCTGCGACATCAACGGCAACGACCTGCTCTGCTTTGAAGATGTCACCGATGCGTGGGTGGACCACTGCGATTTTCAGGACGGTATTGACGGCAACTTCGACAACAAGGGCGGTACCGACAGCATCACCGTCTCTTGGTGCCGCTTCCGCTATCTGAAGGCGCCCAAGACGGTGGAGGGAGCCGAGACCAATGACCACCGTTTCAGCAACCTGCTCGGCTCCGGCGCCTCCGACGCTCCGGCCGACGGCACCTACAACTTCACGTGGGCCTACTGCTGGTGGGACGAAGGCTGCAAGCAGCGGATGGTAAGAGCCCGCAATGCCTCGCTGCATTTCCTGAACTGTTACTGGAAATCGTCCGTTGCCGACTATTATATTGGTCCGGAGAATGTGGATGCCTATGTGGAGGGATGCTATCTCAGCAAACTCTCTTCGGCCCGCTATATCTTCTATCAGAACTTCAACGCCTCGACGGTAAAGAACGGTGTGCGTTTCGTCAATTCCTACTATGAGGGCGGTGCGCTGACCAACGTGACAAACCGCACGGTGGTCGTGCCGGCATATACCTATACGGCACTGGGCTATACGGCCGCCAAAACGGCTGTTACGAACAGCACGTGCGGTGCAGGGGCTACCCTTGTCGTTGACACGAAAGGCGCTGTTTCGGCCTCCTGCACCGACGACGTGCCCGACCAGCCGGTGACGCCCGTTACAGGCGACCTGACATGGAAGGCCGACGACAGCGACATTGCTTCCTTGGGGACGCTGACCTCAAACGTGACGGTGCGCGGACTCACCATCGCGGCCTCCTCTTCCAAGACGGTGGAGGTCACGGCTGCATCGTACAGCTATGGCGACCTGGATTTCACGGCGGCCATCAAGCTGGGCGGAGGCATGAGCAATGCAGGAAGGTATGTGAGTTTCCCCGTTACAGGTGCCTGCACAATCGACATCTATTGCCTGAGCACCAGCAAATCGGATGCCCGTACCGTCAATCTGGCTGCCGGCACGTGGAACAACAACCTCAAGCAGTTTGAAGGGGTAACAGGTTTGGAAGTAAACCGTCTTACCTACGAATACACGGGTGCGGCATCGACGTTGTTTTTCGGCAGCTCTGCCAGCGGCCTCTACCTGTTAGGCATCAACCGCACCTACAAGGGTGCTCCCACGGCGGCCGGACATCTGGCCGGCACGGCTCCGGCCGCGCAGAAGCGCATAGACAACGGCCGACTGTTGATCGTACTGCCCGACGGGCGTTGCTTTGCTCCCGACGGCCGGCGCCTGCGTTGAGGCCGAAAACCGGAATTGGCATGTATAAGGGTAGCCCTGAACGCTGGTTCAAGGCTACCCTTATGATATTGTCCCGGATGCTTACTTCGGTTCCAATGTGATGAGCGGCACCAGCATCTCTTCCATGGAGATGCCTCCGTGCTGGAAGGTGTCGCGGTAGTATTGCGCGTAGTAGTTGAAGTTGTTGGGGTAGCCGAAGAAGTCACTTCCTGTGCAATAGACGTAGCTGCTGCTTACGTTGGGTGCCGGCAGGCCGAAGCGCTTCGGGTTGTCCATCGTGAACACGTCTTTCGATTTGCAGCTGAGCGACTTGCCCACTTTGTAGCGCAGGTTGGTGTTGGTGTTCTTGTCGCCGATAATCAGCACGGGGGCCTGCACGTGCACGGTGCCGTGGTCGGTGGTGAGCACCAGCTTGTAGCCTAACTGGCTGATGCGGCGCAGCAGTTGTAGGGTGGGGGAGTGGCGGAACCAGCTGAGCGTGAGCGAGCGGTAGGCCGCCTCGTCGTGCGCTAATTCGCGCATCATCTTGCTCTCCGTGCGCGAGTGGGAAAGCATGTCGATGAAGTTGATTACCACTACATTCAGCGGACTCTGTATGCCGGGCAGCTTCTGGATGACTTTCTCGCAGAAGTCGCTCTCGTTGATCTTGTAGTAGGTGTAGCTGTAGCGTTTGCGGAACCGGTCGAGCTGGGTCTGTATCAGCTCTTTCTCATGCAGGTTCTTGCCCTCCTCGTCATCCTCTTCCACCCAGTAGTCGGGATACATCTGCTGTATCTGCAGCGGCATCAGGCCTGAGAAGATCGCGTTGCGGGCATACTGTGTTGCGGTGGGCAGGATGGAGCAGTACATCTGCTCGTCCGTCACCGTGAAGAACTCCGCTAACAGCGGCTGGATAGTCTTCCACTGGTCATAGCGGAAGTTGTCGATGACGACGAAGAACAGCTTGTCGCCGTTGTCAAGCATCGGGAAGAGTTTCTTCTTGAAGAGGTCGGGCGAGAGTAGCGGGCGCTGCTGCGGGTCGTTAATCCATTGCTCGTACTGGCGCTGCACGAACTTGCTGAAGGCGCTGTCTGCCTGCCGCCGCTGCATGCGCAGCATCTCCTGCATGTCCGATTCGGCGTTCTGCAGGTCCAACTCCCAGCGTACTAACGTGCGCTGTATCGCCATCCACTCGTCAAGGGTGGAGGCCGTGTCAATCATATAGCTGATGTCGGAGAACTCCTGCCGGTAGCCGGAGTCGGTATGCTCCTGCACGATGGCACGTTGGTGAATGTGCTTCTTCAGGCAGAGCAGTATCTGGCTCGGGTTGACGGGCTTGATGAGGTAGTCGGCTATCTTCTCGCCGATAGCCTGGTCCATGATGCTCTCTTCTTCCGATTTCGTTATCATCACAACCGGAAGGGCGGGCTGCATGTTCTTTATCTCCGTCAGCGTCTCCAGACCGCTCAGGCCGGGCATGTTCTCGTCGAGGAACACGATGTCGAACGGCTCGTTGCTGCACAGCTCGATGGCGTCGTTGCCGCTCAGGGCGGTACGTACCTCGTAGCCTTTCTGCTGAAGGAAGATGATGTGGGGACGGAGGAGGTCAATCTCGTCGTCGGCCCAGAGGATGCGTTGCTGTTTCATAGAGGAGGATAATTTGAACGGAAGGATATTCCTGTTGCACTATATGCAATAATTGTTCCAAATCTTTGCGGAGTCAGAGAAAAGTTGTAACTTTGCAGGCAGATGGAGTGGCAACCGCGCATACAGACCGTCAGGGGCAGGGAGTGCATCCTTTGTCCGTGGCGACGCAGGTGGGTGAAGCTTACGCCCGAGGAGTGGGTGCGCCAGCAGGTGCTGTGGAGCCTGGAGACCTGTCAGGGCTATCCGCATGGCCGCATGGCCGTGGAGCACAGCATCACGGTGGGCGACTGCCGTAAGCGGTGCGATGCGGTGGTGTTCTCCCCCCGCCTGCAGCCCCTCTGCATCATCGAGTTCAAACAGGAGCAGGTGCCCCTCGGCCAGCGGGTGCTCGACCAGGTGGCCGTCTATAACCGCCGTCTGCAGGTCCCCTTCTTCATCGTGAGCAACGGCCGAACCACCTCGTGCTGCCGCGTTACTGACGAAGGATACGCTTTCTTGGACCATATTCCCTCCTACAGTGAACTGCTGACACCCTGAATCCTCTTATTGACAACTATCCCTCTTCATAATGGAAGAACTGATTTCACTGAACGAAACGCTCGACACACAGGTGTTTTACGGCGTGAACAACCGCAATATGCTTTGCCTGAGGAACCTGTTCCCGCAGGTGCGTATCGTTGCCCGTGGTACGCAGGTGAAGGCCAGTGGGCCGGAGGACGAACTCAGGCGCTTTGCCGATACGCTGCGCCGAGCCGAGGCCTTCTGCATCGACCACGGCACCCTCACCGAGCGCCAGCTGATAGACCTCATCGAGGGCAACCGGCCGCAGGAGCAGCAGCCCGACAACCTCATCCTGTACGGCCAGCAGGGCAAGCCCATTCTGGCGCGGACCGAGCACCAGCAGCAGCTCGTGCGCGACTTCCGCACCTGCGACCTACTCTTTGCCATCGGACCGGCCGGTTCGGGCAAGACCTACACTGCCATTGCCCTTGCCGTCAAGGCGCTGAAGAACCGCGAGGTGAAGCGCATCATCCTCAGCCGTCCCGCTGTGGAGGCCGGCGAGAAACTGGGCTTCCTGCCGGGCGATATGAAGGAGAAGATCGACCCTTATCTGCAGCCGCTCTACGATGCCCTGCAGGAGATGCTGCCCGCACAGAAGCTCGGCGAATACATGGAGAAGGGCATCATTCAGATTGCACCCTTGGCCTTCATGCGCGGCCGGACATTGGGCAACGCTGTCGTCATTCTCGACGAGGCGCAGAACACCAGCATCCAGCAGATAAAGATGTTCCTCACCCGCCTCGGCATCGGCGGCAAGATGATTGTGACGGGCGACCTGACGCAGGTGGACCTGCCGGCGGCCCAGAAGTCGGGCCTGCGCGATGCCGTGGAGGTGCTGCAGGGCGTGGAAGGCGTCTCGGTGGTCAATTTCTCAGAGAAGGACATCGTGCGCCACCCCCTTGTGACCCGCATCCTGAAAGCCTACGACAAGCAGGCTTGATACTTACCGATTCCCCAATTCCCCAAATCCCCCAATTCCCCATCTATATGACTTCCGACCTTGACCTCTCCCTTCGCGAAGCTGCCGGTCTCCGTACGGCAGACCGCCTCTATCTGCTTTGCGATGAAAGCACGCTCCGTCATTGTCTGCCTGCCGTAAGGCAGACGTTTGCGCTGGCGGACAACCACGTCCTCTGTTTGCCTGCGGGTGAAGAGACGAAGAGTGTGGACGGCCTGTGCCGTGTCTGGGACTTCCTGATTGCGGGCGGGGCCACGCGCAGCTCCATGCTGTTGGTGCTCGGCGGTGGTGTGCTGTCCGACCTCGGCGGTATGGCCGCATCCACCTTCAAGCGGGGTATCCCCTACGTGAACATCCCCACCACGCTACTGGCCATGGTCGATGCGGCGCAGGGGGGCAAGACGGGCATCAACTACGGCGGTCTGAAGAACGAGGTGGGGCTCTTTGCGCCGCCGGCCGCCACGATAGTATATCCGCCGTTTCTCAGGTCGCTGCCTGTGCGGGAACTGCTCTCCGGCTATGCCGAGATGCTCAAGCACGCCCTCATCGCTTCGCCCTTGGAGTTGGCGGCCGTCCTCTCGGAGAATGCGTTGGCGGCGCTCACAGACCTGGCAGACCCCGCTGGAGGGACGAACATGTCCCTCCTCGCCGACCTCATCTCGCGCTCCATCGACATCAAGCAGTACATCGTCGAGCAGGACCCCGAAGAGCAGGGCATCCGCAAGACGCTTAACTTCGGACATACCATAGGTCATGCGTTGGAAGAACTCTCCGCTGCGTCCGCTGCCGGAGATGACGTTCTGTCGCACGGCTATGCTGTGGCTTACGGCATCGTGGCCGAACTGTATCTCTCTGTGCTGAAGCTCGGTTTCCCGCAGCAGACGCTCTCGCAGGTCGCGGCTTTCGTCAGGGAGCACTACGGCCGTCCCGCCTGCCGCTGCCGCGATTACGACCGCCTCCTGGACCTCATGCGCCACGACAAGAAGAACCCGTCGCCCGACCGCATCAGTTTCACCCTCCTTCGTCAGGTGGGCAACTACCGGCTCGACCAAACCTGCACCGACAGCGAGATCCGCGAAGCCTTGGACTTCCTGCTCAACTTCTGACGCATTCCCTTTTTCTGCAAAACGACGCTGCTTCCTTTGCACGTTGTTGTCAGATGCATCGTCATGCGTCTCTACAATGCTGATTATCAATGAAAATAGTGGTAAACTCCTATCCTGTTCATTCTCAGCCTCTTCTCTTAAATCGGCATAGGGAGAAGATAGGGTGTTGGTAATGGGAAGCCCGTGTGAAGAATCTCCTCGAAGTTTACCAATTTTCTGCCACGCGCGTCTCGTGTCCGTATAGATGACGTGCGAAGGGTGAGGTGTGCGAAGAGGAGATTGCTTGCGAAGAGGTGTGCGAATGGGTAAGGGGCTGCGAATGTGGAGTATTTGACTGCCTGAAAACTTCACTTCCGTCAAAAAGTAGGCAAGCTCTTGCAGGAAAAGCCCTATCTTTGCACCCGATTAGGCATACCTGTACGTATGGGACAAACTGCAATGTCTGTATAGAGTGGAACAGTATGAATATCTGTCGCATACGCCTGATTGCTAAAAGAAGGAAATGCTTAAGCGAAGAAATAAAACTATAATATCAACTTAAAACAATAATCAACATGAAAAAACAAAAACTCTTTGCGCTATGGCTGATGCTGCTTGTCGGCTTCGCCACTGCGTGGGCCAACCAGACTGACTTGATTTCTGGTATGACCTTGCCTGACATTCCAGAGACTTCTTTGGATATGTCTTCGCAGACATTTATGGAGGCAGATGATGACGGCTGGATTGTCATGCAACCCAATGCTGATATTAGGAATGCCGGGGTAACATGGTTTACGGCTTTAGCATGGAATACAACAAGTGCAACCGTATCTGATGTCAGTGGTTTTACTGCTCCGTTTTATACGCTTAACTCAGCTACTGTTACAACTGTACAATCTACTGCAAGAACCAAAGCAATACGTTTTACAGGAGCGACCGATATTTCGTTCTTAGTGACATCTGGAGGAAATAGGACAGTATATGTAGCATTGTATTCGTATGATGGAACGAACCAAACTCCTATAGAAACCAAATCCGTAGGGAATACTTATACGGAATTTTTGTTTTCGGACTTGTCTGTCACTACTGATTACATCGCATATATGTATTGCAGTACTACAAGCAATGCTCAAATATGCGAAATCGCACTGAAGGCAGGACCGGATTGCACCACTCCTGCCGTCACCTTCTCTGCTGAGGCGACGGCATACGTTGGTGATGAGGTGGCTCTCACTTTCTCTTCTACCAATGAGAATGCCGTTTCTTATACCATCAAGAAGGATGGTGAAGTGACAACCGATGCCAGCATCGCAGACGGCAAGTTCACCGCCACCGCAGCAGGTGAATACACCATCACTGCCTCGCAAGCTGCTGATGAGACCAACGGCATCTGCGCCGTAGAGGAGACCGTGACCATCACCGTCAATGCCAAGGCCGCCGTAGAGAGCGCCGTGATAAAGATGGGGGAGACCTCAGGTTCGGCTTCCGTAGAGGAAGGAACAGAGGTGACGCTCACCTGCGAGGCTGCCAATGCCACCGCATGGCAGTGGTATGTAGGCGGTGAGGAAATAACGGGTGCCAACAGCGCCACCTATGTCTTTACGCCTGCTGCACAGGGCGAGTTTGTTTATACTGTCAAGGCAAGCAACGATTTCGGCAACGCCACGTCAGAAGCTTTCACGCTCACGGTAACAGCAGCCACCTTCCATGGCACAGTAACCGGTGTAAAGGAGAATGTAACCACTCTCCCTGCATCGGCATTGGTTCTTCCTGATTTTGCAAGCGACGTATGGACGACTGCCAATAACACTACCAAAGGTTACGTGCAGAAAGGTAACGTCTATGTATTCTCTGCTTATGCGGCTTACTATACTGCCGAACAGACATGGGCGGTTGGTACCAATTCGGCTACTGCAACATGGTCTGCTCCGTCGGAGAGTGTCTTCTGCGGTAGTAAAGAATGGAATACAACGGATGACAAAGTAAGATATTCCACATTGAAATCTGTTTCGGAACGAATAAATGTGTTCCGTGTAAAGAATTGTATCCAAGTACAGGCTTTAACAGCTGGAAATTCCGATAGAGATAATTATATAGATGTATATAAGATTGAATATGATGTTTCGGAGCAACCTTCTTTGGGTGATATCGTAGGTCAAGACCATAGCACGGGCAATCCGGCAATATTGTCGGTGGCCAGTCTGGATGCATCTCAAGAATATGCCGTTGTGGTATATTGCGTAAATGCAGGAAGCAGCAATTCGAGTTTCTATGAGTTGGCTCTTACCTATCCGACTATTGCAGTTACCGGTGTGACGCTCGACAAGAGCGAGATTACGCTGGCAGGTCTGAGCGATTCGGAGCAACTGACGGCTACCATAGCTCCTGCCAATGCCACCAACAAGCAGCTGACGTGGACTTCGGCTGATGAAACAATAGCCACCGTAAGCAGCGAAGGACTGGTTACTCCGGTAGCAGGTGGTACCACCACGATTACGGTTACGACGGCCGACGGTTCGTTCACGGCAACCTGCTCCGTCACGGTGGATGCTTCGGCCAAGAGCAGCGACGCTACTCTCACGGCTGTCAGCCTCGGCAATACGGCGGTTGAGATGACCGCTTTCGCGGAGGATGCAGAGACCGGCGTTTATACCTATTCTTATGAGCTGGCCTACGGCGAGGCACTGCCTGCCGTGACGGTTACGCCCGCAGCCGGTGCAACGGTGGACAAGACCGAACCGACGGAAGCCCCCTGCGAGTTCCGCTATGTGGTGACGGCCGAAGACGAAACGACAACCAAGACCTATATTATAGAGTTTACGGTGGCCGATGCGCCGAAAGACCTGTACGAGGTTGTCTTCTCGAACGGGCTGAAGGGCGCTATTGATGCCACGCAATACACAATCACTATTCCTTACATGGCAGGTGAAGATGCGCCGACCTTTGTTTCTGCTGCCTTTACCAAATGGGATGCCGGTGGAGTAGGATCCGTTGATGCCGAATCAACCGCTACTGCCGCTATGCAAGGCGAACTGCTGCGCGTCACCGGTGCAGACGGCAAGTATCAGGACTACACCATCATCGCCCAGGAGATTACTCCTATGACCTTTACGGCTGACGAGATTACTTTGACGGAGGTGCCGGCTTATGCCTTTGCATTGTATCCTTGGGATGATACAAGAAAAATGCGTATTGCCCAAGGACAAGAGTTGCAGACCAACAAGCGCATCTCCACCGGTATCAACCGTCTCTACCTGTTCCTTCCGCCTGCAAGCTCACTCACGCTTACCAGCAGTGTGGCTGACAGAACCGTGGAAGTGAAAGTAAACGGTGTTGTTACCGACGAAATGATAAAGACGGGCAACAACGGCGTTGCTACAACGTTGACGCTGGACCCCACCAAGAACAATATCGTTTCGATAGAGCAAACCGCGAAGGGCGGCGATGCCGGCTTCGGCAAACTGCAGCTTACGGCTCCGCCGGTGGCTGACGTCAGCTTCCTCTTCAATCCGGATATATGGAACACCGGCGATGCACAGTTTGCCGTATGGTACTGGATAGGCGAGATCGGTGCTTGGGCAGGCAATGCCATCCTCTCAGAGCAGGACTGCCTTGGCCGCTACATCGTGACCGTGCCTGGCAATATCGATGGCTTCAACATCGTACGCCTGAACAATACGGCCACCACACCCAACTGGGACGACCGCTGGAACCAGACCGTAGATGCCACGCTGGCCGATGACCTGACAAAAGTATATACCATTACCGCGTGGGGCAATGCCAACAATGAGTACGTGGATAATGATACTTCCAACCCCAAGTCCACGGGCGAGTGGCAGACCGCAACGGTAAGTTCGCTCTACCTGTTGGGCAATGTTAAAGACCACAATTGGACGCCGGCTCAGACACCGCAGTTTACTTACGATGCAGAGTCGTGCACCTACACCATTGAGGCAACCTTGACAGAATATGAAGGATACGGTTTCTTCAGCTTTATCACTACCCTCAGCGGCGATTGGTCAGTGGTGAACGCCAACCGCTATGGTGCGGCTGCTGATGGTACGGAGGCATCGCTGACGGAGAGCAATGCGCTCACAGCGGGCGAGTACACTTACAAACTGCCTGCTGCCGAATATCGCTTCGTTGTGAAAGCTGACCTGTCGAGCTTCACGGCTACCGTGCTGTCGGGTCTGACCACGTATGCGGTCAGCTTCTTGGATGCAGAAGGCGAGACAATTGTTACGGGCAACTATCCTGAGAGCGCGGTGGTGACGCCGCCCGATGCTCCCGCTTCCACCACTATGAAGCGTTTCGCAGGCTGGGCTCTGCAGGGAGATGAAGAGCAGACGATAGTGACCGACTTTACCGTAACGGCGGCGGCCACCTATGTGCCCGTCTTTACGGATGCAGTGTATGTTGTAACGGGCAGCAACGCCGCTTTGGCAGGCTGGACACCCGCTTCGGCACCGCGCTTCCAATTGACGGAAGGTACGATAACCGCCGTTGTGGAGAACATCGTGCTCACCGATGCAATGGAATATAAGGTAGTGGATATCACGTCCGGCGAAGCGAATTCATACATTTGGTACGGCGACCCCGAGGCCGCTGATCCGGGCAACTTCAGCGAACCGCTGCCGCAAGACGGTATAGGTGTCTATACCGCTACCTTCACCTTCAATGAGACCACTCATCTCGCCGCTGTCACCCTTGTGAAGACGGCCGACTATCCGGGAGCCGTGGTCAATCTGCTCTATCCCTCCGAGTGGTTCGGAAGCGAGTGGAGCGGCAATCCCCGCATCTGGGCATGGCAGAACGAGAGCGACAACCTCTTTGAGACATGGCCGGGCGAGGAGATGACCTATTCGTACTTGGAGGAAGGTCAGGGCGACTACTTTACCTACGTCTTCCCCGCCGATGTGACCAGCGTTAACGTGCTGTTCAACAATGGCAATACAGAGGCTATGAAGCAGACGGCCAATGTGCTGGCTGTGACGGGCAAGAAAGAGTACAAGCTGACGGGCGATGTGGATGGCAAAGGACACTATACCGTAGTAGAGAAAGACTATTATAAGGTGTCGGTAGCCGAGATGCAGAACGGTACGGTAACCGTGGCTGAGGCATGGGTAAAAGCCGGGGAGACGGCTACGCTCACCATTGCTGCAGCAGAGGACTATCTGCCTTCGGTACTCCGCTACAACGGCACAGCTATCGAACTCGTGGATGGACAGACGGAATATACTTTCACGATGCCGGCCGAGGCTGTGACTGTGACGGCTGCCTTCCGCTTCTCGCAGATAGCTCCCGCCGCCGAGAACACCTACTACCTGTTCGGCAACGATAATCAGCTTACCGGTGAGTTCCAAACCGGCAAGGAGGCTACAGCTAAACTGGCTGTTCTGGGCGATGAGGACCCGAACTACGTGAACGGTATCGTGCCTGCTGGCAATACAAGCCTGACAGGCAGCAATATGAAGAATGCCGACCGCTGGATTCGCTACGACGTGAAGACAACAAAGACAGCCTTCGAGATAACTACCTATGCCAACAATAGCTCTGATATAGCTTATACGATTGCCTATATTAAAGAGGCAGGCGATGGAGCCGGTACCATGGCTAACTATTCGGCTGAGAACACCACCGATTACAAGGCAATCAGCAAAACTGTCGGCACGGCTACCTATCAGATAGAGACTGCTGTCAATACCTCTATCTATTTCTACGCACCCAGTAATGCCACTAAGTTGGAGTTCTTGCAAATCAAGGCAGTGGAGAGCGGTGAGGCGCTTCCTATGGCCGGTGAGGCAGGTTACGAATTCAACTTCAACAAGGGCCGACTGAGTTCGAACAAGACGGTGCAGACGTATGAGGGGTTGGAGATTCTGGAGAGTGCAGGGTATTATAGTAACAGCAATGCGTATGTCACCATCGGCACAAAGGGAACCAACTACCTGAAGTTCACCACAGCCGCGAAGGTCAACCTGAATGTCATTCCGAACAACAATGCAATGTTCTATGTGGCAGCCGATAAAGATGCTACAGGCTTGGAGGACGCTGACCAGCAGGGCGGCGAGAAGGGGACGACCTATACTATCCCCGTGGAAGCCGGTACGCACTATATCGTGCCTGCTGCATCGCTGCAGTTGACCAAGATATTCTTCTCCGCGTATGTGCTATCTGACGATGCAACGCTCAAGAGCCTGACCATAGGCGATAAGGCTGTTGACCTTGCCGACTTTGCAGTGGATGAGCAGGACGCTACCAAGCTCACGATCGACTATCAGTTGTCTTACGGCACGGAAACACTGCCAGAGATAGCTTACGAGAAGAACAACGAAAAAGCATCGGCAGCCGATAACGGTAATACTGCTACTGATGGTGCAACCGTCATTACCGTGACCGCCGAAGCGGGCAATACGATGACCTACACCATCCGCTTCTCCGTCAACCAGACCGCATCGACCGATGCCACGCTGAAGACGATTACGGTTGCCGGTGCAGAGGTGATGCTGACAGAGGGTACCGCTCAGACCTATGAGCTCCGCATCTATCAACCGATGCCTGCTGCGGAAGACATCGTGGTTGCGACCACCGACAATAACGCCACGGTCGGCACGATTGAGATAACCGACAATGTGGCAGCCTTCACGGTAACACCCGAGTCGGGTGCCGAGGCCGCCGTCAGCTACACCCTCACCTTCACGCGTGCTGCCGCCACCCAGCTGCAGCCGGTAAGCGAGGCGACGACATGGGATTGGGCGGACGTTGTAGGCAGCCAGCTTACACTTACTGCTACTACACTTCCCGCTCTGAATACCGACTTCAACTTTGCCGACATAGAAGGCATCACCTACAAGGAAGGCTTTAATGCGGCGGCTCTGATGGGTAACGGCCAGCGGCCTACCAACGGAAACAACACGTCGGCCCAGTTGCTCTCGCTGAAGTTTAACACCACGGTATCCGGTATGGTGACTATTACGTATTCCAATACGGGCAATAGCAACAGCAATCGTTGGGTAACCGTCAATGGTGTACAAGTGGGCGAAGAAGCCGTAGGAACCACCAAGCGTACCACACCGGCTACGGCAGTGGCAGCAGGAGAAGTTGTTATCGCAACTACGGAGAATCTGCTCCGCTTCTATAAGATTGAGTTCACGCCTGCCACGGTTTACACGGTTCGCTTCATGGACGGCGAGACGGAGATTGCAAGCACTTCGTATGTAGAAGATGCTACCATCACCGTTCCGGCTGACCTTGAGAAAGAGAACGCCACCTTCCTTGGTTGGTATCTCTCGACTGACGAAACACAAACGATAGTTGACCTGACAAATGCTACCGCCACGGCAGATATAACCTATATGGCCAAGTGGGAGCAGACTGCACCGGCTGTAGATTTATATAAGTTGCAGAAAGTGACATCGGTAGAAGCAGGTAAGATGTACGTATTTGAGCAGGATGGTCATGTGATGACGACTGTGTCTTCTTCTGCAGTGCAGACAACAGATGCTTACCTGACCAAGTGCATTGATATTTCGGAAACTATTCCGGCCTATATATGGACATTGGAAACTGCTGAAACAGGATTCTATATGAAGAATCTCAGTTTGGAGGACAATCCGTATCTGGCTAACACCAGTAGTACGGGAGTTTCGGCAGCTGCCAGCGGTTCCGACTGGTCATTCACCTTCCAAACAGACGAAACGGTTATTATTCAAAACAATAGTAATGGTAATCGCTTCTTAGGCTTTACAAATGCAACCTCGTACGCATATAAAGCATACGCTACGAGCAATTTGAGTAGTACAAGCTATCCTCATGCAATCAATGTTTATCAGTTGGTGGCACAGACGGGAACGACGTATAGTGTTACGGTTGCTGAATCTTACACGAATGGTGCAGTAACGGCTACTCCGTCTGACTGCCTCTTTGAAAATGATGAGGTTACTTTGATAGCAACACCTTCGGCAGGTTACAAACTGAATCTTGCTTCTGTTAAGGTTGGTGAAACATCCGTCACACTTGCTGCGGTTCAAGGCAAGGAGAATACCTATACCTTCCCGATGCCTGCTGTAAGCGGTACGCTTGCTCTTGAGTTCGAGGAGCTGCCGAAGTTTGATGTGACGGTAGCAACGCTGACCAACGGTGCTATCGTGGCCGACCCTGCAACGGCTGTTGTGGAGGGGGCTACGGTTACGCTGACCGTTACGCCTGCCGAGCACTATCAGCTGAAGGCTAACACGCTTACTATCACGGATGCTTCGGAGAACACGGTGGCTTATGAAGCTACCGAGGGCAAGTACACCTTCACGATGCCCGCAAGTGCAGTTACAGTTAGTGCCGAGTTTGAGGCTATTGCCGTACAAAGCGTATCGCTGAGCGGCATAGGTGCCACTCTCTCGCTCACAACCGATGAAGCTACCTATCAGTTCGTGGCTGTGGTAGCTCCGGCAGATGCTCTCAATCCGGCTGTTGAATGGACCTCGTCCAATCCGACTGTAGCTACCATCGACCAAACCGGTCTGATGACCATTACGGGCGAAGGACAGACCGTCATCACTGTCGCCTCGCAGGAGAACAGCGAACTGAAGGCCGAGTGCACCGTGACGGTTTCGTCAACGGCAATAGCAGTAGAGTCCATCGCGCTCGACAAAGACTATATCTATTTGGATGTTGATGGTACTACCACAATCGCCGTGAACTATACTCCTTCGGATGCCACTGACCAGACTGTTACGTGGAGTGGTTTGGATGAAGTGGTAAGCATTGATGCAGAAGGCAATATCACCGCACTCAAGGCAGGTGAAATCACTGCCACGGCTACCACTGCCAATGGCAAGACAGCACAAGTGACAATCGTAGTAGGTGAAGCTGCAGCCGACGGCTATGTGCTGACCGACATTGACGATATTGCCGAAGGTCAGGAGTTTGTTATAGCGATAACAAGGGAAGGCGACTATGCGGGTACTTATGCAATGCGCAATGATGCAGCTTCTAATGCTGCTCCTGCTGCAACGGCTGTTACGGTTGTTAATAATACAATTGCTGCACCTGTAGCTGCTAATCTGTTGTGGAATGTTGTCAAAGATGCGACCAACGGGTATATGTTCACTCCCAACGGAGATGCAACCAAATGGTTGGTAATGACAAATACAAACAACGGCGTACGCATCAATACCGGAGATACCAAGTACTTTACATTTGAGGAAGATGCCAATGGCAATCCGTATCTGAAAGCTGCTACAATGGCTCGTTATTTAGGAGTATATAATGCTCAGGATTTCCGTTGCTATAATGCAACCAGTGCCACAAATATTAAGAATCAGGCTCTTGGTTTCTATGCTAAGGCTCCCGATCCGAATGCGGGCAGCATCACGGTATCTCCTGCCAAGGTTGACTTCGGTACGCTGACCTACACGGGCGAGGCTCTGACGGGCAGCGAAGAACTGACCATCAGCAGCGAGAATCTGCGTGGCGAGATAGCCGTTGCCCTCGCAGGTGATGATGTATTCTCCGTAGGAACCCTGAGCGAAGGCAAGCTGACCGTCAGCTACAATGCAGCGGCAGCCGGCACCTATACGGCAATGCTCACGCTTACGGCTCAGGACAAGAAGACGGAGACGATAGAGAAGACGGTCAGCATCAGTCTGAGTGTACTGGCTCCTGTAACGTTAGCCGAGTTCTTGGAGAGCAAACCTGAGACGGCAACCTTGATAAAGGACGTACAGGTGACCTACGTGGAGAGCGCTACCAACGTATATGTAACCGACGGTACGGCTTCGATAGTGATTTATGACAAGGACAAGAAGATGTCCGCCTTGACGCTGGTCAACGGAACCATATTGAGCGGTCTGCAAGGTACATATACCGGCTATCAGCGCGGTGACTATGTTCAGCCCGAGCTGGTACTGACAACAATACCTGTTGCCGGCGAAGGTGAGGCTGTATTGCCCAAACCGATGACGGAGAAGCCGACCGAGGCCAACTTCAACGAATATCTGAAGTTCACGGAAGTGCAAGTGACCGAAAACGGCAACTACTACATCTACGACGATGTACAGCTTTACCAACAAGGTCTCGATATGACCGCCGGCAACATATATACCGTGGAAGGTATATTGAAGCCCTACGTGAGCGGCGGAAACGACATCATCGAGCTGGTGCTTACGGCTGACCCCGTGGAGAAACAATACACCATCACCGTTCCTGAGGCCGATGCCAACGGCAACAAGGTGGAGGCCACTGCAACGACCGCTACCGCTGGCACCCAGATAACGCTTGATGTAACTGTTGCTACCGGCTACAAGTTGACTTCTCTTGCCTGGAACGGGACAGCCCTTGAGATTGTGAAGGGCCAGACGCAGTACACCTTCCAGATGCCTCAGGCTGACGTGCAGATTACGGCTGCCTTTGTCGAGAAGACGGAGCCCGAACTGACGGCTGTGCCGGCAGTGATAGACTTCGGCACGGTGAAGCTGAAGGATGCCGAAGGCGAGCAGACGATAAGCATCATCGGCGAGAACCTGAATGCGGAATACGGCATTGACGCTACGATAACGTCTGTCAGCTCCGAGCACGTGGCATTCGCGCTTACCGGCAGTACGGAAGGCAAGGTATCGCTGCCTGCAACGGGCGGCAACCTTACCGTTGAGTTTGTTGCCGATGAGGCGGGCGAATATACCGCTACGCTCCATCTGGAGGCTGCCGATGAGGATGCAGAGAACGAGATAACTTTGTATGTGCCTGTTACGCTGACTGTCACGGCTCCTGTCAAAGTGAGCGGACTGACGCTTTCCGCCACGGAGAAGCAGATGCTCATGACGACGACAGCCATTCTTGGAGTGACGGTGGATAACGCCGACGAGGCAGATGACGCTACCTATACGGTAACGTCCAATGCTGACGAGATTGTGGGTGCCGAGCTGCAGAATGACGGTTCTGTCCTGCTTACAGCCAAGCAGAAAGGTACGGCTACGATCACGGTTGCCTCTACCGACGGCAATGCGGCCGCTACCTGTGAAGTGAGTGTGGACAACAAGTTCACCATCACCTTCAAAGACTCTGGTGGAGAGAGCGACACCAGCACCAAGCGTACGACAATAGATGATATCATCAGCAGTGGTGCAGATTGGGTGGAGAGTCTGAGCGACATAACCAACGTATATCAAGCCCGTGCAGGCTATGGCCTGAAGTTAGGTGCTTCTTCCAAGATAGGTTCACTCACGCTGAATCTTGCACAGACTGTGAAACCCGCAGCCGTGGTGGTGAATGCTGCGGCTTATAACACCGCTGGTCAAGGCATCATCAGTGTGAACGGGACCGAATATGATATGAAGGACTTCGGTGTCCGCGGCATCGTGCCTGTGCGTGTGGCCTACGACGGCCAGACAGACCTGTCGGCTGTCAACATTGCGACGCCGGAGGGCGGTTATCGAGCCTACGTTATGTCGTTCACCGTATATATGGAAGAGACTGCCTACAGCATCAGCAAGGGTGAGATGGTGAACGGTGATATCACCATAGAGCCTTTGACGGCGAAGGTAGGTGAAGAGGTGGCGCTCACGCTCAATCCTATTGATGCCGGCTATGAGCTGAAGAGCATCTCTGTGAAGCAAGGTGAGAACACCGTGACAGTAGCCACCGACTACAGCCGCTTCCTCATGCCGGAGGGCGATGTGGTAGTTACGGCCGAGTTTGCCGAGCTGCCGCCGATGACGATAGCCGAGTTTATCGCCGACGAGAACACGCCGACAGTGGCTCGCCGCTTGAATCCGCTCACGGTGGCCTACGCCAATGGGCAGAACACCTACGTGAAGGACGAGACCGGCTGGATTCTCATCTATGATGCCACCAAGGAAATTATGGGCGGCGAGTTGGAAGGTTTGCCCAACGGTACGGTTCTGACAGGTCTGAAAGGCCGCTACAACGACTACTTGGGTCAGGCGGAGATCTTCCCGACGGAAGCTCCTTCGATAAGTCAAGGCGAGGCAGTAGCGCCTGTGGAGATGACCGCGCTGCCGACAGTCGAAGACTACAACAAATATGTGATTTACACCGATGTTGAACTCACGGATGGCGACAGCCTCAAGATAGGTGAGAGAAAGGTTAAGATATACGATAAATATCAGTTAGGTATTCCGGCTCTGAAAAATGCTCTCTATACCGTCAAGGCGGAAGTAATCCGTCAGTCGGGAACGGAGGCCGTTGCACTGGCCATGACGGAAGCACCGGCCGAAAAGACGTATGCTATCAGCATTGATGAGCAGATAACGAATGTCAAGAGTTTCGAGGTATCGAAGACCACTGCCATCGAGGGCGAGGTGATAACCGTTACCTTCGAGGCCGATGACTGCTTCGGTCTGGCAGCCGGCACGCTGACAGCCAACGGCACGGCTATCGGTCATACCGACGGTGTTTACACCTTCACGGTAGGTCGTGAGGACGTGGTGGTAAGTGCCGCGTTCGAGAAACTGGCCTACACCGTCACCTTCGACTTCCAGAACGGCGAGGAGAACGAGGTGCGCAAGGATGTAGAGTGCGGCACGGCCCTGACGGCACCCGCAACGCCTGTGAAGGCCGCTACGGCGCAATACACCTACACGTTCCGCGAGTGGAGTCCCGCTCTGCCAGCGACCGTCAGCGAGACGCAGACCTATACGGCGCTGTATGATGCAACCGTGAATAGCTACTCCGTCACCTTCTACGTGGACGGTGAGGCATACGGGGATGTACAGACCGTTGCCTACGGTGCGGGAGCTACGGCTCCTGCCGACCCGGAGAAGGCTGGCTATACGTTCACAGGCTGGGATGCGGACTTTGACAACATTATCGGCACCACCGTAGTAAATGCTACGTTCAGCATCAACCAATATACTATCACCTATAAGGTGGCAGGTGAGGAAGATGTAGTGAAGACCTACGACTACAATGCAGAAGTAGAGAAGTACACGCCTGCCGAAAAGACGGGTTACACGTTCAGCGGCTGGGATGCAACAGAACCTGCCACGATGCCTGCCACGAACCTGACCTTCAGCGGCACGTACAACATCAACCAATACAATATCACCTGGATTGTGAAGGGTGAGGCCACGACCGTACAGGTTGACTGGAATGTAGTACCGAGTGCACCTGCTGTAGAAGACTACATGACGGAGAGCACTGTTTACACGTTCAATGGTTGGGGCGAAGAGATTGTAGCCGTCAGCGGCGACAAGACCTACACGGCTCAATTCACGGAGAGCGTCCGCCAGTACGACATCACCTGGATAGTGAAGGGTGAAGCCACGACCGTACAGGTTGACTGGAATGTAGTACCGAGTGCACCTGCTGTCGAAGACTACATGACGGAGAGCACTGTTTACACGTTCAATGGTTGGGGCGAAGAGATTG
>JAFUEI010000056.1 GCA_017464025.1 Paludibacteraceae bacterium | reverse complement strand
GGATTACTATACGGATATTAACAACTACGACCGTAGCGATACGCGAACGCGTGATTACGGCGGCGCGCCGGATGTGGGTGCCTTGGAGAATTCGGACCTGCCTGCTGCCGGTACGGTGCTCTATGTCACGCCTGACGGTGCGGGCAAGCGCGACGGCAGCAGCTGGGACAATGCGATAGCGGGAAATACGGTCTATGCGATGAACAGCGGCCTGTCGGCCCATGTGGCGGCACAGGGCGACATGCTGGACGAGGCAAACGGTACGACCCGCTTGATAAATGCCACGACGGGGAAACCCGTGCTGACCACGGACAATCGCTATCAAGGCGGTTTTGCAAGGGCGTATATCACTGCAAGTACATCAGGCGGAACATCTGTTTCAAACAGATCCAAAATTTGGACAACAGAAGTCAATGTTTATTACGACGGCGAAAGAGAAGGCGAAAGAGATACGCTTCAAAACGACAAACTTTCCGAATCGGAAATAACGACAGTAACAAGTGCAGGCAGTGCAACACCCGGATTTACTGCCGGCTGGTATGATGTATCGCTCTATCCGTATGGTGAAATATCCGGTCAGTCACGCGCCTTGTGGCGTGCAGAAGGCAACTTGAGTCCGATGCATGAAAACAATGTAACGGGGAATGGCAATAATTTCTCTTTCAACGATGACTACACAGGAGCAAAAACGGCGGTCGGCATGGTAACAAGCGGTTCGTTGGTTATTAGAAATGAACGCTATGAAAACTATATCAGCGGACTGCAATATGCTGTAGAAAAAGCCTCTGCGCTCAACAAAACGAATCACGACACGAAGGTGCAAGTATGGGTAGGAGCGGGCAAATATACGGACTATAAGGGTTATGTGATGCGCGATAGCGTGTCTGTATATGGTGGTTTTCCTGCTTCGGTATATGCTGCACCGGGTCTGTCTGAACGCGTGGCGCTGATGGCTGATTCTTCTACGGTTATCGTCCCAAAATCGGCTGATCACGCGCAACTCACAGCTCGTAATTATGAGACTATCCTGCAAATCAGCGATGTCAATCCTAAAAAAGACAGTGTTACTCTCAACACTGATTCTGTGCGTTTTTGGGACGACAACTATTCAGTTGCCAATACCGAACAGACAATAAATTACGAATATAAGAATCGAAGTATAGTACACCACTATCATCAAGTGAGAGAAAGTGGAAGCGATATTGTAAGAACATATATTCAATACCCTGATTTCAAAAATGCAAGCAATGAAAATATCACGGTAAGCAATTCATCCAATACTACAGTCAATTCTGTCAAATACTATACTTTTGGCACTGCAACAGATGGTTTTGATTGCTGGCATTTATCACACCCTGTAAAAACTAATTATGTAGCAAATATAGAAACGGGAGACAATGTTAAAAACAAAACAGTCAATATATATGACCCCGTTACAGAGACTCAACTAACAGGTACTGATGCCACTTTTACAGGTCATCGGTTGTTTGTCGGTAACGGCTCTTTGACGGGTCTGCGCGTTTGGCAGACCATTCCTAACTTACCGGCAGGCAGATACAAGTTGCAAATTGATATGGCAGGTGGCTATCGTAACAAGTTTACAGACTCTGCACCCACCAATATGTTTTTCCGAATCTATGATTCAGACGGCAATAGTTGCATGGTTGCCGCAAACGGGCAGAGTGCAACTGAAGTGATGTTGAAAAGCATTGGTACCGTTGTTCCGACAGATAATAGCGGAACAGTCAGAAGTGCCCATTTCCGTTATGAATTGGAATTTGTGCAGGCCAACGATGGCGAGTTGAAAATTCAATTGGAAATAGAAGACGGTGTAAGGAACACAAAGGCGGCAAACTCAACTTACGGAACAGACACCGGTGGTGACCCTGAAAATATTCCGAGTTCATATACTTCAAATTATGGCGGAAGCAACCCAAACCGCAGGGAATTCTTTATGAACAATCTGCATTTGTTCAAGTTAAGCGATGATATGGTATATGTTGAATATGATACAAATGACACTTTGAGCGACAGAGATGTTCCTGACAAAAAGACAACAGATACAGTCAGCCAATCAGTCTATACCGTCACCAAGCACCGCACCACACTCCGAAAGCGAGTACTCACGATGCCGGATGTTACGAATCCTGTTTTCGTCATCGGTCCGGGAAACCCTGTCAATGAGGGTCAGAACGGTGGTGAAGTGGCTCACATCGAGCGTGTAATCAAGCCGGAACGCAAATCATGGGGTACAAACTCAAGCCGCCTCTATGATGATCCTAACTACAAAGAATACAACGAAGTTTATTGGAACGGGTTCACCATCCGGCATGGCTTCATTTATGACCATAGCAGTGTGCATGACGGAGGCGCGGGAGTGAGTATGTATGAAGGCGCCCACTTGCAAAACTGTATCATTACCGACAATTTTGCAGGTTGTACAAAACAAAAGGGCGGCGGCGTGTTCTGCAATGGTTCTAATGCCACAATTGAAGGATGTTTTATACTGAATAATACCACAACACAAGGTTCTTCAACCGTATCTGCCGATAATCAAAGGCAAGAATTTGCAGGCGGACTGTTCCTCTATGAAGGCACTTGTTTCAACTCTCTGATTGCCAATAACTATGCCAATGGTTTTGGTGGATTGGGTTTGTGCGTTGGTCGTTTCTACAACAATACAGTTGCCTACAACAGAGGAAATGCCACGGCTGTATCTTCCGGCAACGGTTACCCGACAGGAGATGTCGGTAAAAAAGTTGGCGGTGTTCGTATTGCAACCAATGCCGGAACACAATTGCTGATGGCAAACACGCTGATATACGGCAACAACGGATTGGCTGTTGACATAACTGAAAATACGAGTGATGCGGCACCGTTCATCAACTGTTATGTACAATCTGAGGACTCCATACTGAAAACGGCATTCCTCGGTGCATTAGGTAATTCAGACGAAGGTGTGGCAAATGCATATGGTATCAGTAATGTGGTGCTTAACGGTGTCGCTCCATCTGCTGCGAACACACCTTTTGCAGCAGATGTGGTGAATGGTGCATATACAGCGGGAGCACGCGCTGCCAATGATTTTTCGCTTCGTCAAGCGGATGGCATACGTTGTGTGAATGCGGGAACGGAAGATTTCGTTAGTGCGATGACCGATGCTGTAACTGCGTACAAGCGTTATAGTAATCATAAGGCTTCTAACGACACGGAGTTTATGAATGCTGTTGCCGGAGTGACATTGCCGCAGAACGATGTGGTGTATGCCGACCGTGTGCAGGACTGTCAGGTGGATATAGGCGCCTACGAGTATAATGCGGCCTCGGACATCCGTCCGGACACGCTGACGCATCCGGGTACGGCGATATACTATGTGTCGTTCGAGAGCCCCGGCGGCAATGCCTCCGCCGACCATCCGCAGAATGCAGCCTGCAAGCAGAAACTGCAGAAAGTGCTGGACGCAGCCGGACGATACAAGAACAGCCTGATGCTTCTTCCGCGCTACAGCACGGTCAAGGACACTGCTAAGGCAGGTAAACCCGACAAGAGTTGGATGGTGGAGGTATGGTTGGAGGGTGACGATATGTCAAGCCAAACGAGCGACGACTATACCGCAGGCGAGTGGTACACACCGACCCGTTCGACCAAGCACAACGAAAAAAACTATCACGACAACACGTTGGACTACTCCTTCATCGTTCCGCACGGTGTGCACCTGAGGGGCGGTTATACGGGCGACTTCTATCATTATGAGAAGGATGGCGCTATCGTGGCAGAAGGTACGGAGGGTGCACATATCGTTGACGAGCGCGACCCGCTGACCAACAGGACCGTGCTTTCCGGCAGAATCACTTCGTCCACCGGTGCAGAGGGACAGTGCTTCCACGTGGTGACTTTCACCAACGACCTCTTTACGCCGGAAGAAGACCTTTACAAGGGGGATGATGAAGAGCCGATTCGCGGCTCGCTGGCATATATGTCGCGGCTTGCTGATAGCGAGAAACACCGTGCGGTGGTGGATGGTCTGTTTATCGAGGACGGCTATGCGAACTCGCCGGACCTTGAGGACCGTATCGGTGCGGGCGCCGTGGTGACGGGCTATGCACACGTGCGCAACTGCGTGGTGCAGAACAATGTGGCCATGGAGTACGGCGGCGGTCTGTATCTGAAGCCCAATGCGTTAGTAAGCGGAACGATTATCAAGAAGAACACGGCGGATGTGGGCGGCGGTATGTATGTGGAAGCGCCGGCTGCGCAGAGCACGGATTCGTTAGCGCATATCTATACCTCCACTATCTGCGAGAATTTAGCGCGTACGACAGCCGGCGGAATGTGGTTTGAAAACACTTATGCCCGCATCAACTCCACCGTATTGTGGCATAACAATGCCAATGACTATGCCAACATATCGGGCAACTTCAGCCCTACTTCGGGTTCGGAATATCCGTTCAGCTACAGCGCTGTAGAGTCCCGGCGTATAGAGGGGCAAGCGAATGTGGAACTCTCTGCGCGCGAGACGGAGGGCGTGCGCTGGGATAGACAGGACCCGTTCAACGCATTACTTTATTATCCGATAGAGATGTCTTCCACGCTTGCCCGTGCGGGCATGACCTATACGGAATGGGAGAAAACCAGAGCCCTATACCCGACGCTCGACACCATCGACATCGCCGGTGTGCATTGGGCAGCATGGCGTGTGCGGGGTGTGGAGCGCAAGTTCGGCTGGGGAACCGATACGTTAGTGATTAAGAAAAACGACTTTATCGAGATAGGCGCCCGCGTGCTGAACAAGACTTTTGAGGTGAGCGTGGATGAGAAATATGTGATGCACCGTCTGTATGTGATGAACAGCGACCTGCTGAACTCCGAGGCGGCGCGTGCCCTGCAGGACAACATCCTGACCAACGATACGGCCAACATGTACAGGCAGATGGGGTCGTGTATCCTCAACCCGTTCCACCGCTTAGGCGATGCCTTCGACTATATCATTAACGCGCGCAAAACGAATCCGGAGGCGTACCGTAACACCGTGTTTGAGGTGTATATAGAGCAGGGGACGTATTATCCGTACCATAACGCGTACGGTGAGCAGGGTCAGGTGCGCAACAACACCTTCCTCGTGCCCGAAGGCATATACGTCATCGGCGGTATAAACTCGCGGCGTGAGGACCACCACTATGGTCAGGAGGGCTATTACGACCAGTTCACCGGGCAGTGGTACGGCACAGAGGATAATGTGGATGTACGGGTGAAATTGCCGTCCGGGGCTGCAACATCCTACCGCATTTATTCCTCTTCGTTAGACTCTATCCGTCTGCGTGACGACAACCACCGTCCGATGCGGGATATCAACCAGAACTCCGTGATTGAACCCTGGGAGCTGGACCGGCAGACCATCCTTTCGGGTAACGCCGTTTCGGGCGAGGATTTCACCCACGTCTATCACGTCATCACGATGCATGCCGACTCCACCTATGTAGGACCGCAGCCGCTGAAGTTCACCAAAATGAATGAGGAGTACGATAGTAATGCTACCGAACCTCAGAAAGGCGTGCCGATGTTCCTGAAAAAGGATGCCATCGCGATGACCGATACCGCGAATTTCGCGAAAGAAATAGACCTCTCTATCTTAGGGCGCACCACCGAGTTTGACGGTATTCAGATAAACGGCGGTTATGCCAACCACCTTGATGCGGGCGATACGGTGAATCATCGTTATGTGACAAAGACCTATTTCCGCGGCGGCGGCATCTTTGTGGACGGAAACTGGACGAAGTCATACGATTCCCTGGATGAACAACAGCCTAACGTTACCCAGCCGGCGAAATACAACATCCCTATCGTGGTGGAAAACTGCTATTTCACCAACAACATGGCGGGTACCGGCGGGGCTCTCTATTCGAACGGCGGAATATACATGTTCGGCTGCCACTTCACGCAGAACTATTCGCAGGGACCGGTCACCCAATTAGACCAGCGGTATATCCCGTGGACGGCGGGCGGCTGTATTGCCACCAATGCTACTTGCAACATATCCAACACCCTGTTTGACAACAACGAAGCGCGTCGCGGACTATATCGAATCGACGTCACCAGTGAGGATTCCGTTCCTGATGCTGATGCCCGCCAAGGTTTTGGCGGCGTGATTTCCGCATCCCAGACATCCCGACTGCGTGTGATCAACTGCCATTTCATGCGAAACAAGGCGGTGGCGTATCCGTCTATCTATAACTTCTTTGCCAACAACCATTACCATAAAACAGACTCCATGAACTTTGCTTTCAACACCATTTTCTGGGGCAACGAGGTGTTTGAGATGGACAGTGTGAGGAGTATCGGCAACTTGGAGCATGCTGACGATGGGCCGTCAGACGAATCTATAGCCGCCTTCAATCTCAAATACAGGAGGTCGCGTGCCGGTGTGTTCCATTATGATGGTACGATGTGGGACCGGTACGAGAAGCTGTATCACGAATACGACAGCCTGTATTATGTGCATTTTGCGGCCAAAGACACCTTCCATGTAGATGTGACCAACAAGCTGAAGGAGCTGCGGCAAGTAGGCGACTCGATGGAAGGGCTGTATTTCTGTTCGTATCGGCGGGGCTACGGTCCCACGGGCATGAAACCGAACCAAGACGGCTATCTGATGACGCGTGAGGAGCACAGACGATACAAAGACAGCCGCCAGACGCCGGTGCGGATCAGACGGGATGAAAATGGTGATTACGTAGAGAACTATGACAGCCTTTTCACCTATGTGCATGGCAACAACAACGTGCTGATAAACCGTGTAAATAATGCCATTGACGGGCCGAACTTCGTACAGCCGACCTTGGTGGCCGGTATAGACGGATATATGCAGAATGCCGACTGGCTGCTGGCGCGTATGAACCAGACCACCGACCAAGGCTGGGGCCACTTGCGCCAGGAGGTGACGCGCGAGGTGTCCTATTATATCACCAAATATACCGGCACCACCCATTACGACTTGGCGTCGGAGGCGTTGAGGGCTGCGCAAGCAATCAATTCCGAAGCAACAGCGAAGGACGTGTATCCGGTGCGCGGCCTGCCCTCGGCAACATTCCTGGCAACAGAGGATGCCGCTCACCCTGAGTACATGTCGATGTACAATTTCCTTTCGAGGCGGTACGGCGCCTATATGAGTCATTCGAACCCGCCGATGCCGCTCAGGGACGACTACTATATGGCGTATTCCCGCGGCGTCAACGAGGATGCCACATCGGGCAACATGCTGCGTATTTCCAAGAATCCGAAGGTAGGAGAGACGGATGTGTATATAGACATGGGTATCTATGAGTACCAATATGTGCAGCTCAACATCAAAGGCCAGGAGATAGACACGATGTGGGTGGCGACCTCCGAGAAGAGCGCCGGTCATGACGGCCTGAGCTGGGAGACACCTACCACCGATCTGCAGACCGCTATTGATATCCTGATGTCGTCGCATAACAATCACGACAAGTATGTCTGCCTGCTCAGCAAAGATGGTGAGGCCTTCTCTCCGACGAACGTGCTGGACAACCGGCGTGCGTTTGTCATCACTTCCAACTCGCTCTCGCCGCTGTTGCCGGACAGCGCAGAAGCGGATAAGGACTATGCGGTCAGCAGTCTGACTTTCCTTGGCGGATACAAATATGACGTGAAGGAGCGTGACCCGTATGCGAATCCGACCGTGATGGAAATGCCCAACGACATCAACCGATTGCAGACTAACCAGTTGGTTGTTGTTGAAAATATGACCCGCCAGATGCTTCAGGCGAACTGGAGGGGCGAATCGGTCGCACCTGACAGCATTGCGATTCCTATCACCTTCGACGGCATTACATTCATCAATCCTTATTCGACAAAAGACCCGGAGAGCGATTTGCCGGTCCATAGTACGGGTGCGATGAGCAAGAGCGGTGGTGCGGCTATCTATTATCGCTTGCAACGGCAATATGAACGCGAATACGGCAGCGACGTGTACAACCCGGACTTCAACATGGCTCTGCGTTCGGACAGCACATTGATAGACGGCAAGGTAAAAGAGATACCGAAGCTCACGATATCCAACTGTATATTCATGAACAACGGTGCCCGTACCGAAATTCAGGAAGAGCGTTCTCCCGCTGTCCGCATAGAGCACGGAGGCGGTTCTTCGCTGATTGTCAACTCGCTGTTCCATTCCAATGCCGGTGCACCCGTGTATGCGCCTACTTACGAGAACGTGACGGGTGAGAACAACCTTGCCCTCGTGCCGAACAATGTGATGATAGTGAACTCCACCTTCGCCCTCAACGACGGACACATCACGTTAGAGTCGGACAGCAGCCAGATTCATAACTCCATCATTTGGCAGGATGACCTCGGCAACGATACGACCATCCAGCTGGTACTTAATACGCATCAGTGGGACAAGGCGGCGAACAACACCCAACCCGGAATAGAAAATCTGATGACGAACAATGCCGTATGGGGCTGTTTCCGTGCGGGTGACCCGACCTGTCATAATGACATGCTGGTAACGGCGAACAACGATGTATTTGACGGTCCGTGCTTTGAGAATCCCGACGTGGATGCCACTATTCCGAGTGAGTGGCAGGCGCGCAGTTTCCGTCTGAATCCGAGTATGAAAACCATGAATATGGCGGATACGGCAGTCTATAGGGATCATGTGTTCTTCCGCCACTATCCGGATACTGCGCCCGGTGAGAAACTCTATTGGCGCCGAGCCAACGGCTTCAAGACGGGGGCGGTCTATTCGTTGGCGAACGACAGCGACTTGGCCAGCAAACCGCGTCTGTTAGGCTCCGGCATGGAGCGCGGTGCCTACGAGTGTCAGGCCGTGCTGCAACGTGTGCTGTATGTAGATCCTGCCGTCTCGGCCGTACAGGCCGGCAACGGCTCGTCGTGGGAGCATGCTTTCGGTCAGGGACAGCTGCAGAACGCCGTCAACGTAGCGGCGATATATACCTACCTCAACCATAATGCCGGCGACATCCGTTCGCGCCGCTCGTACGTGTTTGTGAAGGGCTCGTACGACGCGCAGGCCGACGAGCACATTGTTCCGCACGACGGCGTGCAGTTGTACGGCTCCATAGCCACCGGCTTCTTAGACACGGCCTACCTGAATCCGGAGACGGGCTATACGGATGCCGAGTGCGAGCGCTATGTGAACCAGGTGCGTGCCACGCGTGCCGGTGTGGCGGCTCCCAACACGGCCACCACCCGTCTGTCGTCGGTCCGTACGAACGAAGGCGCCGCTCCGTTTGCCACGGGCTTCCTGCTTGACGGCTTCGTCGTCAGCAACCCCGGCGAGACGACAGACGAGGCGCCGCTCTCGATGGCAGACCCGCTCATCGTGGTGCGCAACTGCGTCGTCACCGGCAACACGCGGGCTGCGGCAGGCAGTGCTCCTCGGCGGCTGGGGGCCGACAATGACATAGAGGACGACTTCCTGAGCGGCGGCTCCGGCAACAATCCGGGCGACCCTGGCGCTCCGTCGGACTATACCGAACCGGAGACCGATGCCGTGGTACGCATCACCGGCGGCCTGTTCTACAACAACCTTGTGTACGACAACACCGCACCGGCCGACATCTTCGTTCGCGGCAGCCGCTCGCTGCTGCTTAACAACACCGTGGCCAACGCCAACAGCGGTCAGCGCAACCTCGTGGTACAGCACGGCTCGGCCAACAGCGTTGTGAACTGTCTGTTCCTCAACGAGGCGGACGATGCCGTGGCGGTCAGCTCCGACACCGAGGGCGCATTGAGCAACTGCAACACGCTCACGGGTATGTTTGCACCCTATATGAGCGACGGCAATGCCTACACACTGCCGGCCTATCTGACGCAATACCGTCCGCTCCGCTACCAGCTTCATGAGCGCAGCCGCTACATTGATGCCGCTGATACCTCGCGTACGGCGCTGGCGGCTCTCAACGGCGGCTTCAGCAGCCATATCGGCTATGGCGTGGATTTCAGCCGCGACCTGGACGTGATGGCTAATCCGCGCGTCACCGAAGGGCGCATCGACCTTGGCTGCTTCGAGACCTGGCGTGTTCCCGCCTCGCGCACGGCCTATGCCACGACGCTGACCAATCCGCTGGAAGGCAACAGCGGCCGTGAAGAGGCCGTACAGCGGGCTGCCTACACAACCAACTACGGCGGCAACCGCTATCCGCACGGCGGCTCGGTGGTCTATCTGATGGAGAATGCGAATTTAGTGCTTGAGACGGACGGCGCTGAGCCCTGCTTCAGCGAAACCGGTGAGAATCCGTTCCGTCCCGGCTATCTGCTGCTTGAGGAAGGCGCCTCGCTCTACGGACATGGCAACGACGTGCAGCTCTCGTATGTAGCCGCCTGTCGGCGCTTCAGCGACCAGCAGTATGCGATGATGGCCTTCCCCTTCCGCAACCATCCTGACAGCGTCGTCTCCGTGGCCTTCGATGCCTCGGCCGACCGTCTCACGCAACAGCTCAACCCGGTACCCTTCAGCCGCTTCACCTATGACGGTACGGCCCGTGCGGCCCACAACTACCGCTTTGCCGAAGAGTTGTCGTCGTGCTGGCAGCCGGCCACTGCCGTACCTGCCGCCACGGAAGGCTGGCTTCTGCGTTTCGATGCCGCACAGGACACGCTGCTCCGCTTCACCGGCTGGGGGGCAAAAGCCGGACAATATGTCTATACCGAAGACAACAGCGACTACAAGACCGTCACTCTGACGCAATACGATCACCGTACGGCCGGAAAGAACGGCTCGGGCCTGAACTTCACCCGCGCCGAGGACATGGGCTGGAACCTGAAGGGACAACCCTGGCTCGTGGGCAGCTTCAAGACCTATGAGCAAGAGAACTGGCTCTATACGATGAATATCCCGCACCTGTTCTACAAGATGAAAGCGGACGGTGATTACGACTACGCCGATTTCTCCAACGACCAGATATTTACGTCCCGTTCGTGGGATTCGCCGTCGGCGGTAGCGTTAGGCGAGTCGTTCTTCACGCAAACGGCAACGTTAGGCGCTTCCGAGCCGTTGCGTTTCCTGCGGCCTGTGAAGTCTTCGGCACCAGCGCCGGCTCCCGTACGTCCGCTTGTCATGCTCAAGAGTGCATACGGTCAGGCCGACCTGTTAGATGTGTATCCCGACGCGGAGGCCGACACCGTGGTGACCTACCGCATGGGCCGTGACGGCATAAAATGGCAGACGTTAGCGGCCGTTCCGCAGCTCTGGCTGTCCGACTCGCGCCTCAGCACGCGTCTTTCGCTGCTTGGTGCGGCGCCGGTGGAAACCGACCTGCAACTCGGCATCAGCATTCCTGCACGTGACAGCATTGCCGACAATGCCTCGTCCGGTTCGCTCTATACGTTCTCGCTGCCTGAGCCGGAAGCCTTTGCAGGCTATGACTACGTATGGCTTATCGACCGCAAGCTGAACCGCTACGTGAACCTTCTTGACAAGGAATACGGGGTGGTGTTGCCTGCCGGCATGGACAACAGCCGTTTCCAACTACGCATCGGCGGTTTCCCCAACGTGAAAGACGGCAAGCGGCAGTATGTGATATTTGTGCACGAAGGTGTACTCTATGTGCGCGGACTTGTACGTGGCGACCGCATCACGCTCTTCGGCCCCGACGGACGGCTTGTGCTGTCAGCAACGGCCGAGGATAGCGAGTATCAGACGCCGCTGCACTACCAGTCGGGCTATGTGGTCCGCGTGAACGACTATGGTCAGAAGGTGCTGAACCTGTAACGTCCGGATATGGAATGCCGCGCCATGAAACCGTTTGTCCGCCCGATAGCGCTTCTTTGCAGTCTGCTGCCGCTTCTGCTGGCAGGCTGCATTGACGATCCGCGTCCATCGGGGGGAGACCTCGGGCAAGGGGACAGGTTGCCGGCGTTCTCGGTCAGACTTTCCGACGGCACGCTTGCCACCAACGAGTCGCTGCACGGCGCACCGGCTCTCATCGTCTTCTTCCATACCGGTTGTGCGGATTGCCGGCAGGAACTGCCCGTCATCGACAGTTTTTACCGCACCGCCGGAACCGGAGATCCCATCCTCGGGAAACGACCGTCAGTGCAGGTGGTCTGCATCTCGCGCGAGGAGGAGGAAGACGAGGTGGCGGCATACTGGCAGGAGCAGGGACTGAGCATGCCCTACAGCGCCCAGGCGGACCGGAAGGTGTATTCGCTTTTTGCCTCTTCCCGCATCCCGCAGCTCTATATGATAGACAGATACGGCGTCATCACAGCGCTATGGGACGACAGACAGATGCCCTCTCTTCAGGACCTGCTTGCTGCCATACCATGACGTACAACGAACGAAAGCCCGTCAATTTCTCCACATTTATCGCTTATTATTTGTAAAGTCCACTTTGCAAAAACGAGATAAATGTCGTATCTTTGCAACCGATTAAGAAGACGATGGCCGCTCGTGCGGCATATACTGCCGGTGGTATGGTATCTTCTTGATAGAGAGTATGCTGGAGGCTTTTTTCGAGACGCATAAGTATTTGGTGGAGCATACGGAGGCCTGTGTGCGCCGCCGTTTGATGGATGAAATCGACTGGAGCGACCGCCTGATAGGCATCAAGGGCTGCCGCGGGGTGGGGAAGACCACCTTTCTGCTGTCGTATGCCAAGGAGCGCTTCGGTACGTCCCGCGAATGTCTGTACGTGAACTTCAACAACTTCTATTTCACGCGGCATACGTTGGTGGAATTTGCGGGTGAGTTTGTGGCGAACGGCGGGCGTACACTGCTGCTTGACCAGACCTTCAAGTATCCCTATTGGTCGCGTGAACTGCGGGAATGTTACGAACGTTATCCCTCGCTTCATATTGTCTTCAGCGGTTCCACCGTGATGCGTCTGACCGACGAGAACCCCGACCTGAACGGAATCGTGAAGATGTATAATCTGAGGGGCTTCTCTTTCCGTGAGTATCTGAATCTGCAAGCGGGCAAGTCGTTTCCCGTCTATACGCTGCGGCAGATAATAGACGAGCATGAGCAGATAGCGGCTGGCATCGCCCAAGAGGTGAATCCGCTATGGTACTTTTCGGACTACCTGCATCACGGCTACTATCCGTTCTTCCTGGAGAAACGCAACTTCACGGAAACGCTGCTCAAGACGATGAACATGATGCTGGAGGTGGATATTCTGCTCATCCGCAAGATTGACATCGCCTATCTGGAGAAAATACGCAGTCTGCTCTATCTGATGCTTTCCGATGCACCCTGCTCGCTCAATGTGAGCCGGCTCTCGGAGGAGGTGGATACGGCGCGTGCGACGGTGATGAACTATATCAAGTATCTGAAGGATGCGCGCCTGCTGAACCTGCTGTATCCCGACGGGCGGCAGTTTCCGCAGAAGCCCCAGCGCGTGTATATGCAGAACACCAACTTGATGTACGCCCTGCCGACACGGCATGTGAGCGACCAGGTAGTGGCCGAGACGTTCTTCTACAACGCTCTGCATGCCTGCCACAAGGTGAATGCTTCCGACCGCTCCGCCCATTTCTTGGTGGACGGGCACTACTATTTCAATGTGGTCGACCGCCTTTCTTCGAAAGCCGGATTCAGGCTTACTGCGGTAGGAAACGCCGTGACCGGACTTCAAAACCGCATCCCGCTTTGGCTGTTCGGCTTTTTGTATTGAACAAGAGCGTACTATTTGAAAAGACACATATCTGACTTGCATCACAACCTCAACACATACAGATTATGAAGGACCTGAAAGGAACAAAGACCGAGCAAAACCTCATGGAAGCGTTTGCCGGAGAGTCGATGGCTCGCAATAAATACACTTTCTTCGCATCCAAAGCCAAGAAAGACGGTTATGTACAAATCAGCAAGATCTTCGAGGAGACAGCTGCCAACGAGAAAGAGCATGCCGAGATATGGTACAAGTACCTTAACGGCGGCTCAGTAAGTCCGACTACGGAGAACCTGCTTGCTGCAGCCGAGGGTGAGAACGCCGAATGGACGGATATGTATGCCCGCATGGCGCAAGAGGCTCGCGAAGAGGGATTCGACGAGATTGCCGAGAAGTTCGAGCAAGTGGGTGCCATTGAGAAACACCACGAGGAGCGTTACCGCAAACTACTGAAGAACATAGAAGACAAGGTGGTCTTCTCGCGCGAGGGCGACTGCATCTGGCAATGCAGCAACTGCGGACATATCGTTGTCGGCAAACAAGCCCCCGAAGAGTGCCCCGTCTGCCACCACGCACAGGCATACTTCCAACTGCTGGCAGAGAACTACTAAACCGCAATAACTATCTATGTTTACCTTAATTACTCTCCCCTACGAACTTACGGCGTTGCAGCCGGTTATAAGCGAACAGACCTTGTCGTTCCACTACGGCAAGCACTTGCAGACATACGTTGACAACCTCAACAAACTGATTGCCGGTACGGAATATGAGCCGATGCCGCTTGAGGAGATTGTTTGCAAGTCGTCGGGTGCCATATTCAACAACACCGGACAAGTGCTGAACCATAATTTGTATTTTACGCAGTTTAATAAGTTGGAGCAAGGAGCAAAGAATAAAGAACAAGGACTTTTCATCATTCAAGCCATCAACCGCGACTTCGGTTCGTTCGATAACTTCAAGCAGGAGTTTGAGCAAAAAGGTACAACCCTATTCGGCTCGGGCTGGGTATGGCTGTCGGCTGACAAAGACGGTAAATTAGTTATCACGCAGGAGCAGAATGCACAAAACCCGATTACCAAAGGCCTGCGCCCGTTGCTGACAATGGACGTGTGGGAACATGCCTATTATCTTGACTACCAGAACCGCCGTGCCGCACACCTGCAAGCCCTGTGGAGCATAATCAACTGGGAGGAGATTGAAAGACGATATATGGCAGTCAATGATAAGTGCTGACATCCAATGACATAACATACTGAAAGCACAAATAATGTACTATTATCGTATATAATCGGACTTAATGAATTAGATTTTATATATTATCGTATGTAACTTGGCATATTTTTTTTGCAAGAGTATATACGAAAGTGGATAAAACGATGAAATCAGAATTGGCAAATACCATCAAGACGTTGCGCAAGCAATACGGTTTGACGCAGGAAGACACGGCTCGCAAAGCAGGTGTCAGTCTGGCCTTTCTGCGTGAGTTAGAGCAAGGCAAGACCACTGCCCGTATGGATTCCGTGAATAAGGTATTGAACCTGTTTGATTACAACCTTACAGCCACACCTAATCAACATGAGGAAAGCTGATATATATTACAACGAGCATTTAGCCGGTAGGTTGGAAGAAACAGATACGGGCTACTGGTTTGCATACGACAAGACCTATCTTCAGTCGGTTGATGCACGACCAATAAGCCTTACTATGCCACTGACAGACCAACCCTACGACAGTAATATACTGCATCCGTTCTTTGACGGCTTGATACCTGAAGGCTGGCTTTTGGACGTGGCACTTCGCAATAGTGATGTCTCCAGTCTTGACCGTATGGGGTTGCTGCTTCTGTGCTGCAAAGAGTGTTTAGGTGCTGTAAGTGTAGTTGATACAAGTGATTAAAGCGATGTGCAAGTGTCTATACTGTTATAGGGAATTAGAGCAAGGACAGGCGGATTTTCATCCGTCTTGCGCTCGCCGTATGTTCGGTATGACCACAGCACCTCTAATGGATTATACACGTGAGGATATGGATGGTTTGGCAGCCGACATCATCCGCTCGCAAACCACTCTGACAGGCGTGCAGGCAAAACTGTCACTCAACCTGACCAAACATGAAGGCACCAAACGGCTTACCATTGTCGGACTATGGGGACAATATATCTTCAAACCGCAAACCGATGTTTATGAACAGTTGCCGGAAGTGGAGGATTTGACAATGTACCTTGCAGAGGATGCCAAACTGCCTGTTGCCCGCCATTCGCTTATCCGCCTTGCAGACGGGAGTCTCGGTTATATAACCAAGCGTTTTGACAGAGATGCCAAAGGTAGTAAGATAGCGATGGAAGATATGTGTCAGTTGTCGGAGCGTAAGACCGAGGACAAGTATAAAAGCAGTTATGAGCAGATTGCCAAAATGATTGCCCGCTACTCGTCCGTGCCGCGTTTGGATTTGACGAACTTCTTTGAGTTGCTGTTGTTTTGCTGGATAACAGGAAATAACGATATGCACTTGAAAAACTTTTCGCTGTATTGTCCGAAATCGCAATATGTGCTTGCACCTGCCTACGACCTTGTAAATGCAGCATTGGTCAATCCGCAAGATAAAGAAGAATTGGCACTGACCTTGAATGGCAAGAAGTCAAGACTAAACCTGCAAGATTTCATTCAAGCCGCCGAGCGTATGGGACTGACGGAGAGATTTGTAGAGCAAACAGTGGAGCGTTTCAATACGTTTTTGCCCCTTTGGCGGCAGACCATCAGCCGTTCATTCCTGACGGACGAACTCAAACAGGGTTATGTGGAGATGCTTGGGGAAAGGCTGCAAAGACTTAGGGGATAATACAAAAAACAAACAATATACTTTCAACAATTAAATAAAACTTTTAACAAAAATGGCAAAAGAAAAGAAATTCATGACCATGGATGGTAACGCTGCTGCTGCGCATATCGCGTATATGTTCACAGAGGTGGCTGCTATCTATCCTATCACTCCGTCGTCGCCGATGGCGGAGAATGTTGACGAGTGGGCTGCTCAAGGCCGCAAGAACATGTTCGGCGAGACAGTGCTCGTTCAGGAGATGCAATCCGAAGCAGGTGCCGCAGGTGCCGTGCACGGCTCATTGCAAGCCGGTGCGCTCACCACTACCTTCACTGCTTCACAAGGTTTGCTCCTTATGATCCCTAACATGTACAAGATTGCCGGCGAACTGCTCCCGTCAGTGTTCCATGTTTCGGCTCGTACTCTCGCTTCGCACGTGCTCTGTATCTTTGGCGACCACCAAGACGTGATGGCTTGCCGCCAGACCGGTTTCGCTATGCTCGCTGAAGGCTCCGTACAGGAAGTGATGGACCTCGCCGGTGTGGCTCACCTTGCAACTATCAAGAGCCGCGTGCCGTTCCTCAACTTCTTCGACGGTTTCCGCACCTCACACGAGTATCAGAAAGTAGAGGTCGTTGATATGGAAGACCTCCGTCCGCTCGTTGACATGGAGGCTCTGCAGGCATTCCGTAACCGCGCCCTCTCGCCTATGCGTCCCGTGATGCGCGGTATGGCTGAGAACCCCGACGTGTTCTTCACTCACCGCGAGTCATGCAACCCGTACTACAACGAGGTGGCTG